>NZ_FNKB01000002.1:0-300000 GCF_900102345.1 Leucobacter chromiiresistens | reverse complement strand
GCGGGCATGCTGGCGGCACTCGGCGCCCGACTGCTCGACGCCGACGGCGCCGACGTGCCCGACGGGGGCGGCGCGCTGCGCCACGTCGAGCGCATCGAACTCGACGGCCTCGACGCTCGGCTCGCGAACGTGCACGTCACCCTCGCCAGCGATGTCGATCACGCGCTGCTCGGCCCCCGCGGTGCTGCGAGCGTCTTCGCGCCGCAGAAGGGGGCGAGCGTCGCCGAGGTGGCGCAGCTCGAACTCGGACTCACGAGGTTCGCCCGGCTCCTCGAGGACGCGCTGGGTGCGCCGCAGACCGAAGCGCGAGGCGCGTCGGAGCGACCGGCGGCGCCCGCCGCGCAGCGGGCCGGTTCGGGGGCCGCCGGGGGCGTCGGCTTCGCCGCGCTCGCGGTGCTGCACGCGCTGCGGCGGCCCGGAGTCGACGTGGTGTGCGAGCTCGCACGACTGCGAGCGCACCTGGCGGGGGCCGATCTGGTGATCACCGGGGAGGGCTCTTTCGACGCGCAGAGCCTCGGCGGGAAGACCCCGGTGGGGGTGCTGCAGGCCGCCGCCTCGCTGGAGATCCCGACGGTCGTCGTCTGCGGCCGGTCGTCGCTCTCCGAGCGCGAGTGGCGGGATGCCGGGTTCGCGGCCTGCTACGCCACGATGGATCGCGCGCCCGACCGCGCATCGAGCATGCGCGATGCGGGCGCGTTCCTCCACGAGATCGGAGCGGAGATCGCGCGGGGCCTACTCGCCGCCGCGGGGCCCGAACCGAGGCTCGGCGGTCCCGTCGTCGGCGCCCGGCAGATCCTCGATCGAGATCGCCCCCGTCGCTGAGGTTCCCGAACCCTCCTGCGGTGCCGACTCCCCCGCCCCCATCACCGGCACCGTGCTCCTCCGCAGCACCGAGATCGGCGCCGTGAGGGTCTCGACCTGCGCACCCGGATCGTCATCGAGGCCGGGGCGCCCGCGATGCGTGACCCGCAGATGCATCCCCTCGCGGTGGAAGCGCAGCCGTCGCTCGGAGAACAGCCAGACGACCCCGATCGCGAACGCGATGAGCCCGGCGGCCGCACTGATGAACAGGGTGGATCGGGGTCCGAGCGCATCGGCGGCCGCGCCCACCAGCGGCGCTCCGATCGGCGTACCGCCCATCAGGATCGCCATGTACAGCGCGAGCACGCGCCCCCGCACCGCGGGCTCGGCGGTGGTCTGCACGAAGCCGTTGGCGGTGGTGAGCATCGTCGAGATCGCGAGCCCGAAGAAGACGAGGGTCGCCGCGAAACTCCAGAACGTCGGCATGAGAGCCGCTACGAGACTCATGAGCCCGATCCCGCCCACCGCGATGATCACGACGCGCATGCGCGCCGAGGGGCGCCGGGCCGACAGCAGCGCACCGGCCAGCGATCCGATCGCCAGCACCGACGACAGCAGGCCGTAGTCGCTCGCGCCCCGCCCGAACTCGAGCGACATCGTCGACGAGATCACCGGGAAGTTCATACTGAAGGCGCCCACGAGGAACACCATGACGAAGATGACCAGCAGGTCGTGCCGCCCGCGCACGTAGCGGAAGCCGGCCGACAGCTGCCGCCACTGCGACTCGCGCGCCCCCTCGGGCGGCGCGGAGCGACGGGTGCGGATCATGAGCAGCGCGCCCAGCACGGCCAGGAACGACACGGCGTTGATGATGAAGACCCAGCCGGATCCGATCGCCGCGATGAGGAGGCCCGCCACTGCGGGGCCGATGAGCCGCGCCGAGTTGAACGACGCGGAGTTGAGCGCCACCGCGTTCGAGGTCTGGCCGAGCCCGACGAGGTCGGAGACGAACGCCTGCCGCGCGGTCGTGTCGAACGCGTTCACCACGCCGAGCGCCAGGGCGAAGCCGTAGAGGTGCCACAGCTCCGCCTGCCCCGTGATGAGCAGCACGCCGAGTCCCGCGGCGAGCAGCATCAGCAGGGACTGCGTGACGAGCAGCACCTGCCGCCGGTCGAAGCGATCCGCCACCGCCCCGCTGAACGGCACCAGCAGCAGCTGCGGGCCGAACTGCAGCGCCATCGTCGTACCCACCGCGGCGGCGTTCGTGTCCGTGAGCTCGGTGAGCACCACCCAGCTCTGCGTGGTCGCCTGCATCCACGCGCCGATGTTCGACACCAGCGCCCCGAAGAACCAGATGCGGTAGTCGCGAACGGAGAGCGAGCGGAACATTGTGGACACGGTGGGGGCGACCTCCTCGGCTGTCCTCCTACCCTACGCCCGTTCGGCGTGCGACGCCCCGGGCGCCTCACCCGCTTCCGCGCGAGCTAGAACTTGCCGCCCATGTCGAGCAGACGGCGGATGCGCTCGGGGATCGGCGGGTGCGTCGCGAAGAGCCGCTGCACCACGCCCGGCTTCAGCGGATCCGCGATCCAGAGGTGCGCCATGCTCGACTGCTGGCGCTGCAGCGGCTGCCCGTAGGTCGAGAGCTTGTGCAGCGCGCTCGCGAGCGCCTCGGGGTGGCGCGTGGTGAGCGCACCCGTCGCGTCGGCGAGGTACTCGCGCTGGCGCGAGACCGCGAGCTGCACGGCGGTGGCGACGAGCGGCGCGACGAGCATGGCGACCAGGCCGAAGATCAGCACCACGGGATTGCCGTTGTTGTTGTTGCGCCCGAAGAAGGCGAGACGCACGAGCACGTCGGCGATCATGCCCACGGCGACGACGAGCCCGTAGACGATCATCGAGACGCGGATGTCGTAGTTGCGCACGTGGCCGAGCTCGTGCGCCATGACGCCCTCGAGCTCGGGGTCGGTCATCAGGTCGAGCAGGCCGGTGGTCGCCGCGACCTTCGCGTGCTGCGGATCCCGCCCCGTGGCGAAGGCGTTCGGCGCCGGATCGTCGACGATGTAGACCTCGGGCATCGGGGTGCCGGTGGTGATGGCGAGGTTCTCGACGATGCGGTACAGGCGCGGGTGGTCGGCCTGCGTGATCTGGCGCGCGCCGCTCATGGAGATGGCCTGCCGCCCGGCCGCGAAATACTGGATCACCGCGTAGATCGCCGCCATCGCGACGACGGAGATCACGATGCCGGGCGACTGGTAGATGTACGCGGCGAGATAGCCGAGACCCCCGACGATGCCGAGGAACAGCAGGATGATGAGGACGCTGTTGACCTTATTTCGGCGGATTGCGCGGTACACGGCCCTCCCCGCTCAGAACTGGATGCGCGGCGGCTCCGAGATCGAAGCGACGTCTTCGACCTCGAAGAACTCGCGCTCCGTGAAGCCCATGCCGCGCGCGAAGAGCGTGTTCGGGAACACCTGGATCTTGGTGTTGTACTCGCGCACGCCGCCGTTGTAGAAGCGGCGTGACGCCTGGATCTTGTTCTCGGTGTCGACCAGCTCGCTCTGCAGCTGCAGGAAGTTCTGGCTGGCCTGCAGCTGCGGGTACGCCTCGGCCACCGCGAAGATGCTCTTCAGCGCCTGCTGCATGTGGTTCTCGGCGGCGGACGCCTCGGCGGGCCCCTCAGCCGAGATCGTCTCGGCGCGCGCCCGGGTCACGTCTTCGAAGACGCCCTTCTCGTGCGCCGCGTACCCCTTCACCGTCTCGACGATGGTCGGGATGAGGTCGGCCCGGCGCTTCAGCTGCACCGTGATGTCACTCCACGCCTCGTCGACGCGCACGCGGAGCGTGACGAGGGAGTTGTACGTGACCCACACGTAGCCGATCAGCAGGACGAGCACGCCGGCCGCGACGAGCGCGGCAATCAATCCACCAGACATGCTCTGCATCCTAGCGGCGGCGGCACGAAATCAGCTGGGATCGACGGGTGCGTCTGCTCGCCGGGCGGGAGCCGCGGAGCCGCCGCCGCGGAGCGCGCGCACCGCTTCGGCCCTGGAAGCGGCCCGGGCCCGCTCCCGGCGCAGCCGGGCGGCGCGCACCCGCATGAGTATCGCGAGCGCGATCACGACGAAGATCGTCACGACGAGCACGAGTTTTGCGAAGGCCACGGCACCCACCCTATGCGTTCCGCCGCAGCGCGGTTCAGGGGCGTGCCCCGAACGGGCGTTACGCTGGCTTCCATGACGCCCGACGATCGACGCCCCTCGCGGGTGAACTGGATCGTGCGCCGCGTGCTGCGGCTCTTCGCCGCGCCCCGGCTCGACATTCGCGAGGACTACGAGAAGGTGCGCCGGGCGCAGCGCCAGCTCGCCGTGCTGCCGCCCTCGCGCTACCGCGCGCTCGACGTGGAGATCATGTCGGCGGACGGCGATCACCCGATCCCGGTGCGCGTGTTCCACCCGCGTGAGCGCCGGCGCGACGAGGTGCTGCTCTTCTTCCACGGCGGGGGCTGGGTGACGGGCGACATCGAGAGCTACACGCCCGCATGCGCCATAATGGCCGACCTCACCGGGTGCGTCGTCGCGTCCGTCGACTACCGCCTCGCCCCCGAGCACCCGTTCCCCGCCGGCCTCGACGACTGCCTGCGCGTCGCGGAGTTGCTGCTCGCCGACCCGTCGCGAGCGGGCGCGGCGGCGACTTCGGAAGTCGTGCTCGTCGGGGATTCGGCGGGCGGCAACCTGACCGCCGCCGTCTCACTCGCGCTGCGCGACCGCGGAGGGCGCGGCGCGGAGCGGCAGATCATGCTGTACCCGGTGACGCACTGGGATCACGACCCGGTGACCTCCCCGTTCGCCTCCGTGCGACGGCACGGGGGCGACTACCGGCTCACCAACACCGAGGTGCAGGAGTACTTCGAGCTGTACGTTCCCGATCCCGCTGCGCGCGCCCAGCCGCTCGTCGCGCCGCTGGTCGCCGACGATCTCTCCCGGCAGCCCGAGACGCTCATCGTCACGGCCGAGCTCGACCTGCTGTGCGACGAGGGCGAGGCCTACGGCGCGGCCCTGCAGCGCGCGGGCAATCGAGTGACGGTGCACCGGGTCGACGGCGCCCTGCACGGGTTCATCACCCTGCCGCGGTTCTCCCGATCGCTGCGCGAGGCCTACGACGTGATCAACGCCTTCCTCGACGGCGACGCTCCCCCGAGCTCGGCGGAGGCCTCCGGCTGATGCCCGACTCGTGGGTGAGGCTCGACAACGCCTCGAACATCTTCCTCGCGGCGCGCAGCGACGCGGATCCGAAGGTGTTCCGCATCAGCGCCGAGGTCGACCACGACGTCGACCCGCGCACCCTGCAGGAGGCGCTCGACGCCACCTACGATCGCTACCGCCTCTACCACGCGGTGCTGCGGGGCGGCATGTTCTGGTACTACCTGCAGACGAGCGACCTGCGCCCCACCGTCGCACCGGAGCACCTGCCCACCTGCGCTCCGATCTACCGGGAGGATCGCCGCAACCTGCTCTTCCGCGTCGTCTACCGGCGTCGGCGCATCGTGCTCGAGATCTTCCACGCCCTCTCCGACGGCACCGGAGCGCTGTGGTTCCTCACCGACCTCCTCGACGCTTATCTGCGTGCGCAGGGGCCCGCTGCCGCCGCCGCCGGTGCAGGCGCTGGCTCGGGTGCGGATGCGGGTGCCGGCACGGATGCCGGCGCGGATGCCCGGGAATCGGGGCTCCCCTCGGCGCCTGCGGCCGATCCCCCGCCCGCCGCACTCGACCCCGAGCCGAGGCCGTCGCACGAGCTCATCGCCGACAGCTTCTCGCACTACTTCCACCGCGGGCGCGCGCCGATGGCGCAGACGGATGCCGCCGACCCCGCGTCCGCCGCCATCACGGTGCGCACCCGCGTCGCCGATCGCCTGCGCGCCCGCAGCGCGAACGGCGCGCCCCGGTCGCGAGTGCACCGCATCCGCGGCACGCGCACGCCCGACAACCGCACCCGCGTCGTCGAGCTCACCATGCCGGTGCAGGCGGTGCTCGCGCTCGCCCGAGCCGAGCAGTCCTCACTCACGATGTACCTGACGGCCCTCTTCTTCCGGGCGCTCCGAGAATCGATCGGCGCCCTCGGGCGCGCCGACACCCTCGCCGCATCCATCCCCATCAACCTGCGGCAGTTCTTCCCGTCGACCTCCGCGCGCAACTTCTTCGCCACCGTGCGCGTGCAGCACACCTTCTCCGCTGACGGCACCGGAGACGATCTCGGGTCGATCTGCCGCGACCTCGAGGCGCAGTTTCGCCCCAAGGCCGCGCCCCAGGCCCTCGAACGCAAGCTGCGCCGACTCATCCGCTTCGAACGGACGCCGCTGCTGCGCGTGCTCCCCCGCGTGCTGAAGGACGCGATCCTCCGCCTCATCAACTGGGGCAACAACCGGGGGCTGAGCGTCGCCGTATCCAACCTGGGCCGCGTCGTACTGCCGGAGCCCGCGGAGTCGCGGGTGGGCCGCCTGCTCTTCCACGTCTCCGCCGTACGACCGCAGTTCTGCGCCATGTCGCACGCCGGGCAGCTGACCGTATGCTTCACCTCGCCCTTCGTCGAGACCGACCACGTGCGGGCGTTCGCGCGCATGCTCACCGCCAGCGGCGTCGACGTCACCGTCGCGGCGGCGCGCGTCACAGCCGACGAGCTCGCCGCCGAACCCGACACCGGCCGCTCCGCCGGGCCCGTGCGCGGTCGGGGCGGGATCGCCGATCTCGGGAGCCGCGGCGCCGGCGATGCGGATCCGGGGGCCCGCGACACCGACCCGGGGGCGCCCGCATGAGCCGCTGCGCCGCCTGCTCCGTCACCGTCGAGGGCGCCTGGACCACCTGCCCGCTCTGCACGGCCCCCTTGACCGGCGCCCCCTCCCCCGATCCGCTGCCCCGCATTCCGCTCAGCTTCTCCAAGCGGCGCGTGCTGCAATCGCTCTTCTTCGCGTCGCTCGCCGTGATCCTCGCCTCGTTCCTCGTGCAGCTCTTCTTCTCGCGCGACCTCGACGGCATCGGGGTGTGGCGATCCGTGTGGATCGGCGTCACCGCCATGTGGCTCGTCGTGACCATGGCGGTGCGCAAGCGCCGCAACGTCGCGAAGGGCACCGTCTACCTCGTCGCGCTCATCGGGCTCGTCTGCGTGTACTGGGACTACCTGGGCGGCTGGCAGCGCTGGTCGCTGACCTACGCCGTTCCGATCGTGTGCGCCTCCGCGATCATCGCGCTGCTCATCACCGTGCAACTGCTGCGCATCGACGTCACCGAGCACCTCGTCTACAGCGGGCTCACCGTGCTGCTCGGGCTCGTGCCCTTCGTGTTCCTGCTCTTCGGATGGGTCACCAACCCCTGGGCGTCATGGACCTGCGTGCTTGTCAGCCTGCTCGTGCTCGCCGACGTGCAGGTGCTGCGCGGGCGCGAGATGCGGCTCGAACTCGCGAAGCGGTTCCACCTGTAGGGGTGGGCCCTGGCTGCCGAACGTCGTATCGCCTGTGCCCGGTGCGACATGGGGCTGCTGCTACGTTCATGTGATGCAGCGCCCGCCACGCTATCGCCTCGGCCAGTTACTCCTGGTCGCAGCCGTTCTCGCGTTCCCCTGGGCCACTGCGGTCTCCCTGCGAGTGACCCACGGCTACTCGGCCGCTGGCCTGGCATGGATGGCCGCCTCCGCGCTCATCGCGCTCGCGTTGGCGGCCGCGGGCACGTGGCTGCTCAGCGACCATGTGCGGCAGGCGCTCACGATCTCGATCGGGATCGGCCTGTTCGTCGCCCCGACCGCGTTCGGCGCGCACCTCCTGCTCTCCGACTCCCTCGTCGGGGCAGAGGGTGCGAACATCGGCGCGTGGTTCATGGTGCTGTGCGGCAATCTCGTGCTCCCGGCCGGCGGCGCGCTCGTGATCACGGCGAGCATCGCCTTCGCCGTGCAGCGGCGCCGGCGCCTGCGTCGGCTGGTGTCAGGCGTCGAGGGCGGCGCGGGTTGAGCGGTCGGATTATGCGGTGGCAGAGGTAACCGAAGCCTGGTTTAGCGCACCGCGCAACTCACCTGAGCTGCCGCTGGGGCCGTGCGGAACCCTGCCCCGCGCGGGCTCAACTGCGAAGTGGCAGCGTTTCCCAACGAGGAAGCTCCGCCGCGATCCGCCCGGAAGGTCCTTGCAACGTCCGATCAGCGGCGTGCGGCCTTCGCAGCGAGCGGCGCGTGAGCGCTAGACGCCCGTTCGGGTGATTCTCGGGGTGAACTTGGGTTGAGAAGAACTGCATCGCTTCAGCGAACTGCCAGGATTGGACGATGTCCTACGTTACCGGCGATGCGCAGTCTTATCAGTACGCGCCGCAGTACTCTCCCCCGCCGCCTCAGGCGTTCGGCCTCGCAACCGCCGCGCTTGTCGTCGGGATAGTTGCGTTCTTGCTCGGGCTGATTCCGGTAGTCGGCATTGTGCTCGGCCTGATCGGCGTCGCTTTGGGCATCGCGGCGTTGGTGAAGAAGCAGTCCAAGGGTATGGCGATTACTGGTCTTATCTTGGCGGCGATCGCGTCGCTCACTTCGGCCGTGATGACCGCGGGAGTCGGCGCAGCTTTCGACTCAGTAGCACAGGATGCATCATCCTCGACATCCGCGTCGCAGGAGAATGTGAAGTCCGCGGAACCAGATGCGTCGACTCCCTCCTCGGACCCGGATCCAGCTTCACCGCCAGCCGAGCCAGAGCCAGAGCCCGAACCCGAACCCGAGCCGGTCGAACGCCTCACCTTGGATGACGGTTGGACGATCAGCACCGACGAATTCGGTTTCTCCACAGTTGTGAACGGTTACGTTTCGAACAACAGCGATAGGGCGATCACGAACTACGTGCAAATCACGTTCGATACTCTGGATGTCGACGGTGCGAACCTCGGCACGTGCCTCGCGAACACAAACACAATCGATGCTCAAGGCAAATGGAAGTTCGAAGCCTATTGCCTCGATGGTTCCGATGAGATCAGTGACGTGAGGTTCAAGGAGATCTCCGGCTTCTGACTCTGGCATTTACTGCAGGGTTCGATTGCAACTGCAAGGTGACGTACCGCATGGATGGTCGCGACCCACGACGCCTGCGGTAGCACGTCTCTCTAGAGGTTCCGGCAGCATTCCCGCAATTCAGCTCAGCCCGCCACTGGAGAAATCTCGGTCCTGTGATCTCTCTTCACAACGAGCCTGCGAGCCATGGTCGTCAGATTAGCCGCGGGCTTTCCCCTCAGTCTCGTGACCTTCTCGGCAATTTCGGACAAGTACCTTCCGAGATCCCCGTCGCGACCGAATGCTCACTCTGCGAAGTGCGCGATCCCTGCCCGTAGGCTCTCCGGCACGTTCGGCATGCACCGATCTTCGACAAGCCGAAAGTCTCTGCTTCCGAACCACGATGCGGAAGCATGGCCCTTTTTCGTCCCCCCGCAGGGATTCGAAACCGGTGCTACCCCTAACGGTCACGGCCATCATTTGATGGATTGTTGTTTTTAAGCGGTTTTTCGAGTCGTTTCAATTTCCGTGAACGGGGCATAGTTTCACAAGTTGTTGCGGAAAAGTTGCGAGCACCGACTGGGGTCACGTTTGAAACGCGGGCCTTTCTCATCGGAGGATGGGGGTGCGTTCGCCCCCCCCCCCCCCACTTTGTCCGAAAGGGGGTCGCTACTACCGACACCCTTGTCTCGCTTGACAGGGCGAAGGGGGTGGCGGTTCACCACACCCCTACGGTCGCACTTCAATTCTTGAGGCTTCGATAATCGCATCGATCTCTTCACGCTTATAGAGCGGCTTCCTACTTCCCTGCAGGCGATAGAAGGGGAACCGCCGCTTCGCGGATCGTAGGTTCGCGAGAGACTTCAGGTCGTGGCCGGTAAGGCGTGCGAGCTCCTCGGGTGTCATCCATTCAGTCATCAGACCAGTATCGAAGACATGGAAGACAACATCGCAGCCGTGATACGCAAGATGATCCGCGAAGAAATCGTGGCTGTACTGAAGCAGCCTCTGTCAGTCCAGCCGGAGTCTCCGCTTCGCCACTACTCCGTGAAGTCTGCGGCCGCTCTTCTCGACACCAGCGAAGACTACGTTCTCGCTCGAATCAAGGACGGGTCACTTCCCCGGGTGGTAGACCTTGGCGGCTCACGCGCGAGGTACCGCATCCCGATCCAGGCGCTGCGAGAGTTCATAGACTCACGAGCGATCCGCTAGGAGCCGAATGTGGGATGGTGCCGATACTGACAGCACACCCGTGCCGCGACACGAATCATGTTTGAACCTGTGAGCCGCACATGCGCGAACACTAACGTTCGGTTATGAATGAAAATAATACGATCGACGTCATGAATGAAGGACCGCTCGGCCTGAAATCGGTGCTTGTAGGGTCCCTTCCGGGCAGCTTGATCGTTAACGGTGAGCTCACTCGTTACACCGTCGAAGCGGTATTTACCCGGCGAGCGAAAACAGCCGAAGTAACGCAGATCATGGCAGAATCCACGCGCGAGCGCCTCGCGCGAGAGGGGTATCCAGACGCATACCTGCAGGTGAGTGACCGCAGACTGCTCATTCACGAGACAAACCTTGAGGAGCTCAGAGATGGGCTGGCTACCGTGATTGCGGAGACGCTAGCGGAAATCGCGGCCGGCGTATTGAGAGACGAACGACTGGCGATTCTCGCGGCAGAACTGAACGATGAGCGTGAGCTGCAGCGCGCGAAAGCGGTGCTTGCTCTCGCAGAGTCCATCGACTTCTCGTTGCCTTCGAGTTATAAACCGCAGTCGGCGTCATCGGACGAACACGCACCCCAGTCCGCGGAGGCCTAGGACTGGAACGATAAGTAAGGCCGCTCGAACACTCCGGGCAGCTGACGTCTCACCAGAGGTCGCGATGAGTAGTGCCGAGGGCTGGCACCCAAACTTCTGGATGACTTCTCATGCTCGAGGAAGGGGCAGGATGTCGACTTAAGAGGGCAGGCGCAACCACTGATAACTTCCTCACACACGTGACAGTCTTGTGGTTGTCATCGAAGTCTCCTGCCCCATAGCTCGACCACTCCGATGGCCGGCAAGCGCCTCACTTCCATCTCGGGAGCGGGGCGCTTACTGCTCAATACACTTCTACCGTGTCAGGTCAGGACTCATGTTTCCCAGATGTCCTTCATGTCGCGGCCCGGTGACACCCGTGTGGGGTGGCTGGTGGGAGTGCGTCAGGTGCAAGATGCCGGTGATACCGGCCCACCCCGAATCTGACCCCTGGTCGAATGGGGACGAGCGTTAGCGCCCGCTTCGACGACAGGTCAATCCCTTTCGTGGACGAAGGGCAGAGCTGCACGCTAGAAGAGTCGCACCGGGCATCGTGTACCCCATACATCAGACTGGATGCGACAAAAGGACGGCCCTTCTCAGAATTCCGAGAGGGGCCGTCCGTCTTGTCTTACATCACGTCCGGGTTGTTCTTGATGAACCGGTTGGCCTCATCTTCGCTGATAGCGATAAGACCTCGGGACGTGTGCGCCAGTGCGTTCAGTGCCAGAACCCATGCCTTGCTCAGTTCCGGGTCGCGGCTTCCAGAGAAGTGGAACGCGATACTCACGTAGGGCGACAGCCATATCGACATGCGGCCGTCTCCCTGATCGTGCGGCTTGTTCCAGCTGAGAAAGAAGGTCTCCTGCTTCTTGAGCTTCTGTCCGATCACGAACTGCAGATGGGCCAGCAGTCGATCCTCGAACTCGTACTCTCGTTCACCGTGTTTCAAATACCCCATACACGAAATCTTGGCATTGAAGTGAAACCAGGTAAGGGGTTGACCTGATACAGAATTTGTCGTAAAAGCACGGTGACTATCGCTGGAGTCAGGAGTCGCGGAGGTTTCCCGGATAGGGGGTGTCTGCGGCTTCTGCCCGCGCCAGCGATCCGTCTTTCTCCGTCAGGATCATTCCGGTGTTCGCATTGGCAGACTCGCCAAGGCGCTGCAACCACTCGTCATCAAGGTCCGGCATCTCACTCTCTTCGAAGCTGAACGTCAGTCACGTACTGGGAGCGATCCAGATCGCAGTACGTCCGTCACCCGCGCTTGTCCCGTTCTTCCACGACATGAGGAACGACTCTTCGCGCATGATCTTCTGAACGATCACGACCTGCATGTGAGCGAGCAGACGCTCGTCGAAATGGATCGTGAGTCCGTCGTACCTGATCGAGCCCATGCGTGTCGTCCTTCCATCGGGGGCCTGCGTTCGGCCTGTAGCGTTTTCCACCTTCCAGTAGAGCGGTCCGAGGGAGCGGAGAGGCAGGCCTTGACACGAAATAAGGCATGGGAGAACGACGAAAAGCCCCCTGCAGCGTCCCGAAGGACACCACAGGGGGCTCTGACAGTCGTTGACGCGTTTCACCACCGAATCTACCGAAGAGTAGAAGCAGCGGCAACAAGGGCGCGGAAAGAGATGAATCGCGTATTTCACCCCGGTTTTCATCTATGCGGGATGCTTGGATGATGTCAGTCTCGACCTATGACTATGCCTCCCGCCGGCTGGTACCCCAGCCCTGAAGATCCCGCTACCAAGAAGTACTGGGATGGCTCGCAGTGGCTCGACATTCCCGCACCCGACGTCCAGCCGGCGAAGAACCGTAAGCGACTCTCGAAGCGTTCCATTCTGATTCTGTCGATCGTCGGCGCAATTGTGGTCCTTGGCACTGCTGGCGGTCTCGTTTGGAAGGGCATCGCGGACCAGAAGGAAGAAGAGCGGCTCGCGTTGATCGAGGAACGCGCCCAAGAACGTGAGGCTGAGCGCGCAGAAGCGGCGGAGAAAGCCGCGGAAGAGGAAGCCGCTGCGCAAGAGAAAGTGGACGATGCGCTGCGCGCGATGCGGCAAGACAGCGTGACAGATATCGAAGAATCTGTGAAGGCTATGGCAGAGGGGCACGTTGCCGATGGAGTACTCACCGGCCCCATCCTCTCGGTGAGCTGCAGCCCTATTGGGGGAGGCTCGACTGACGATCTCGACCAGAGCACTACTGTTTTCAAGTGCTTCGCGGCCAACGTCGATAACGGCGACGGGACGATGAACGGCTACACGTACAACTCGACGATGAACTGGGAGACTGGTGAATACACCTATGGCCTCGGTGCGCCGTAAGACGTAAACACGAATAGTGCCCCTCCCCGGCCGTAGCCAGAGAGGGGCACTCTTCACACGGGTCACTGCTTGTCAGCGATCTCCTTCGCGATCTTCTTGACACCGGCAAAATTCGGTTCGAGGCCAGCCTTCCGCAGTTCTTCCTTCGCAATCCGTTCGAGCTGAGACGGGCTCTTCCCTGCGGCACGACGATTGATGCCGTCTTCTGCCTGCTTTGTCTGTTTACTCACCAGTTTGTTGAGAGCTGCTTCACTGATCTTCACTTTCATGATGGGTCCTCCCTGATCATCGATGCCGCGTCGTCGCGACCCTGCAATGGTCTCAGTCGCCACGGACACTTCATCGCCTCTACAACCCAGCTTTTCGATCTTCGCGAGTTTGCTGAGCTGAATAGTCATCGATCTCCTTACTCGCGACGACCCGCATCGTGCCGACCATGCGGTTGTCAGCGTCCACGACCGTCACGTGAGTGGGGACGTGCACCACTTCCCGCTGGCCGCCGCTATTCATCCCGAGCCGTTCACCCGTCTCGAGCCAGATCTGCCGATTCCGGTCCCGCTGTGAAGGCTTACCGCTGATGAATGCTTCCCAGCCCGTTTCCTGCTCCGCGAACTTGATGATCGGCGCACCACCCGAATAGATGCCAGTATCGACACCACCACCGGCGGCGAACTCACGCATCGCGCGCACGTTCTCCTGAATACCGCCATCCGCGTAAGCGACGATGCCACCATTCGCATAGTATTTTTCTGCGATGCCCTCGGGGCTCAGCACGAGAGCGTCCCGAGTGCGTATATCAACCGAGATGGGTGACGGGATCGACCGCAGCTTCGCAATGAAGTTGTCGATCTGCGCCGCAGCCGCATCCGCGTTAGTCGACACATTCGCATTCGTGTTCCCAGGAATCGAGTTCGCGGCGCCCGTCACCCTGTCCAACGCTTCCTGCACCTGAGCCGCAGTAGGGACACGAGACGCCGCCCACGCCTCAGCATCGGCAGCATTCTCACCGAGAGCAACGCGCTGATCGATCAGAGATTGACGAGCAGAATCGAGGATCCCGTTTGCGGTCTCCTGCTCCCCTCCAGCCTCCAGTACCGATGCAGCCCACTCAGTAGCGCCTTGCGCAACATCCAGCATGGCGCTCTGCGTGTTACTTCCAGCCTCGGTGTAGATGTCGAGCGAACCAGCCCCCTCGACCATGATGTCGTTGAGTGCTCTCATCTTCTCTTGCATGTCGATCGCTGCACGGTCGGCATCGATCTGCGCGGACCCGAAGTCGCGGATCAAATCCGCGAGCGTCTCGATCTGCTCCTGCGCGTCCGCCGCGCTAGCGCCGACACCAGCTATCGCATCAGAGTTCTCCTCGCCCGAAGCAGCAGCGTCAGCGTTCGCGTTATCGACGCCGGCCAGTGCCTCCTCATACGCAGGCATCAGATTCGAGACCTCGTCCGTTTCGAACCCCAGAGCCTTCGCTGCGTCCGCGATCTCCTCGAACCTCGCAGCGGCTTCGTCGGCCTTGCCCTCCGAGACCATGCCGGCAAGTGCTTCGCCGAGAGATGCGAACCGCTCCCCGGCGTCCTGCACCTGATCAGCGAGGGCACCACCAGCGACAGCACGGTTCAGCGTTGAGCCGAACCGTTCCATATTGGAGTTGAGCGAGTCTCCGAGAAGCAGTTCGAGAGACTTGTTCAGCGTGTTCGCTTCGTCGCTGAGACCGTCGAACGCGCCGTCGACACCACCAGCGCGCATCATCTTCTCAAGCTGCTCGAGGCCCACCGAAGCGTCACGCCCCGAGCTTGCAAGTCGGTCCAACACCTGCACAGCGGCAAGGCCTCCAGCAACAACGGAGAGGCCTTTACCGATGCCAACGAGCCCGTTGTGGGCTCGTGTCGCGACCGGCGGAAGGTCGCCAAGAGCGGCCTTGTACTCCGCATACTTCGGGACACCCAGCATAAACGCGCCACCCAAAGTGGCGACTGCAGCGGTCACTACCCCAAGAGCCATCGTCGCGCCCTGCAACGGCTTCGGCAAAGACGTGTACGCATCGATCATGCCCGACACCGTCTGCACGATGTCGCGCATCACATCATTCGCGGACGAGCCCGTCTCGATCAGGGCAGTCTCAAGCGCACCGCCAAGCGCTTCAAGATCACCCTTGAGGTTGTCCAACCGGGCAGCGGCGGTCTCCGACGCAAACCCGGAATCATTGACCGCTTCCTCCCACTCCTCAATCCCGTCAGCCCCCTCGGTATAAAGCACCGTCGCAGCACGGATCGCGTCAGACCCAAAGATCGTCTTCAGCGCGGCCTGCTGCTGCTCCACCGAAAGATCCTTCAGAGCGGTCTGCAAATTGCCGGCGAACTCCGACAAGCCGATGAAGTTACCCTGCGAGTCATAGGCACTAATGCCCAACTCCTTCATCGTCTCCGCAGCCTTCTCAGAAGAAGGAGTGAGCGACTGCAACATGCTCTTGAAACTCGTACCAGCGTCAGAACCGAGAAGCCCCTGCGACGCGAACGCGGCCAGGCCAGCGGTCGTCTCCTCGATCGACAACCCGGTCGCGTTCGCAACCATTGCCGACTGGTTCAACGCCTGCGACAGGTCAGTGACATCCCCCATCGCCTTACCCGCGCCAGCGGCAAGAAGGTCCGCGACATGCGCCATATCGGAGCCCTCAAGATTGAAGGTCTTCAACGCGGTCGCCGCAATACCGGCAGCATCAGCAACGCCCAAGCCACCCGCAGCAGCCAGGTCGAGAGCGCCATCAAGTCCGCCGCTCAGAATGTCCGCGGTTGCAACGCCTGCCTTCGAGAGTTCCTCGATCGCGTTCGCCGCCTCCGTCGCACTGAACACGGTTCGTGCTCCAGCGTCCAACGCCGCATCGCGCAGCAGGTCCATGTTGCCGGCAGACTCATGCGTAGCCGCCTGCACATTCGACATCGCCTGATCAAAATCAGCGAACTTCGAAACGGCCATGCCAAGACCAGTAGTGACACCAGCCCCCATCAACAGGGCCGCCTTGCCGACGAGCTCGAAAGACCGCGCCTTCTGCGCCATCTTCTCCGATTCAGTTCCCGTGTCACGGGTCGCCTGAGCCGCGTCCTTCATGGACTGAATGTAGCCCTGCACCTCAGCGCTGATCTTTACCTTCACATTGCGTTCAGCCATCGGAACGCTCCTCTCCCTCAGGTCGCAGCGTCGCCGCGAAGTACAAGAACTGCGAAGCGCGCTTCAATAGCTGCTGGGCCTCGTATGGGGGCATGCGGAACGCTCTCAGGACCGCCCATCGATATGCGCCTTCCGCGATCGCCCACGCCATTAGCTTCGGCTGTCCCGCAACCGCAGTCCATGGCACCATGAAGTCATCACCGCGGAGGATCGCCTCTCCCACCTCAGTGCCGAAGTGCTCGAACTCCCCACGGGGCATCGACGCGCAAGTATCACCTCGCCGCAGCGTGACCGTTTCTGGTCCGCTCGCCGTGAGATCTAAATTGGCGCGGACGATCTGCTCAAACAGTTCGTCATCATTACTCTGAGCCATCTCGGCTCCCTTCATTTAGGTACAAAAAAAGGGAGCCACACTGTGGCTCCCTTAATTGTTGCGCGTCCGACCCGACGCAACATCGATCGCTAGTCGTCTGCCATCACCCGGCCGTCGGCCTCCATCCAGACCTTTCGACCATCGTGAATGATCGTGGCAATGTTCGTGAGGATCGGCTCACCCAAATTGCCATCGTTCTCAATACGAATACGCCGGTCAATCTCGCTCTTGATCTGATCGACACTCTTGCCCTCACGGTCGCGAAGCGCATCGGCAAAGATGCGGTTCGCGTTGTCATGCAGTCCTCGAAGCGCGCTCTGCGCCCTCTCCGACTGAAGCAACTTTGACAACGCATCCTCATTGAATTGGATGTCCATTTTCATGACTTTTGGCCTTCCTCATTCGCGGTGCCGGGAAAGCCACTATCCCACATTTCGCACATATGTTCGAGCAAATCTCGAGAATGCCTCGAACGCCAGTTCGACGCTTTTCTGCCCGAAAGAACAGCAAGCCATTCGAGGTGCCCCCCCCCCCCCAACGATAGCTCTTCCAGGAGGGGCATCGATCGGGCGAACGAAAGCTCCCCGTCCCGCGCCTCTCAACGCACCCTGTGCTTGCCTTCTTAGTCCCACATCGGGTCGCTGCCGAACAGCTCATTCACGAACGCACCCATACTTCCGTCACTCGCAGACGGAGCCTCAACCGTGCGGCCCTCCCGGGGTGCCCTATTACCGCCAGCGAGACGCGGCAGCCCGAAGCTCGCAAACCGCTCTGCTTGCATCCGCAACGTGTCCTCGTCTGTCGCCGTGAGCAGAATGTCACGATCCTCGGCGCTGATACCGAACTCCGAAGCAACCCGCATCCGCAGAGTCTCCAACTGCAACGACGACAACTCCGAAGTCAACGACTGATTGCGTGACTCGAGCTCCTCAGCCGAAACAACCCGAGCCTGCAACTGCTCATACTCAGCCTTCATATTCTTCAGCCGACTCTGCACAATCTCGTTCACCTCAGCCTGCGTAAACGACCTCTCAGCGACCCGAGCCGCCACATCTGCCGGCGACGGTACCGACGAAACTTCCTCAGCCATACTTTTACTCCTTCACTCGATGAATCACAACGCGTCTCAATGTGGGGTTTTCGAGAGCCGCGGTGGGAAAGAAAAAAATCCGGAGAGAGAGGTCGGCAAGCCCCGGAGGCCTTATTGTTTGGCTGCTGGGGGCCACTCCCCCTGGCCCACCAACCTCTCTCTGCTCGTTCAGTTCTCGTTATGCGTAGTTGAGTCCGCGTCCGAACTGGTTTCGTAGTGCTCGCAGCTTTTCGACGTCGCCGACGAGTGCTGCGACTGCGGGATTCTCTTTGGCGAATGCGCGCTGTGCTTCGGTCCAGTGGTTGTCGACTGCTGTCCGGAAGAGTGCGTGTGCGAGTGTTCGGTCGTTGCTGCGCAGTGCGCGTTCCATGAGCTTGAGTGCGCGGTCTCCATCGCTGACGGCTTCGGCCCGGTCCTGGGCGTCGCGGTACGCGATGATGTCGCTGCTGCCGTATCCGACGAAGCCGTCGAGTCGTCGTTCGAGTTCGGCGACCTTGCTCTCGATGATGTCGTTCTCGGTGTTGATCCCGGTTCGGCGCTGAGCCTTGTGGGCTGCCTCCACCTCGGCGGTGCGTTCGGCGCGGCCCTGGTCGCTGAGCTGGGGGTCCTGCTGGATCTCGCGAAGTTCGGCGCTGTAGGTCTTGCTGGCCTGCTTCGCGGTGTCGCGGAGCTGCTTGATCTTCCCTGCGACTTCGATGAGGTCGGGGCTTTCGTCGTTGTGGATGGTGACGCCATCATCGGCGCGGAAGCTCACGCTCATACCGGTGCTGATGCTCATGGTGTTGTTCCTCTCGTGTGTCCCCTTGTGGGAATAGAAAAGCCCCGGCGTTGTGCTCGGGGCTTGATGTTGTGCGGCGGTGTTGCCGCGGTGTTTATCGGGCCTGTTTGGTCCGAAGTTCGGTGAGGTGGTCTGCGATGTCTTTCGCGATACGGAAGGCCTGCTGCTCGGTAAGGATGAGACTTGGCTTGTCGCCGCGCATGATTGCGATGCCGTGTTCTGTGTCGCCGTGCGGTGCTGCGATTTCGGCGAAGCGAATGTTTGCGCTGATCGCGTCCTGCGCGTTCCGTTCGTAGAAGTGGCGTTCGGTCTTGAAGGTCGCTGCGCTCATGCAACGTTGTCCTTTCCTGGTGGGTGGATGTGTATGTGTACGAGTTCGTGGCGTTGGGTGCAGCGGCCGCCGCATCTGAGTGCGTTGAGCTCGGTGAGTGCGGCTTGAGCGAGGGTCGCCGACGACCAGAGCGTGATCGTTGGTGTCCGGCACCATGCGATGACCGCGTACTGTCCTGACCCTTCGACCCAGGCGAGTGTCGGAAACGCGCAGCGGAGGAAGGTCTGCTCGGTCTTGTGCCGCCGCTCGCAGCGGTGGTTGCGGTAGCGCTTCATCGCTTGCTCTCCTCGGGTGCTTGGTGCTCGTGGAGCAGGCGTGCGAGCTCGGAGATGAGTCGTGGGACTTCGGAGTAGTCGACGGCGATTGACGCGCGGGAACCTCCGAAGAGCTTCACGATGTCGTCTTTCGTTCCGTCTGCGTTGCCCCATTCGGCTGCTCGGGCCTGCACGCGGTAGGGCTTGCGTCGGGTGCTGGGTGTTCCCCGTTCCTCTGTTCCCGGATATAGGGTCGGGGAACGGGGAACAGGAACGTTTCCCTCTGCTCCCGGAACGTTCCCGGAACTCTCGTGGAGCCGATCTTGGGTGTTCCCGAGGTCGTTCCTTGTTCCTCTGTTCCCGTGTTCCCCACCCCTATATCGGGGAACGGGGAACAGAGACTCATTTGTAAGCGTCATGCTGCTACCCCTTCCCTCTCTTGCCACATCCGCCAAGCTTCCGATGCTTTGCCGGTTCCCCAAGTGCAGCGGACTTTGATGTCACGAACAGACGAAGGCGGCGGGTTGAGCTTGTCCAACGCGGCAAGCAACTGCTCCCCCGTAGCACCGTCGACCTTGATGCTCTGCTTCGGCCGTTCCCCGTCGACTGCAGGGCGTATCCATGCATTGAGAGCTCCCTCGGTGTCTGTCATCGTGAACCGGCCCACGAGTGGTTCCCGGTCCTTCGCGCAATGTGCCCTGAGGCCGCCGTGCCGGTCTTTCACGAGGGTGATTTCTGCCGATCCCCCGGAGCCTGGAGTGAACGGCTCATCGATCGTGACGCGCAGTAGCGTTCCCGAGATCGCTCGCTTCTTCGCCGCCGTCCCGGTGGCCCCGAATGAGCGGGAGTCGCTGCCCTTCGCCTGGTGGTCGATCAGGACCACCGACGAACCAGCGATCGCGAACGGTTTGATCGCTACTGAGTGGACGCGCGTGAAGTCGTCTGCTGAGTTGCTGTTGGCCCCGTACATCGGGAGCAGCTCGCCAACGGAGTCGATGACGGTGAAGTCGGGACGCCATTGCAGAGCGTCCGCCACCACACCGGCCATTGAGGTGCTGTCATCGGCCTCGGTGTAACGAAACCGTTCGGGGTCAATGAGCGTGGATTCCGGTACCCCGAATGCCCGCAAACGCGACACCGTTGCTGCTGGCCCGTTGTGGTCGAGGTCAACGACCAGGACGCTGCCACCTGTGAACAACACTTCGGATGCCGCAGTGAGTGCGATCCACGTCTTGCCTGACTCCGGGTCACCGATGAGGGAGTTCACCATGCCCTTATAGAAGATCCCCACTTCATCGGTTCGAGAACCGTACTCGGGAGCTGGTGGTTCGACTGGCCCGCGCTCGAGGAGCTCTCGGACGTTGCAGTAGAGGTTGGGGGTAAATCCTGCGGGTTTATGCGGCACGGTCACCGCGCTCAGGTGTTGGGTTGCTTGCATCTTCGACTCCAGCTTCTGGCGGTTCTTGTCCGCCCCGTAATGAGTGCAAATCGGTTAGTTGTGCGGGTTCAGCGAAGAAGGCTGCGTCCCGTTCGTGGAAGTACTTGTCGAGGCGACGTTGATACTCCTCGCGCTGCTCCTTCGGGGTGAAGGTGAGCATGTATGCCGTGTCGAGCTTGTGTTCGTACGACCGCGTGAGTTGGTCGATTTCTGCTTGCCGAGATTTGGCACCGTCGATGTGCCCGAAGAGGTACAGCTGAGACACAGAGGGCGGTAGCTCCCACAGCTTGATTTCGCCTGCTGTGAGGGCCACCGCCCACTGTTCGAGGGTGTTCTCGGTTACTTCGTCAAGACTCCGGCGAAGGGTCATCGTGACCCCGCTTCTGGTCAACGCTTGCGTCTCCTTCTGTCGCAAACGTGGCGATCGCCTTCTTCACGCGGTAGGCGTAGGTCGGGGCGCTGTGCTTCCCGGATTCGAGCAGTTCAATGAACGCCGCAGGGAGGCCCGTCAGGTCGGCCACCTCTCGCACATCGAGGCCGGCTTGCTCACGCTGATTGCGGAGGTCGCCTCCAGAAAGTGAGAGCGTCATGCGCGGTTTCCTTCCATCATGAAACGGACAATCGCCGCGGCCATCCGAGCGATAACACCGTGCGTAGGAGTGAGCCCTCCCGACTCGATGACGCGAATGAATGGCACTGACACATCTGACACAGCCGAGAGTTGCGCGACCGACATACCCGCGGCCTCGCGAAGACCCCGTAGAGCGACGGCCGCATCGGGCGCTGACCCGCTCATCACTGCCCCTCCCCCGCCTTCACGCGGGCTTTAAACTCATCGAACTTCGCCTCGGCGGTGTCGATCGCCCCACGGAGCGTCTGGAAGAACTCGCGAGACTCGTCTGCATCGATCTGCCACGAGATTGAGTCGGAGATGTCGAGCTTGACCACGCCATCCTCAACAACATGGTCAGTGCAGAGGTGACCCGGCTCATCGTCCGTGACGCCTGCTTCCATGTGAAAGCCGTCCTCAACGTGGGATGGGTTGTCGTTCGCATCGCACCAGTCGTAGACGGGACACGGCTGGGGTTCAAACGGTTCGAACACATGCTCCGGGGTCGGAATCAAGTGATCCAGATACCGTGTCAGCGTGCGGTCGATGCGGTCTGCGGCTTCGAGCATCAGCGTGGCCGATGCAGGGCTGATCGTCATCTCCGGGCCGATCTTCTTCCCCGCGCTATTGCGGCGCTCGGTGACCGTCTCTTCCCACGGGAGAGAGTTTTTACGGCAAAACTCCCGAAGCGCTCTGCGGAGGTAGGTCGCCTGAATGAACGGCGAGCCCTTCATGATCCGATCTTCAATGAGTCGGGTATCCATTGCCGCGCTCATGCTGCCACCGCCTTCGTGCTGACGATTTCGCACCACGACGTGACCATGATGATTGCCTCTGCGAACGCTCGTGCTTCCGCAAGAGTGAGGTCGCGGCGGTAGGTCGAGACGGCGTCGACTTCCCACCGGCCGTCTGCCTCATCGAACATCGCGGTCACAGACCAGGCGTCCGTGTACTTCGTGACGCCCGTGTGAAGCGTCGGTGCCGCCTCGTCGTGGGCGTCGAGCTGGCATCCCTGGATCTTGCAAGGTGAGTTGTTCGCCTGTGGCAGGCGTGCCATAATAGACATACTGCGTTCCCCTTTCTAGGGCTTCGTGTGACCCCCGCCGAGAGATTGTTTGGTCGCAATCTCGGTGGGGGTTTTCTTCTGGGTTGGGATCTGGAGCCAGAGTTCTCGTCTCCGGCTAATCTTCGGTTCGAGGCCTTGGATCATCGCTCGGAGTGCGTTTGCGTCCGCTACTCCGTAGAGCCTCTGTCGATTGTCTGTTGAGACGATGAAGGGGCCGCTACCTCGTAAGCAACTTCGCATCGCTGCAGCCTTTGTTGGGTTGGGATGCATCTCTGGGAAGAGCGTCTCTATTGCTCGGAGCGTCTCTCGCTGGAGCTTGTTCGAAGTCGCGTCGCGAGCGATGAACCTGAGTTCGCCTTGCTGGATCGGGACGGGCCTCGCGAACTCCGGATGTGACACGGATTCGGTTGGATCTGTTCTCGTGGTGACGCGGGTCAGCATGTCTCGCAGTGTTTCGCGTTTCACTTTGAACTTGAAGTTCGTGCCGGCTTCGAAGATGCAGAAGTCATCGCTCTTCTGAAGCATCAACTCCGCAGTCTGTTCGAAAGCTCGCCGAATCGTCGCTCCTGCCGTAAGGCCTTCCCATGAGCGCGAAGCATCACGGGGCGGAGTGCCGGGATCGGGGCCGGGGGGTGCCACTAAGGAACCTCCGCGGTGCCATCGCGCTTAGTCGATTCCAACCAAGCGACGACATCGGCCCAATCGTAGACAACGACTTTCGCGCTCGGCTTCATGTACCGCGGACCCTCGCCTTTGAATCGGAGTTGGGCAAGGTTTCCAGTCGTCATGCCGGGAATTCTCGCGGCGACTGCTTTCGGGCTCATGTACCCCTCAAGTTGCAACGGGGCTTCGGGCGCAATTGCGGTGGACATGTGCTCCTCCTTTCTCGAAACGAACTCACTGTTGCAATAACTACAATGCCTTATTCGATTTGGCAGCGCAGGCTTCGTTTACGGCGCGTCGCGGTGATTTCCACATAGAATGCTCCATATGCAGATAGAACGCCCCAGTCAGAACATCGGCAAGCGCATCGCCTTCTACCGCCAGATGAATGGGATGAGCGCGGCCGAGCTCAGCGAGCGAACCTTGGGGGCTATCTCGAAGGGCGTCATCGCGAATATCGAGACAGGGCGAAAGAAGGATCTCACTGTAGACGAACTCATCACCCTGTCTTGGGCGCTCGGCGTGCCACCCGTCGCGATCGCGCTACCGATCGACACCCCGTTCGGGCACGTGAAGATCGCCGAAGGCAAGGATGAAGTGCGAACGGTGAACGTGTCGAACACTGCGCGCTGGTTCGTTGCACCCGCGGTGCCTTTTCAAGCCGACTTCAAATCCGCCATGCAGGACGAGGAGACCGCGGCCGGAGCGCTCGCGACCTCGCGCATCACCGCACTCTTCCGTTGGTGGTCCGACTTCCTGCAGACGTCTAAGCTTCGACGCAAGATCAAGCTGGCCGCTGAGCTGAACGAAGAAACTGAATCCTTCGAAGAACGCTTGAAAGAAGCAGAAGAAGACCTCGCCGTTGATGTCCAGAGAATGATCCTGTACCGCATGGACGTTCGAGACGATGGGTAGCGTCTACCCCTACAACGTGAAGGGGCGGGCGAAGCCGCTCTACCGGATCGTCTACCGCCGCCCTGACCATAAGCAGACCTCGGAGTCGGGCTTCACGCGCAAGAGCGATGCTGAACGGCGTCTCGCTGAAGTTGAAGTGTCGAAACATCGCGGCGAGTAGATCGCACCGGCAGACGGCAAAGCGACGATCGGCGAGTTGGGCCGGAAGTGGCTCGCGGGCAAAGAGTCGAGTCTGAAGGCGTCGAGCTATGCTCCGCTGGAGACCGCGTGGCGCTTATATGTCGAGCCCTTTTGGGGCGACTACCCAGTGTCGAGCATTCGACACTCAGATGTGCAGGCCTGGGTGTCAGGCATCAAGAAAAGCCCCACAGTGGTCATCCGCGCGCACGGCGTTCTGGCTGGCATTCTCGATGTTGCCGGCCGTGATCGGCGCGTCAGCGCAAACGTGGCTCGAGGCGTTGACCTTCCCCGCAAGCAATCGAGCAGAGAACGGCGATACCTGACCCACTCACAGCTGTGGGCGGTGGCGAATAATGCTGGCCGCCGCCGTGTACTCGTGCTCGTGCTGGGATACTGCGGTCTCCGCTGGGGAGAAGCCATCGGGCTCCGTGTGTCTGATCTCAACTTCAAACGTCGACGCATCAGCATCACGCGCAACGCGGTTGAAGTAGGCGGGAAGATCCACGAAGGAACACCGAAGACACACGAAGCGAGGCACGTGTACGTCCCAGCGACGATCTCTGAGCTGCTTGAGTCGCACTGCGAGGGGAAGGGCAAAGACGCGCTTGTGTTCCCGAATCTCTATGGCAATTTCGAGCGCAAGACGTACTTCGACTTGAAGAAATCTACATGGTGGGCGAACGCGCTGAACCGAGCGGGTGCCGAGAAGATGACGATTCACGATCTCCGACACACGGCAGCGTCGTTGGCCGTGTCTGCTGGTGCGAACGTGAAAGCGCTGCAGCGGATGCTTGGGCACGCGAGCGCGGCAATGACGCTCGACGTGTACGCGGACCTGTTCGACAGTGACCTTGAGGACGTTGCGGGCGACCTCGATCAGGCTATCAGCTCGCAAGTTGTTGCGGGAATGTTGCGACCAGAGGCTGTTTTACCCCGTTAATCGTTGCAATTACGCCGACTATAAGCAGTCCCCCCACAGGGATTCGAACCCTGACTGTGCCGATTTTAAGTCGGCTGCCTCTGCCAGTTGGGCTATGGGGGGCGATCCGATTCTCGCAGATGCGGGTGGCCGAACCGCGCCGCACGGCAGGCGCATTTATCCCGAGCCGACGTGCGCAGAAAAGAGTAAGCCCCGCCATTGGGCAGAACGGCGGGGCCTACGGTCTAGGGGCGTCGCGGCGTGCGCGCGACGCGAGGTGCTGGTTCAGGCCGCCCGCGGCGCGTCACAGCGGGGCGGGCGGCCGACGGCACCGGTCGGTTATGCGGCGCCGAGACGCTGGCGCAGCTGCTCGAGCTGCCCGGTCAGGGCGGCGGGGAGGCGATCGCCGAACTGGGCGAAAAACTCCTCCGTGAGGTCGGCCTCCGCGAGCCACGACGCCGCGTCGATGGAGAAGAGCTCCTCGAGGTCGGCCTCGGGCACCTCGATCCCGTCGAGGTTGAGCTCGCCCGCCGCGGGCACGGTGCCGACTGCGGTCTCGCGGCCTTCGACGGAGCCTTCGACGCTGCGAATGATCCAGTCGATGACGCGCGAGTTCTCGCCGAAGCCGGGCCAGAGGAAGCGGCCGTCGGCGCCCTTGCGGAACCAGTTCACCTGGAAGATCTTGGGCGCCTGGTCGCCGAGCTCGCGGCCCATGTCGAGCCAGTGGCCCCAGTAGTCGGCCATGTTGTAGCCGCAGAACGGCAGCATGGCGAAGGGATCGCGACGCAGTTCGCCGACAGTGCCCTCCTGGGCGGCGGTCTTCTCCGAGGAGATGGTCGCGCCGACGAAGACGCCGTGCTCCCACGAGAGCGAGCGGGCCACGAGCGGCACGTTGGTCGCGCGGCGCCCGCCGAAGAGGATGGCGTCGATCGGCACGCCGTTCTGCTCGTACCACTCCTGCGCGAGGGTGGGGGTCTGCTGGATCGGCACGGTGAAGCGGGAGTTCGGGTGCGCGGCCACGCGTCCGCTCTCGGGCGTCCACTCGTTGCCCTGCCAGTCGATGAGGTGGGCGGGCACCTCGTCGGTCTTCCCCTCCCACCACACGTCGCCGTCGTCGGTCAGTGCGACGTTGGTGAAGATGGTGTTGCCCCACAGCGTCTCGACCGCGACCGGGTTCGTCGACTCACCGGTGCCCGGAGCAACGCCGAAGAAGCCCGCCTCGGGGTTGATGGCGTACAGCCGACCGTCGGTGCCGGGGCGCAGCCAGGCGATGTCGTCGCCGATCGTCTCCACCTTCCACCCGGGGATGGTGGGCTGCAGCATGGCGAGGTTCGTCTTGCCGCAGGCCGAGGGGAACGCGGCGGAGAGGTGGTACGCCTTGCCGCTCTCGGTGTTGGTGAGCTTCAGCAGGAGCATGTGCTCGGCGAGCCATCCCTCGTTGCGGCCCATGACGCTCGCGATGCGCAGCGCGAAGCACTTCTTCGAGAGCAGCGCGTTGCCGCCGTAGCCCGAGCCGTACGACCAGACCTCGAGGGTCTCCGGGAAGTGGGTGATGTACTTGGTCGAGTTGCAGGGCCACGCGACGTCGCTCTGCCCGGCCTCGAGCGGCGCACCCACGGAGTGCACGGTGCGCACCCACTCGCTGCCCGGCGTGATGCCGTCAAGCGCAGCCTGACCCATGCGCGTCATGATGCGCATGTTGAGCACGGCGTAGGGCGAGTCCGTGAGCTCGATGCCGAGCTGGGTGATCGCACCGCCCACGGGGCCCATCGAGAACGGGACGACGTACATGGTGCGCCCGCGCATCGATCCTTCGAAGAGCGGCGCCAGCTCGGCCTTCATGGCGTCGGGCGCCATCCAGTTGTTCGTGGGGCCCGCGTCGGCCTCGTCGGCCGAGCAGATGAACGTGCGATCCTCGACGCGCGCGACGTCGTCGGGGTGCGAGCGCGCGAGGAAGCTGCCGGGGCGCAGGTTCTTGTCGAGCGGGATGAGGGTGCCGGCCTCGACCATCTCGCCGGTGATGCGGTTCCACTCCGCCTGCGAGCCGTCGCACCAGACGACCTCGTCGGGCCGCGTGAGCTCGGCGACCTCGGTGACCCAGGCGAGCACCTCTTCGTTGCTCGTGGTCGCATCGGCGCGCACGATCTCGGCGAAGGTCATCTCGGTCTCGATGGTCTGCATGAGTGCCATATCGTTCTCCTCAAGGTCCCGCCGCCCGGCGAAGAAGCGGCGACATCTCCATTGTGAGCGCCCCGTTCACCCCGCATTCATCGTTTGCAGTGGAAAAATCGCCCGAATTTGACATAGAGTCAAAAGATGCACGCTGAACCCGTTCCGGTGACCGCCGGTTTCGACGAATCAGAACTCGACCGACTCATCCTCGGCAAGCGCATCCGATTCTTCCGCACCCGCGCCGGGCTCACCCTGGAGCAGCTGGGCGAGCGCGTGGGCGTGGTCGCGAGCCAGCTGTCGCTCATCGAGAACGGGCGGCGCGAACCGCGGCTCGGCCTGCTCCAGAGCATCTCGCGCGAACTCGGCATCGACGCATCCGAGCTGCTGAAACGCGAGGCGCCGGATCGCCGCAGCATCCTGGAGGTCGAGCTCGAACGGGCGCAGGCGACGTCGACCTACACGCGCCTCGGGCTGCCCCACGTGCGCACGCCGCGCACGCTCCCCGACGACACGCTCGAGGCCCTGGTCGGCCTGCACCGCGAGCTCGCCAGGCGATCCCGCGCCGCCGCGACCACCTCGGAGGAGGCGCGACGCGCGAACACGGCCATCCGCATGCAGATGCAGGAGCGCGACAACTACATTCAGGACATCGAGCTCGTGGCATCCGACCTCATGCGGCGCATCGGCCACACGATCGGCGCGGTGACGCACCGCGAGGTGGCGATGCTCGCGGAGCTGCTGGGCTTCGGCCTCATCTTCGTCGACGACCTGCCGTCGAACACGCGCAGCATCACCGATCTCGAGAACGGCCGCATCTACCTGCCGCCGGCGTCGATCCCGGGCGGGCACGGCCTGCGCTCTCTCGCGCTGCAGGCGATGGCGCACCGCGTGCTCGGCCACTCCGAGCCGGCAAGTTACGCGGAATTTCTCGAGCAGCGCCTCCAGATCAACTACTTCGCGGCCGCCTGCCTGATCCCCGAGGCCGCCGCCGTCGACTTCCTGCAGCAGGCGAAGCGCAACCGCAATCTCGCGATCGAGGATTTCCGCGACGCGTTCGGCGTCACTCACGAGGCCGCCTCGCACCGGTTCACGAATCTCGCGACGCAGCACCTCGGGCTGCGAGCGCACCACTATCGCGCCGACGGGGCGGGCGCCATCGTGCGCGGGTATCAGAACGACGGGCTGCCGTATCCGGCCGACGACACCGGTTCGATCGAGGGCGAGGTGCTGTGCCACAAGTGGGGCGGCCGCACCGCCTTCAACCGCACGAACCGCACGAGCGAGTTCTACCAGTACACCGACACCCCGGCGGGCACGTTCTGGTCGAGCGTGCAGACCGGCGACGCCGAGCAGGGCCCGTTCGCGATCGCCTGCGGGGTCGCCTTCGACGACGCGAAGTGGTTCCGGGGCCGCGACACGACCGAGCGGCAGGTGTCGACGTGTCCGGATCCGGCGTGCTGCCGCACGCCGAGGCCCGAACTGCTGGCGCGCTGGGAGGGCAAGGCGTGGCCGAGCGCCCGCATGCACGCGCACGTGCTCTCCCCGTTGCCGACGGGCACGTTCCCGGGCGTCGACGATACGGAGATGTACCAGTTCCTCGCGAAGCATGCGCCGGAGGCATAGGGCGAAAGCAGAGCTTTCGTCGCTTCCGGCGCGGCGCCCCGCCCCGCCCCGCCCCGCCCCGTCCCGCCCCGCCTTCGCGCTGAGCGGTCAGTTCGGTGCGTTATGCACGCGCATTCTGCACGGATCTGACCTCTCGAGCGGAGGAGCGGAGGAGCGGAGGAGCGGAGGAGCGGGCGAGTAGAGGAGCGGGCGAGCGCAGGAGCGGGCGAACGCGAGAACCCCCGCAGCCGAAGCTGCGGGGGTTTTCGGTGCTGGGCGTCGCTCAGGCCTTGGGGCGCGAGGCGAACTCCTCGAAGATGGCGCGCGGCTGCTGCACGGCCTCGATGTTGACGGTGTCGCGGCCCAGGAAGAAGTGGCCGACCCAGCCGCCGAACACGCGCCACTTGCGCTCCCACGAGGGGATGGCGAGGCCGTGGTAGAAGCGGTGCGCGAGCCACGCGAAGTAGCCCTTGAGCGCGAACTTGCCGGACTGGAAGACGCCGGTGTTGACGCCGAGACCGGCGACGGCGCCCAGGTTCTTGTGGTTGTACTCGGCGATGCCCTCGCCGCGCAGGTCGGCGACGATGTTCTTCGCGAGCAGCTTGCCCTGGCGCACCGCGTGCTGCGCGTTGGGCACGCAGAATCCGCCGGGGCCGGGGGTCGACGAGATGTCGGGCGTCTGCGAGGTGTCGCCGGCGGTCCAGGCGCCCTCGAGCGGCACGCCGTCCTCGGTCGTGATGCGCAGCGACGGGCTGCCGATGACGTGCCCGCGGGGGCCGATCGGCAGATCCGTTCCGCGGAGGAACGGGCGGGGCATGACGCCCGCGGTCCACACGATCAGGTCCGACTCGTAGGTCTCGCCGGTCGAGAGCTCGATCTTGCCGTCGAGCGCCGACGAGAGCTGCGTGTCGAGGTGGATCTGCACGCCGCGGCGGGTCTGATCCTTCACTACCCAGTCGGCGGTCTCCTGCGACACCTCGGGCATGATCCGGCCCATCGCCTCGACGAGGTGGAACACGGTCTCGTCGAACGTGATCTCGGGGTACCGGCGCAGCAGCGCGGTGGTGAACGAGCGGAGCTCGGAGATCGTCTCGATGCCCGCGAAGCCGCCGCCGACGACCGTGACGGTCAGCAGGCGCGCGCGCTCGGCGGAGCCCTTCGGGAGCGTGGCCGCGCGCTCGAAGTTGCCGACGAGGCGATCGCGCACGGCGACGGCCTCCTCGATCGTCTTCATGCCGATCGCGTTGTCGGCGATGCCCGCGATGGGGAACGTGCGCGACACCGAGCCGGTGGTCACGACGATCTGGTCGTACGCGAAGTCGAAGGGCTCCCCCACGTTGGGCGTGATGGTGACCGTCTTCGTCGCGTGCGAGATGCCGGTGACCTTGCCCGCGATGTTGGCGGTGCGGTTCAGGTGGCGACGGCGCGCGACGACCGCGTGACGCGGCTCGATCGAGCCCGAGGCGACCTCGGGGAGGAACGGCAGGTACGCCATGTAGGGCAGCGGATCGACGATCGTGACCTCGGCCTCGCCGGCACGGAGCAGCTTCTCCAGCTTCCATGCGGTGTAGAAGCCGGCATAGCCGCCACCAACGATCAGAATCTTCTTCGCCACGAAGCGATCTCCTTGCAGCAATCAGGGACGGACCCGCATTGCGGGCACAGAAAATAGCGGGCGAAACACCCGTACCGAAAGCTTACCGCGTTTTCCCAGCTCCGATGCACGCGCGGCTGCGGGTCAGCCCCTCCAGCCGCTGCGCTCGAGCGCGAGATCGCCGATCGGGTTGACGCCGGGGCCCGCCGCGAGGGCGTGACCCATGAGTGCGTGGAGGCACTTGACGCGCGTCGGCATGCCTCCCGAGCTGACGCCGGCCACCTCGGGCACCTCGCCCACGCTGTCGCGATCGGCGATGAACTGCTCGTGCGCGCGCCGGTACTGCTCGCGCACGGTCTCGTCCGACGCGAGCAGTTCGTTGAACTCGTTCATCACGCCGGCGGCCTCGAGACGCGACGCAGCAGCGACGGCCTCGGGGTGGCAGAGGTAGTAGAAGGTCGGGAACGGCGAGCCGTCGGGCAGGCGCGGCGCGGTGGCCACGACGGCGGGCGATCCGTCGGCGGCGCGCGCCGCGATGCCGATGACGCCGCGGGCTTCGCGCCCCAGCTGCTCGGAGACCGCCGCGATGTCGGCTTCGGTCGGTGCGGGATAGGGCGGGCGGGTCATTGCGGGGTCTCCTCGGCGGGGGCTGGGGGCGACTCGGGATCGGCCGGATCGGTCGACGGGTCGGTGGGTGCTGGGTCGGCTCCGGTGGGAGCGTCGGCGGGCGGCGCGTCCGTGGTGCCCGCGCTGAGGAACGACGCCGAGAGGTTGCGCGCCCAGTTGGTCGGGATGCGCGAGAGTTCGGGATCGGGCTCCTCGTCCGATTCGATCGGCATGACGATGTCGTCGATCACGTTCACCTGGGTCTCCCCCGGCATCACGTAGAACAGCCGGTCGCGCGCCTGCGACCGCACGTAGACGGGATCCTTCCACTTCGCCCGCTCGGCGTCGATCTCGTTGACGGCCTCCTGGCTCTGCCGCACGCTCTCGCGCAACTCGGCGATCTCGCGCCGCTGCTGCACGAACGTCGACAGGCTGGGGCTCACGATCGCGATGCCGGCGAGCACCAGAACGACGACGACCACGGTGAAGCCGCTGAAGCGCAGGCTCGACGCCCACGTTCCGACGTCGTCGATCCAGCCCTTCACCGTGTCGTCGCCTCTGCCGGGTGCGCGGGTCAGGCGGTGAAGCGCGGGAAGGCGCCGCGGCCGGCGTAGCGCGCGGCGCCGCCGAGCTCTTCCTCGATGCGGAGCAGCTGGTTGTACTTCGCGACGCGATCGGAACGTGCGGGCGCACCGGTCTTGATCTGGCCGCAGTCGGTGGCCACGGCGAGGTCGGCGATCGTCACGTCCTCGGTCTCGCCCGAGCGGTGCGACATGACCGCGGTGTACCCCGCGCGCTGCGCGAGCTGCACGGCGTCGAACGTCTCGGTGAGGGTGCCGATCTGGTTCACCTTGACGAGCAGCGAGTTCGCGACGCCCTTCGCGATGCCGTCGGCGAGGCGCTCCGGGTTGGTGACGAAGAGATCGTCGCCGACGAGCTGCACGCGCGCACCGAGTTCGTCGGTGAGGTGCTTCCACCCCTCCCAATCGCTCTCGTCGAGCGGATCCTCGATCGACACGAGCGGGTAGCGGTCGAGCAGATCCGCGTAGTACGCGGTCATCTCGGCGGCCGTGCGCGCCTGCCCCTCGAACTGGTATAGGCCGTCCTGGTGGAACTCGGAGGACGCCACGTCGAGCGCGACGGCGACGTCTCGCCCCGGCTCGAGACCGGCGCGGCGGATGGCCTCGACGATCAGGTCGAGCGCCTCGGCGTTGGTCGGGAGGTCGGGGGCGAAGCCGCCCTCGTCGCCCAGGCCCGTGGAGAGGTTCTTCTCGTTGAGGAGCGCCTTGAGGGCGTGGTAGACCTCGACGCCCCAGCGCAGGCCCTCGGAGAAGGTCTCGGCGCCGAGCGGCACCGCCATGAACTCCTGGATGTCGACGCCGGTGTCGGCGTGCGCCCCGCCGTTGATGATGTTCATGAGCGGCACCGGAAGGGTGCTCGCGTTCGGGCCGCCCAGGTAGCGGTAGAGGGGCAGCTCGGCGGAGGCCGCGGCCGCGTGCGCGACCGCGAGGCTGACGCCGAGGATCGAGTTCGCGCCGACGCGCTGCTTGTTCGGCGTGCCGTCGACGTCGCGGAGCACCTGGTCGATGACCCGCTGGTCGTCGGCCGCGAAGCCCTCGATCGCGGGGGCGAGCTCGTCGAACACCGCGTCGACGGCCTTCGTGACGCCCTTGCCCAGGTAGCGATCCTTGTCGCCGTCGCGCAGCTCGTAGGCCTCGAACGCCCCGGTGGAGGCTCCCGACGGCACCGCGGCGCGGCCGACGGAGTCGTCGGTCAGGCCGACCTCGACCTCGACGGTCGGGTTGCCACGCGAATCGAGAATCTCTCGGGCGATCACTGCGTCGATAAATGCCACTATGCGCTCCTTGAAGGGGTCGGCTGCCGGGGTGAAGCATGGGCGGGCGGAGCCGCCGCATCCCAGTCTAGAGCACCGGAGCCTCGGTACTCCGGGGTGCGACGGCGGCTCTCGGCGGCGCCCGGCCGCGCCTCGGGGGCACCCCTCGGCGGCGCTCGGCGGCCCTCAGAGCCTCGGCTTCGGTGAGAGATTCGGCGTCGGTGCGGCCGGTTCGGGCGCTCGGGTCTCACCGAGGCCGGATCTCGCACGGAGCACGGCCAGTCAACTGACGCGGCCGGTCAACCGCCGCCGCCCAGCCGACGCGGCCGGTCGACCGCCGCCGCGCCGACCTCAGTCAGCGAGATCGCGGAACTCGAGCGCGTCGGCGTCGCGCACACCGGCGCGCACGTTCGCGACGCGCGCGAACCCCTCGCCGGCGATGCGGGCGAGCAGCGTCTTCATGTTCTTCTGCCGCTTCTCGAGGCGCACGCGGTGGCCGCGGTCGACGAGGGCGCGCTTCAGCGCGAGCAGATCCGCCAGCTCGACGTCGGCGTCGGCGATGAGCGCCACCGCCTCCGGTCCCGTCGACTCGGGCAGGGTCAGCAGGTCGACGACGCGCTCGAAGCCGATCGAGAAGCCGACGGCGGGCACGTCCTGCCCCAGGAAGCGGCCGACCATGCCGTCGTACCGGCCGCCGCCGCCAACGGAGCTGCCCGAGCCCGGGTGCGCCACCTCGAAGATCGTTCCGGTGTAGTAGCCCATGCCGCGCACGAGCGTCGGATCGAAGCGCACGGCCACTCCCGCGGGCAGGCCGCCCTCGAGCGCCTCGCCCAGGGCGACGAGGTTCGCGACGCCGTCTTCGGCGGCCCCCTCGGGCAGCACCCCCGCGATCGCCTCGCGGGTGAGCGGGATCCCGACCCCGGCGCCGTCGGCGCCGAGCGCCGGCTCGACCACCGCCAGCACCGCGCCGATGCGCTCGGCGGCATCGCCGTCGATCTCGCGCAGCTCCTCGACGACGCCGGCCGCGCCGATCTTGTCGAGCTTGTCGATCGTGATGAGGGCGCGGTCGTGCGTCTCCGGCGCGAAGCCGCAGTGCGCGAGCAGACCGAACAGGATGCGGCGGTCGTTGACGCGGATCACGCAGCCGTCGAGTCCGAGCGCGGCGAGCGCCTGCGAGGTCGCGGTGATGAGCTCGATCTCGGCCAGCAGGCCGGCCTCGCCGATGATGTCGATGTCGGCCTGCACGAACTGGCGGTACCGCCCCTTCTGGGGCCGCTCCGCCCGCCAGACCGGCGCGATCTGGATCGAGCGGAACACCGGCGGCAGCTCGGCGCGGTGCGAGGCGAAGAAGCGGGTGAGCGGGACCGTCAGGTCGAAGCGCAGCCCCAGGTCGGCCAGCTGCTCCGCGGCGCCGGCCTCCGCGGCTGCGGCGAGCGCCTCGGGCCTGATGCCGCGCTTCAGGATCGAGAAGCTGAGCTTCTCGTTGTCGCCGCCGAGCCCCGCGTGCAGCCGCGCGTAGTCCTCGACCACCGGGGTCTCGATCTCATCGAAACCGTGCGAGCGGTACACGCTCCTGATGATCCCCAGCGCGTGCTCGCGACGCGCCTTGTCAGCGGGGAGGAAATCGCGCATGCCGCGCGGCGGGTTCACGGGTTGGGCCATGGTTCACCATTCTTCCACGGCCTTCGCTCCCCCGCCGCGCGACCGGATCCGCGCGACCGGGCCCGCGCGACCGGCCCCGGTCGCCCGCCGTCAGTGCTGCACCGGCGGTTCGGCTCCGTAGCCGGTGAGCGCGCGCACCTCCATCTCGGCCGCCAGCCGCTTCGACTCCTTGCGCGAGCTCGTCACCGACCCCAGCCAGCCGAGCAGGAAGCCGAGCGGGATCGACACGATGCCGGGGTTCTGCAGCGGGAAGACCGCGAAGTCGACGTCGGGGCCGAGCATCGCGGTCTCGCTCCCCGAGACGACGGGCGAGAGGGCGATGAGCACGACCGCCGACAGCAGGCCGCCGACCATCGACCACACGGCGCCCCGCGTGGTGAACTTCGACCAGAAGAGCGAGTACAGAATCGTCGGCAGGTTCGCCGACGCGGCGACCGCGAACGCGAGAGCGACGAGGAAGGCGACGTTCTGCCCCTGCACGCCGATGCCGCCGAGGATCGCCGCGGCGCCGATCACGAGCGTCGTGATCCGGGCCACCTTCACCTCCTGCTTCGCCGAGGCGCGGCCCTTCTTGAGCACGCTGTTGTAGATGTCGTGCGCGAACGAGGCGGAGGCCGTGATGGTGAGGCCCGCGACGACGGCGAGGATGGTGGCGAAGGCGACGGCCGAGATGAATCCGAGCAGCAGCGGGCCGCCGAGCTCTGCGGCGAGGAGCGGGGCCGCGGAGTTCTGCCCGCCGGGGGCTTCGGCGATCGTCTCGGGGCCGACGAGCGCGCCCGCACCGTAGCCGAGCACCAGGGTGAAGAGGTAGAAGATGCCGATCAGCCAGATCGCCCACACCACCGACTTGCGGGCGTCTTTCGCCGTCGGCACCGTGTAGAAGCGCATGAGCACGTGCGGCAGGCCGGCGGTGCCGAGCACGAGGGCGAGCGCGAGGGAGACGAAGTCGATCGGGTTCGCCCCGTACTGCAGGCCGGGGGCGAGGATCGCGGCGCCGTTGGCGTTCTCGGGGTGGTTGACGGCGGCGTCGAGCACGGCGGAGAAGTTGAAGCCCTTGAGTGCGAGCACCCAGATGGTCATGGCTCCGGCGCCGGCGATGAGCAGCACCGCCTTGATGATCTGCACCCACGTCGTGCCCTTCATGCCGCCGATGAGCACGTAGCAGATCATGACGACGCCGACGACGGCGATCACGAGCGACTGGCCGAGCGCGTCGTTCACGCCGAGCAGCAGCGACACGAGCCCGCCGGCGCCGGCCATCTGCGCGAGCAGGTAGAAGAACGAGACGGCGAGGGTCGTGAGTGCCGCCGCCATGCGCACCGGCCGCTGCTGCAGCCGGAACGAGAGCACATCGGCCATCGTGAACTTCGCGGTGTTGCGCATGAGCTCGGCGACGAGCAGCAGGGCGACGAGCCAGGCGACGAGGAAGCCGATGGAGTAGAGGAACCCGTCGTACCCGTTGATGGCGATCGCGCCCACGATGCCGAGGAACGAGGCGGCCGAGAGGTAGTCGCCCGCGATGGCGACGCCGTTCTGCCGACCGGAGAACGAGCGGCCGCCGGCGTAGAAGTCGGCGGCGCTCTTGTTGCTGCGGCTCGCGCGGATCACGATGACCATCGTCACCGCGACGAAGACGAGGAAGATGGCGATGTTGAGCACGGGGTTCTGCTCGGCGCCGGTCTGCTCCGCGGGCAGGATCGTGGCGTTCATCGGCCGCCCTCCATTGCCTCGAGCTCGGCGCGGAGCGCCGTGGTGCGCGGGTCGAGGCGGCGGTTGGCGAACCGCACGTAGGCCATGGTGATCGCGAACGTCGTGACGAACTGCGCCAGGCCGAACCACAGCCCGACGTTCATGCCGAGCATGGGGGCCGCCATGAAGTCGTGCGCGAAGGCGGCGAGCACCACGTAGAGCAGGAACCAGAGCATGAACGCCGCCGCGAGCGGGAACACGAATCGCCGGAAGCGGTGTTTCAGCTCGTGGAACTCGGGCCGGGCCTGGAACGCGACGTAATCGATCGGATCACGCTGCGCGTCGTACGGGTCTGCTGATTCGGTCACTCGTTTCTCCCTTGAACGCAAGCTTCCTCGTCGCGTCGGTGCGACGACTCACGCCGAGCCTAGAAAACGCGTGTTAGCGTGAACTACCTCCGAAAGTGGGGAGATGCGATGCAGCGGATGGATGACGAGCACGCCCAGCGGATCCTGAGCGATGCGGTCGTCGAGTTCGCCCGTGCCACGCGGTTCGACATCGCGTTCGGCGGCCTGGAGCGGGCCGGAGACGCCGTGCTGAGCGCCGTGTCGGGTGCCGAGCACGGACGCCTCGAGGGGCTGCGGGTGCGCGCCGACCGCGGTCTCGGCGGCCGCGCGCTCCGGGAGCGGAGGCCCCGCATCGCCGTCGACTACGTGGGCAGCCGCCAGATCACGCACGAGTACGACGCCCACGTGCGCGGCGAGGGCATCGTCGGCCTCTTCGCGATGCCGGTGCTCGTCGACGGCGCCCCGCGCGCCGTGCTCTACGGCGGATGGCGCGGGGCCGCGGGGCCGTCGGGATCGTTCGTGCGCGAGGCCGCGGGCGTCGCGCGGGATCTCTCGCGCGAGCTCCGCATCGAGGACGAGGTGGTGCGGCGTCTCGAGCGCCGGCACGGCGGCTCGGGCCGCACCGGCGTCGGCTCATCCGCGCTGCCGGGCTCGCCCGTCTCTCCTGGCTCGCTCGTCTCTCAGGGCTCGCCGGTCGCGCCGGGCCCGCCCGTCTCGCCTGGCTCGCCCGTCTCCCTCCCCCCTCCGACCGTCGAGGCGCTGCGCACCGTTCACGCCGAGCTGCGCGGGGCGCTCGCGGAATCGTCGCTGCCGCACCTGCGCCACCGGCTGCGCGCGATCGAGCACCGCCTCACGGCTCTCGCGGCGCCGCCCGCGGGCCCCGGCGCGCGGCGCGCCCCGGACGCTCCGCATGACGCCGCGGCAACGGTGCGGCTGTCTCCGCGCGAGATCGACACGCTCGCCCAGGTCGCGCTCGGGGCCACGAACGCCGAGGTCGGCCGCACCCTCGGGCTCGCCGAGAACACCGTCAAGAGCTACCTCGGGGCCGCCATGACGAAGCTCGACGCGTCGACCCGGCACGCGGCGGTGTCGCGCGCTCGCGCGCTGGGGCTGCTGCTGTAGCGAGCGCGGTGGCGCTCAAGGTCTGCGCAGCCCGGCCCGCGGCCCTCCGTCACCCCTCGTCGTGGAGCACGCGCGCGGTGAGCCGGTCGACGGCGAGCCGCAGTGCACGATCGGGATCCACGCCCGCGCGGTTCGCCCGCATCAGCATCGCGAGCATCGCGTCGCCGATGCCGAACTCGGCGAGCCGCTGCTCGTCGGGCCCGATGAGCGCGGCGAGCGGATCCTCGGGGTACGCGTCACCGGCCCCGGGGTCGATCAGGCCCGCGCGCTTCAACCGCTCGATCACCTTCGCCGCGCGCGCGAGCGTCGGCATGCCCGCCGGGATCCCCTCGAGCGGGCCGCGCGATCCCCGGTCCTCCCCCGCCGCGTCCTCCTTCAGCCGCTCCCACTCGGCGTGCAGCTCCTCGACGGTCATGTACCCGCGGTCGCCGAAGACGTGCGGGTGCCGGCGCACGAGCTTCTCGTTCAGCGTCGAGGCGATGCCGTCGAACTCGTAGCCCTCGCCGTCCCGCTCGGCGATCGCCGCGTGGAAGAGCACCTGGTAGAGCACGTCGCCGAGCTCGGACTGGATCTCCGACGGGGGCAGCTGCCGCTCGATCGCATCGATGAGCTCCGCCGTCTCCTCGACGAGGAACTGGGTGAGCGATTCGTGCGTCTGCGCCTCGTGCCAGGCGCACCCCCCGGGGGCGACCAGCCTGCGCACCGTGGCGAGGAGCGCATCGAACGGACGTGGGTCACCGGCTGCGTCGGTCCTCATGCTCACCCACCCTATCGGGCCGCGGCTGCCCGCCTCCTGGGCCATCGCTCCCTGAATGAACCCTGATAGCCTGGTGCGGTCCCGGGGAGACCCGCTGGGGCGATACCGCATACAAGGGGGAAATTTTCATGACGGACAAGAAGTCGCTCGTCAAGGTCGCCGGGCTCCTCGGAGCCGCCGCGCTGACGTTCAGCCTCGCCTCGTGCTCGGGCGGGCAGAGCGTGGCCGACGCCTGCAACATCGCGAACTCCACGGTGAACGAGGCGACCGGAGACCTGCAGAGCGTGCTCTCGGACGCGATGTCGGGCGAGGGCGATCTGAGCGCCGCGTTCGATCCGATCACCGAGGCGCTGGAGGAGGCGCAGGCGGAGGTCACCAACGAAGAGGTCTCGAGCGCGCTCGCCACCTTCACCGACGAGCTGTCGGCCATGAGCGGCACGCTCGAGGGCTACGAGATCCCCGACACGAGCAGCATCGACCCGTCGGATCCGGCGGCCATGGACAAGCTCGAGCAGATGCAGGCCGAGGCCGAGGAGATGACCACGAAGCTCCAGGAGCAGTCGACCTCCCTCACCGAGGCCGGGCAGAAGCTGCAGGATCTCTGCTCCGCAGGCTGATCCCGAACTCCTGACGCGGGCCTCGCACCTCACGGCGCGGGGCCCGCGCTCGTTCCGGATCGCGCGAGGCACCGGTCGCACGGCGCCCGATGCGCAGCGTCAGGCTTCTGCGGGTGCCTCCGCTTCGAGCAGCGTCGCCAGCACGCGGCCCGTCCACGCGACGATGTCTCCCTCGTCGCCCACGAGCTTCTGGCCGACCCCCGCGAGCGGGCTCCGCGACGAGGCGGTGCCGCCGGGAAGGGGGATCTGCAGGCTCTTCGACGCCTCCACGTAGCGCGCGCCCGGGTACATGCGATTCATGCGCATGCGGCGCGAGTCGAGCAGCTCCACCGGCTCCATGCGGAGCGCCGGGCCGGCGGCGACGACCTTCGCGAGGCCGAGCCGCGAGGCCCGGCGACGGAGCGCCGAGACCGCCGCGAGGCGCTCGACCTCGACGGGCGGGGCGCCGTAGCGGTCGGTGAGCTCCTCGAGCACCAGCGACACGTGCTCCTCGGGGGCCTGCGGGTGGGAAGCGGCGGAGAACTTCTGGTACGCCTCGAGTCGCAGACGCTCGCTCTCGACGTAGTCCTCGGGAATGTGCGCGTCGACCGGCAGCTCGAGCACCAGCTCCGTGGTGCCCGCCGTCTCCTCGCCCTTGAACGAGCTGACGGCCTCGCCGATCATGCGCAGGTAGAGGTCGAAGCCGACCCCGGCGATGTGCCCCGACTGCTCCCCGCCGAGCAGGTTACCGGCGCCGCGCAGCTCGAGGTCCTTCAGCGCCACCTGCATGCCCGATCCGAGCTCGTTGTTCGTCGCGAGGGTGTCGAGGCGCTCGTGCGCGTGCTCGGTCAGCGGCTTGTCGGGGTCGTACAGGAAGTACGCGTACGCGCGCTCGCGGCTGCGCCCGACGCGCCCGCGCAGCTGGTGCAGCTGGCTCAGCCCGTACTTGTCGGCGTTGTCGATGATGATGGTGTTCGCGTTCGCGATGTCGAGGCCCGTCTCGATGATGGTCGTCGAGACGAGCACGTCGAACTTGCGCTCCCAGAAGTCTTGCACCACCTGCTCGAGCTGATGCTCGCCCAGCTTGCCGTGGGCGACGGCGACGCGGGCCTCGGGCACGAGCTCGGCGATCTGATTCGCCACCCGGGTGATCGACTGCACGCGGTTGTGCACGAAGAAGACCTGCCCCTCGCGCAGCAGCTCGCGACGGATGGCCGCGGTGATCTGCTTGTCGCTGCGCGGCCCGACGAACGTGAGGATGGGGTGTCGATCCTCAGGCGCGGTGGCGAGGGTCGACATCTCGCGGATGCCCGTGACCGCCATCTCGAGCGTGCGCGGAATCGGGGTCGCGCTCATCGCGAGGATGTCGACGTTCGTCTTCAACCGCTTCAGCGCGTCCTTGTGCTCGACGCCGAAGCGCTGCTCCTCGTCGATGATGACGAGTCCCAGATCCTTGTACCGCACGCTCTCCGCGAGCAGCCGGTGCGTGCCGATCACCACGTCTACGGTGCCCGCCGCGAGGCCCTCGATCGTGTCGCGCGACTCCTTCTCCGACTGGAAGCGGCTCAGCGGGCGCAGGCGCACGGGGAACCCGGCGAAGCGGTTCTGGAAGGTCTCCAGGTGCTGCGTCACGAGCAGGGTCGTCGGCACGAGCATCGCGACCTGCTTGCCGTCCTGCACCGCCTTGAACGCGGCGCGCACGGCGACCTCCGTCTTGCCGAAGCCGACGTCGCCGGCGATCAGGCGATCCATCGGAATCGTGCGCTCCATGTCGCGCTTCACCTCGTCGATGGTCGTGAGCTGATCCATCGTCTCGGCGTAGGGGAACGCCTCCTCGAGCTCGTGCTGCCAGGGAGTGTCGGCGGAGAACGCGAAGCCCTTCGAGGCGACGCGCGCCGAGTAGAGCTTCACGAGCTCCACCGCGATGTCGCGCACCGCCTTGCGGGCCTTCTTCTTCGCGCTCGCCCAGTCGCTGCCGCCCATCTTCGACAGCGTCGGCGCCTCGCCGCCCACGTACCGCGAGAGCTGATCCAGCTGATCGGTGGGCACGTAGAGCTTGTCGCGGGGCATGCCCCGCTTCGTCGAGGCGTACTCGAGCACGAGGTACTCGCGCAGCGCCTTCGTCGCGTCGCGCCCGATGCCGGTCGGCACCATGCGCTGCGTCAACTCGACGAACTGCCCGATGCCGTGGGTCTCGTGCACGACGTAGTCGCCCGCCACGAGCTTCAGCGGATCGACGACGTTCTTGCCGCGGCGCTTCGCGAGCTTCTGCCCCGCGGCCGCCTGGGAGCCCGCGGACCGCCCGAAGAACTCGGCCTCCGTCGCCAGCAGCAGGCGCGCCTCGGCGCTCTCGAAGCCCGACCAGGCGGTGCCCGTCACGAGGTAGACGATGCCGTCCTCCCACGTCTCGGGCAGCTCGTCGACGATGCGGGCTGCGGCGCCGGCCTCCGCGAGCACGTCGCGGGCGCGCTCGACGAGACCGATGCCCTGGGCGGTCACCACGGCGTGCCAGCCGTCGCGCAGGCGCTCGCCGATGAGACGGATCGCGGCGCCCGTCGCGTCGCCGGCCTGCGCCGGCCGCGGGAAGGCGCCGCCGTGCACCGCGACCACCGCGGGGTCGCCGGCCGCGCCCGCATCGAGCGGCTCGCCGCCCGTCGCCGACTCGTCGCGCACGAAGTTCGACACCGACCACCAGGGCCGCGCGCGCGATGCGGCGCGCAGCGCCTCCATCGCGAGCATGCCGCTGTCGTCGACCGGCACGGGCGCGTCGGCGCCCGCCGTCGCGGCCTGCCACGCGGCCTCCAAGAACTCGCGGTTCGTGTCGGCGAGGCTGACGGCGCGGCTGGCCACCCGCTCCGGCGACACGACGAGCACGGCGCCGCCGTCGGGGAGGAGCGCGGTGAGGGGCGAGAGGCCGGGAACCAGCTGCGGGAGCAGGCTCTCCATCCCCTCGACGGCGATGCCCTCGCTCATCTTCTCGAGCAGCGAGCCGAGTGCGGGGAAGCGCGGCAGCAGGGCGGCGGCGCGCTCGCGCACCTCGTCGGTGAGCAGCAGCTCGCGCGCCGGCCAGAGCTCGACCGTCTCGAGCGGCTCGCCGGCGCTGCGCTGATCGGAGACGGCGAAGCGCTTGATCTGGTCGATCTCGTCGCCGAAGAAGTCGACGCGCACGGCCTGCTCCGCCGTCGGCGGGAAGACGTCGAGGATGCCGCCGCGCACGGCGAACTCGCCGCGCCGCGTCACCATGTCGACCCGGGTGTACGCGTACTCCACGAGCCGTCGGGCGATCGCCTCGAGTCCGTTCGAGGAGCGCCCCGCGGCGAGCACGACCGGCTCGGCGAGGGCGGCGTGCGGCGACACGGGCTGCAGCGCGGCGCGCACCGACGCCACCATCACGAGCGGGGTCTCGCCGTCGTACTCGCGCAGCAGGCGGAGGGCCTCGGCCCGTCGGCCCACCGTCTCGGCGCTCGGGCTGAGCCGCTCGTGCGGCAGCGTCTCCCAGGCGGGGAACTCGGCGGTGATCGCATCGGGCAGCAGCGACTCCAGCGCCGAGCGCACCGCATCGGCCTCGCGGCTGGTCGCGGCGATCACGAGCAGTGCCCCGCGATCCCCCGCGGCGCGGCGCCGGCGGAGCAGGCCGGCGAGGAGGGGCGCGCGGAGCCCCTCCGCGATCGAGAACTCGGCGTCGCCCGCGCTCGCGTCGAGCGCGGCGGCGAACGACTCCGACGCCTCGAGCAGGCGGTCGAGCCCGCGGAGCGTCACTGCGCGCTCCTGCCGTGGAAGCGCTGCTGGGCGGCGAGCAGCCCGTCGTCGACGAGCGACTCCGCGGCGTCCGCCGCGTCCTCGAGGAGCACGGGCAGCGTGCTGCGCTCGCCCGTCGCGAACGGCTTGAGCACGAAGTCGGCCGGATCCTGCTGCCCCGGCGGTCGGCCGATGCCGATGCGGATGCGCAGGAACGCGGGGGTGTCGAGCGCCTTCGCGATGTCGCGCAGACCGTTGTGGCCCCCGTGCCCGCCGCCCTGCTTGAGCTTCACGGTGTCGAACGGCAGATCGAGGTCGTCGTGGAGCACGATGACGCGCTCGGCGGGGATCGCGAAGTACTTCGCGAGCGCCGACGTCGGGCCGCCCGAGGTGTTCATGAACCCGTTCGACTTGGCGAGCACCAGCTTCGGGCCGCCGGGGCGGACGCGGCCCTCCGCGACCCGCGCCCCCGTGCGATGCGACGAGAAGCGGCCGCCGATGCGACTCGCGAGCACGTCGAGCGCCATCTGGCCGACGTTGTGCCGCGTGGCCTCGTACTTCGCACCCGGGTTGCCCAGGCCGACGACGAGCCAGGTGTCATCCGACACGGGTTCCTCCGCTCTCTTCCGCTTCCACCACACCATCAGTTCCTCCGGCGTCCATCTTCGCAGCCGCCGCCGACACTCGCCCGAACAGACGAACGGCCCGTCGGCCCGGCGACGCAGCGCCGAGCCGACGGGCCCGTGTTCGAGTGGATTACTCGGCGGCCTCCGCGGCCTCGCCCGACTCCTCGTCCTCGACGGCGCCGCGCGGCACGACGATGTTGACGACGAGCTGCTCGGGGTCGCCGGTCAGGGTCGCGCCCTGGGGCAGCTCGATGGCGCCCGCGAGCACCTGCGCGCCCTCCTCGAGGCCCTCGACGCTCACCTCGACGTTCTCGGGGATCGCGGTCGCGGGAACGCTCAGGTGCACCGTGGTGAGCTCCTGCAGCGCGTTCGTGCCGGCGAACGACTCGCCGGTGACGTGCACGGGCACCTCGACCTCGACGGTCTCGCCCTGCTTCACGACGATGAGGTCGATGTGCTCGATGATCTGGCGCACCGGGTCCTTCTGCACGTCCTTGACGAGGACGAGCTGCGGCGCGCCGTCGATGTCGAGCTCGATCAGCGCGTTGGCCTGACGGATGATGAGGCTGAGGGGGTGCGTGTCGACCGAGACGTGGATCGGATCGGTGCCGTGGCCGTAGACGACCGCGGGGGTCTGGCCTGCGGCGCGGAGCTTGCGCGCCGCTCCCTTGCCGAAGTTCTCGCGTGCGTGGCCGACGAGCTTGCTGGTCTCGCTCATAGTGGTCTCTCCTTGCGGGCTCTCGCCCAATGAGGGCGGTCTGGCCGCCGGATTGGTGTCTCGCACTTGCGTGTGTCACGCAGCAAGATGGCCCGCTGAGGCAGTCCGTCCCGCGTCGATCACGGGCTCGCAGGCCCCTCGCCGAAGTACAGCCAACGAGTTTACACCATGCGCGCGGCGGCGCTGCGCCCGTGGATGCGCCCGGAGAGCGTCGACGCGGCCGATCGCACCTCGGAGGCGAGGGCCTCGGCGACCTCGGGCTCCACCGCGCCCTGCGGATAGGTCACGGCGATCGCCGCGACCGGCCACCCGCGGTGGTCGAGCACCGGCACCCCGATCGACGAGAGCCCGGCCGTGACTGAGCCCTCCTCCAGCGCGTACCCGCGGGTGCGCGTGGCGTCGAGCACGCTCCGCAGCCGCGAGTATCGATCGATCGCGTCGGGGTCGTCGTGCCGGTGCACGAAGGCCTCGCGATCGGGGAAGAGCGCGCGCACCTGGGCCTTCGGCAGCGCCGCCAGGATCGCGCGGCCGCTCGCGGTGAGCTGCATCGGGAGCCGCACGTCGACGTCGGTCACGAGCGGCGGGGAGCCGGGCGCGCGCTCCTCGACGACGTAGAGCACGTCGCGGCCGTGCGGCACGGCGAGGTGCCCGCTGAGCCGCACCCGGTCGACGAGCGCGGCGAGGAGCGGGCGCCCGATCCGGGCGAGCGGCTCCTGGCGCGCGTAGGCCGAGCTCAGATCGACCGCGGCGATGCCCAGCCCGAACCGGCGCTCCTCGGGGAGGTGCATCACGAAGCCGTGCTGCTGCAGCGTGTCGAGCAGGTGGTAGACGGTCGAGCGCGGCAGGTCGAGCTTGCTCGCGATCATGCTCGCGGCGAGCGGACCGCGCGAGCCCGCGAGCAGGCTGAGGATCCGCAGGGTCTGATCCGCAGCCGGAACCTTCGGGGTGCTCACGTCTCGCAGCCTATCCGCTCGCCGGCGCCGCGGTTCAGTCGAGGGGCGCGCCGAGCGCGTCGGCGAGCGCGTCGCCCACCGCCCCTCCCGCGACGAGCTCGTGGGCGGCGGTGATGGTCGGCGAGAGGTAGGTGTCGGTCTCGGGCGCCGGGATCCGCGTGCGGAAGAGCCGGTGCACCGCCGCCGTTGCGGGCGAGGGATCGCCGAGCCCCTGCCCGGCTCGGAAGTCGAGGGCTCGGGTCGAGGCGAGCAGCTCGATGCCGAGCACGTGGGCGAGCCCGTCGATGGAGCGACGCAGCTTGCGGCCTGCGGCCCAGCCCATGGAGACGTGGTCCTCCTGCATCGCCGACGACGGGATCGAGTCGACCGATGCGGGAGCGGCGAGCCGCTTGAGCTCGGAGACGATGCCCGCCGCGGTGTACTGGGCGATCATGAGCCCGGAGTCGAGCCCGGCGTCCGCGGCGAGGAACGGCGGCAGCCCGTGGTTGCGCGCCACGTCGAGGAAGCGGTCGGTGCGCCGCTCCGAGATGCTCGCGACGTCGGCGACCGCGATGGCGAGGAAGTCGAGCACGTAGCCGACCGGGGCTCCGTGGAAGTTGCCGTTCGACTCCACGCGGCCGTCGGGCAGCACGACGGGGTTGTCGATGGCCGAGACCAGTTCGACGGCGGCGACCCGGGCGGCGTGGGCCGCGGTGTCGCGCGCCGCGCCGTGCACCTGCGGGGCGCAGCGCAGCGAGTACGCGTCTTGCACGCGCGTGAACTCGCCCTCGCGGGGTCGCTGCACGAGGGCCGACCCCTCGAGCACGCGCAGCATGTTCGCGGCCGACGTCGCCTGCCCCGGGTGCGGGCGGAGGGCGTGCAGGTCGGCGGCGAAGACGGCGTCGGTGCCGGTGAGCCCCTCGATGGAGGCGGCCGCCGCGGCGTCGGCGATCGTGAGCAGGCGCGCGAGGTCGGTGAGGGCGAGGCAGAGCATGCCGAGCATGCCGTCGGTGCCGTTGATGAGCGCGAGGCCCTCCTTCTCGGCGAGCACCAGGGGCGCGATGCCCGCTGCGGCGAGCGCCTGCGCCGCGGGCACGCGCGCGTCGGGTTCGCCTGCGGTGCGCACCTCGCCCTCCCCCATGAGCGTGAGCGCGCAGTGCGCGAGCGGGCTGAGGTCTCCGGAGCACCCCAGCGAGCCGTACTCGTGCACCACGGGGGTGATGCCGGCGTTGAGGATCGCGGCGTACGTGTCGACGACCTCGGCGCGAACGCCCGTCCGCCCGCTCGCGAGCGTGTTCACCCGCAGCAGCATCAGCGCGCGCACGACCTCCCGCTCCACCTCGTCGCCGGTGCCCGCGGCGTGCGACCGGATCAGGCTGCGCTGCAGCTGCTGGCGCTTCTCGACGGGGATCTGCACGTTGGCGAGGGCGCCGAAGCCGGTGGAGATGCCGTAGTGGGGCCGGCTGTCGTTCGCGAGATCCTCGATCACGGCGCGACTCGCGACGACTCGCTCGCGGGCGGCGTCGGCGATGCGGACGGGGGCGTCGTGCCGCGCGACGGATACGACGTCGGCGATGGTGAGCGGGGCGTCGCCGAGCGCGACGGTCGCGGGATGCAGGGCTGTCATGCCTCGATCCCATCGCATGCGCGTCGCCCCGACCACCGCCTTCGTGCGTCGCGTGTCCGGGATCCCGGACGGGGCGCGCATCCGGGATTCCGGACGCGGAGGCCGGCGCGAAGCTGCATCGCCCCCGTGGGACCCTGCACACTGGTGGCAGCCCTGTCGAGCACGAGGAGACGCTTATGGCCCCCGCACTGTCGCACGATCCGTCCTGGCCGCGCACCGGAGCCTGGCCCGCTCCCCGCGACGACGAACGGGTCGACCTCGCGCTCATCGGCGTGCCGACCTGGCGCACCTCGCTCTCCGCGTCGAACGCGCACGAGACCCCCGCAGCGGTGCGCGCGGCGCTGCAGCGCTATTCGAGCCACGTCGTCACGGTCGCCGCGCGCGACGGCCGCGGCGCGGAGACGGAGATCGTGCTCGACGAGGCGCTGCGCATCGTCGACGCCGGCGACTGCGCAGACCCCGACGACGAGCGCGGCGAGCAGGAGGCGGCCGCGGCCATCGAACGGCTCGCGGCGCGATCGGAGCTGGTCGTGGCGCTCGGCGGCGACAACGCGCTCACCGTGCCGGCGGCGCTCGGCGTGGCCGGGGCGCGACTGCCGAACGCCGGGCTCATCACGTTGGACGCCCACCACGATCTGCGCGACGGCCGCAGCAACGGCTCCCCCGTGCGCCGCCTGATCGAAGCCGGGCTCGACCCTCGCCGCATCGTGCAGATCGGCATCGCCGACTTCGCGAATTCGCACGCCTACCGGAGCCGCGCGCAGCAGCTCGGCGTCACGGTGATCCACCGCGACGAGCTCCACGAGCGCCCCCTGAGCGACATCGTCTCGGAGGCGCTCGACATCGCGGGCGCGGGCGGCGGCCCCGTGCACGTCGACCTCGACGTCGACGTGTGCGACCGCTCCGTGGCCCCGGGGTGCCCCGCGTCCATCCCCGGCGGCCTGCAGGCGCACGAGCTCCGCCGCGCCGCCCGCCTCCTCGCCGGCGACGCCCGCGTGCGGGGCATCGACATCGCCGAGGTCGACGCGACCGCCGATGCGCCCGACGGCCGCACGGTGCGGCTCGCCGCGCTCCTCGTGCTCGAGGCCGCGGCTGGCCTCGCGCAGCGACTCGGCCGCTGACCCACCCCACCCCGTCCCCGCTCCCAGCTCCCCCGCCTCCCCCGCCTTCCCGCCGCCGCGCCCGGTGCGCCGCTCGGCGCTCCCAGCGCGCCCGATTCACGAGAATCCGTTCGCAGACGAAAGGATGTTCCCATGACCACCACCGCATCCGGCCTGCGCCGCGGCCTCACCGCGCGCCACATCCGGTTCATGGCGCTCGGCTCGGCGATCGGCACCGGGCTCTTCATGGGATCCTCCGGGGCCATCCAGACCGCCGGCCCCGCCGTGCTCATCGCCTACGTCATCGGGGGCGCCGCCGTGTTCATGGTGATGCGGGCGCTCGGCGAGATGATCGTGCGGCACCCCGTCTCAGGCTCCTTCGGCCAGTACGCCTCGCGCTACATCCACCCGTACGCCGGCTTCCTCGTCGGCTGGACCTTCGCCTTCGAGATGTTCCTCGTCGCCGTCTTCGACGCCACCGCCATCGGGGTCTACATGCGGTTCTGGTTCCCCGACGTGTCGCAGTGGGTGTGGGTGCTCGCCGTCGTCTGCTTCATCGCCGCCATCAACCTGCTCGGGGTGCGCGTCTTCGGCGAGCTCGAGTTCTGGTTCGCGCTCGTGAAGATCGTCGCGATCATCGCGCTGATCGTCGCCGGCGTCGCCGTGATCCTGTTCGGATTCGGCATCGCGGGCCACGATCGGATGGGGCCGCAGAACCTCGTGGAGCACGGCGGATTCATGCCGAACGGGCTCTGGGGCCTCATCGCCTCGTTCACGATCGTGATGTTCGCCTTCGGCGGGATCGAGATCATCGGCGTCACCGCGGGCGAGGCGCAGAACCCGAAGCGCGTGCTCCCGAAGGCGATCAACTCGGTGCCGATCCGCATCCTGCTCTTCTACGTGCTGACCCTCGGCGTGATCATGTGCATCCAGCCCTGGGTCGACATCACCGGCGAGACGAGCCCCTTCGTGTCGATCTTCGAGTCGATCGGATTCCAGGCCGCGGCGGCCGTCTTCAACGTGATCCTCATCACGGCGGCGCTCTCGGCGATGAACGCCGACATCTTCGGAGCGGGGCGGATGCTGCACGGGCTCGCCGAGCAGGGGCAGGCGCCGCGGTCGTTCACCCGGACCACCCGCAACGGCGTGCCGATCATGACCGTCGTCACGATGATCGTCGGGCTCCTCGTCGGCGTCGTGCTCAACTTCCTGTACCCCGATCAGGTGCTCTTCCTGCTCGGCGCGCTCGCCACCTTCGCCACCGTGCTGGTGTGGCTCGTCATCCTCGTCGCCCACATCCGCATGCGCGCCGAGATCGCGCGCGAGGGGCGGCTGCCGAGCGAGTTCCCGGTGCCGCTCTGGCCGGTCGCCTCCTGGCTCACCGTCGGCTTCATCGTGTGCGTCATCGTGCTCGTCGGCGTCGTGCCCGATTCGCGGCCCGCCCTCTGGGTCGGGCTCGTCTGGGTCGCCCTGGTGACCGTCTGCTACTTCGCCTGCGTGCGGGGCGACGGCCGGCGCCCCTACCGCCTCGTCGACCAGACGGAGCCCATCGGGGTCGTGCCGGCCGGCGAGCGCGCCGCGGCCGCGCCGGAGGAGCGGGGCTAGAACAGCGCCGGTTCTGCGCTGGGCAGCGACCAGTCGATCTCGTCGGCCCCCTGCTCGCGGAGCGCCGCGTTCGCGCGGCTGAACGGCCGGGAGCCGAAGAAGCCGCGCGAAGCCGACAGCGGCGACGGGTGCGCGCTCTCGATGCAGGGCACCGCGCCGAGCAGCGGACGCAGCGTCTGCGCCGGCCTGCCCCACAGGATCGCGACGAGCGGCGCGTCCCGCTCGGCGAGCGCCGAGATCGCGCGGGCCGTGATCTCCTCCCAGCCCCTGCGGCGGTGCGAGCCCGCCTCCCCGGCGCGCACGGTGAGCACCCGGTTGAGCAGCAGCACGCCGCGGTCCGCCCACGCCGAGAGGTCGCCGTGCTCGGCGGGCGCGATCCCGAGGTCGTCCTCCCGCTCGCGGTAGATATTGCGCAGACTGCGCGGGATCGGGCGCACGTCGGGCGACGTCGCGAACGACAGGCCGATCGGGTGCCCGGGCGTGGGATACGGATCCTGCCCCACGATGAGCACGCGGGCGTCGGCCATCGGCCGCTCGAACGCCGCCAGCACCCGGTCGGGGCCGGGCAGCACCGCGACGCCCGCCGCGCGCTCCGACGCCACGAACCGCTCGACGTCGGCCAGCTGCCCGGCGACCGGAGCGAGCGCCGCCGCCCAGTCGGCGGCCATGCCCGCCGGCGGGCCGGAGCGCATCGGCTACTCCCCCTTCGCGACGAGCGGGCCGCGATGCGTGTGGAACACGCTCGTCTGGGCGACCGGGCGCAGCACGATCAGATCCTGGTTCACGTGCGGGGGCTGCTCGAACGCCCCGACGAGCACGCTCGCGACCTCCTCCGCCTGCAGCGGCGTCACGTCGGCGTACGGCTTGCGGGCGGCCTCGGCGTCGCCGCGGAGGCGGTTCAGGGTGAACTCCTCCGTGTGCACGAGGCCGGGGGCCAGCTCCATGACGCGGATCGGCTCGCCGCCGAGCTCGAGACGGAGCACGCCGGTCACCGCGTGCGCCGCGAACTTGGCGGCGTTGTAGCCGCCGCCGCCCGGATAGGCGCTGTGCCCGGCCGTCGAGGTCACGTTGAGGATCGACGCGAACCCCGAGCGCCGGGCCCCGTCGCGCAGCACGGGCAGCAGCGCCGACGTCACCGAGCGGAGGCCGATCACGTTCACCTCGAACATGCGGCGCCAGTCGTCGTTCGACGCGTGCTCGACGGATTCGGTGCCCCACGCGCCGCCCGCGTTGTTCACGAGGCCGGTCGCGCCGCCGCTCGCCGCGACCTCCGCGGCGAGGCGCGCCACCTGCGCCTCGTCGGTCACATCGCAGGCGATCGGCTGCGCGCCGGTCTCGGCGGCGAGCGCCTCGAGACGATCGACCCGCCGGGCGACCGCGACGGTCTCCCACCCGCGCTCCGCGAATCGGCGCACGGTCGCCGCGCCGATCCCCGAACTCGCCCCTGTCACCACGACCCGTCGCTGCATGCGCCCTCCTCCGTTCGGCGGTATCCGAACCGAGCCTAGCGAGGCGCCGCGGCGCGCGACAGACCGCGGCGGACCGCCCGCGCGGCGTCGGGGGCCTCGGAGGCGGCGGGCGGGGCCGGGTGCCGGCGGGTGCCACCGGGTGCCACCGCGCGGCACGTTACGCAGTGCGTCTCGGCCCATTGCCGCCGCGGCGCCCGTCTCGTACGCTCGAACCGCACCGAGGCGCCGATCCGCGCAGCGGCACCCGCCCGCCTTCCCGCACCTGCACGCACCATCCGCACGCCACGCATCGCGACCCACTCATCGAGGAGACACCATGACCGACCAGAGCGCCTGGGGATTCGAGACCCGGCAGATCCACTCGGGGCAGCAGCCCGACGAGACCGGGGCGCGCGCCGTGCCGATCCACCAGACCACGTCGTTCGTGTTCGACGACACCGCGCAGGCCGCGAACCGGTTCGCGCTCGCCGAGCTCGGCCCGATCTACACCCGCATCACCAACCCGACGCAGGCCGTCGTCGAAGAGCGCATCGCCGCCCTCGAGGGCGGCACGGCGGCGCTGCTGCTCGCGAGCGGGCAGGCGGCGTCCACCTTCGCCGTGCTGAACATCGCGAACGCCGGCGACCACATCGTCTCATCGGCGTCGATCTACGGCGGCACGTACAACCTGTTCAAGTACTCGCTCGCGAAGCTGGGCATCGAGGTCACCTTCGTGGAGGATCAGGACGACCCCGCGGCCTGGCAGCGCGCCGTGCGGCCGAACACGAAGCTGTTCTTCGCCGAGTCCATCGCGAACCCCCGCTCCAACGTGCTCGACATCCGCGCCGTCGCCGACGTCGCGCACGAGAACCGCCTCCCGCTCATCATCGACAACACCGTCGCGAGCCCCTACCTGGTGCGCCCCTTCGAGCACGGCGCCGACATCGTGCTGCACTCCGCCACGAAGTTCCTCGGCGGGCACGGCACGACGCTCGGCGGGGTGATCGTCGACGGCGGCACCTTCCCGTGGTCGCAGCACGCCGACAAGTTCCCCGGCCTCACCGAGCCCGACCCGTCGTACAACGGCGTGAGCTACACGGGCGCCGTCGGCGACGCGATCGCCTACATCATCAAGGCCCGCGTGCAGCTGCTGCGCGATCTCGGCTCCTCGATCGCGCCCCTCAGCGCCTGGCTGCTGCTGCAGGGCATCGAGACGCTGTCGCTCCGCGTCGAGCGCCACGTGCAGAACGCGCAGGAGATCGCCGAGTGGCTCGACGCCCACGACGACGTCGCCACCGTGCACTACTCCGGCCTGCCGTCGAGCCCCTGGTACGCGGCGGCGAACCGGTACGCGCCGAAGGGCGTCGGAGCCGTGCTCGCGTTCGAGCTCAAGGGCGGAGTCGACGCCGGCCGGGCCGTCGTCGAGAACGTCGAGCTGTTCAGCCACGTGGCGAACATCGGCGATGTGCGCAGCCTCATCATCCACCCGGCGTCCACGACGCACTCGCAGCTCACCCCCGAGCAGCAGCTCACGGCCGGCGTCACTCCCGGTCTGGTCCGCCTCTCGGTGGGGCTCGAGCACATCGACGACATCAAGGCAGACCTCGAGCAGGGCTTCGCCGCGGCGCGCAAGGTCGTCGCCGAGTCGTCCGCCAACGCCTGAGCGCACCCGGAGGCGCGGGGGCGGACGTGCCGCGTAACATTCGCCCCCGCCGGGTGCCCGTCGCGACAGAATAGGTGCTCATGGACTGGCAGACGCCCGAGGACTCGTTCCCGACCGACTTCATCACCGACGCGCAGCTGCGCGCGCTGATGGGGCGGCCGCCGATCTCGGGCGGGTGGCGCGACGGCGACCCCGTGGGCGAGCGATCGTTCGTGCCCATCGGCGAGCTCACGACCGAGGCCGGAGCGGTCATCCCCCACGTGCGCCTGGCCTACGAGGCCTTCGGCACGCTCAACGCACGGCGCGACAACGCGATCCTCGTCTTCCACGCGCTCACCGGCGACAGCCACCTCGTCGGACCCGCGGGCCCCGGGCACCCCACCGACGGCTGGTGGTCGGAGATCGTCGGGCCGGGCCGCCCGCTCGACACCGACCGCTACTGCATCATCGCGCCCAACGTGCTCGGCGGCTGCCAGGGATCCACCGGTCCGGGCTCGCTCGACCAGTCGGGTCGCGAGTGGGGCGGCCGGTTCCCATACCTCACCATCCGCGACCAGGTCGCCGCCGCCGCCCGCTTCGCGGACGCGCTCGGCATCGAGCGGTTCGAGGCGGTCATCGGGGGGTCGATGGGCGGCATGCACGCACTCGAGTGGGGCGTCTCGCACCGCGAGCGAACCGCCCGCCTCGCCGTCATCGCAGCGCCCCCCGTGACCACGGCCGACCAGATCGGACTGAACCTCGTGCAGCTCGAGGCGATCCGCTCCGACCCCTGCTACCGGGGCGGCAACTACTACGACGCCCCCGACGGCGTCGGCCCGCATCACGGCCTCGCCACCGCCCGAAGGCTCGCGCTGCTCAACTACCGCAGCAACACCGAGCTCGACGAGCGCTTCGGCCGCGCCTGGCAGTCCGCGGTCAGCCCGCTCGGCGGCGGCGGCCGCTTCGCCGTCGAGTCGTACCTCGACTTCCACGGCAACAAGTTCACCCGGCGCTTCGACGCGAACAGCTATGTGACGCTCGTGCAGGCCATGAACTCGCACGACGTGGGCCGAGGCCGAGGCGGGGTGCGCGCGGCGCTCTCCACGATCGACCTGCCGACGCTCGTGCTCGGCATTCCCAGCGACCGCCTGTTCACGCTCGACGGGCAGGACGAGATCGCACGCCACACCCCCGGAAGCCTCGACGGGCCGCAGGCGACGCGCATCGAGTCGCCCTTCGGCCACGACGCGTTCCTCATCGAGTTCGAGCGCGTCGGCGCGCACCTGCGGCGGCTGCTCGCCGCCTGAGCCCCCTGACGGCGGCCTTCCGCCGCCTGAGCGACCTCGCAGGGGTCACACGGGGGCCTCCCACCTTCGGGTCGTAGTCTCTCCCAGTAACTTGACCGGCCCGACCGCCGGAAATCTGCGTCATCGGAAGAGGAGCCTCAGCTTGACTATCGTGCACGCGCGTTCTTCCTGGCGCGCTCTGGGAGTGGTCGCCTCGGTGTCCGCGGTGATCCCGCTGTGCCTCGCCGGGTGCGCCCCGGCCGTGGAGCACGATGCCAATGCCGCCGAGCTGCGCGCCGCACCCGATTCGAACCTCATGACGGTGCCCGTCGATCGCACCTACGCCGTCACCGACTTCACCCTGAACGCCCCGCTCGGCTCGTCATCGCTGCACGAGGCGCTGGGCGAGCGCATCTCGTCGAGCGGCACCATGGTGGTGCGCGACGGCATGATCATGTCGGCCGAGCTGCAGGTGGCGATCGCCGACATGCCGGAGGCCTCCTTCGTGCAGACCACGCCGACGATGCTGGTGCGCGACGACATGGAGGAGACGGTGACGTCGGTCGGCACGCTCTCGGTCGGCGATCTCTCCCAGCCGAACACGAGCGTCGAACTGCGGCCGACCGAGCTCGGCGAGGATCAGGCGCAGTTCGACGTGACCTTCGCCGTGCCCGACAACCTCCTGGTCTCGAACGCGGGCCTGCCCTTCGACGAGGTCTCCGCGCACCTCGTGCTGACCGCCCAGTAGGTCCGCGACGCACGGCCGCGCGCGCCGGCCCGGCGGCCCCGTCTGCACGGCCGCGCGCCCGCCGACCCGACTCAGGCGAAGCGCTGCCGCCGCGTCGCGTCGTGGATCTCGCCCACGAGCTCCTCGATCACGTCTTCGAGGAATACGACGCCGAGCACCGATCCCGCGTCGTCGTGGATGCGTGCCAGGTGGATGCCGCGGCCCTGCAGCCGGGCCAGCACGTCCTCCAGCTCCGTCTCCGCGTGCACCGACTCCATCTCGCGGATGCGCTTGCCGGGAATCGGCTCGGCGACCCGATCCTCCCCGAGGCGCACCAGATCCTTGATGTGCACGTACCCGACGAGCTCCCCTGCCGCATCGGCGATCGGGTACCGCGAGAACCCGTGGCGCGCCACCGCCGCCTCCACGTCGCCGGGCGTCGACCCCTCGGGCAGCACCACCAGGCGATCCGACGGCACGAGCAGATCGCGCGCCCGCTTCGTCGTGAACTCGAAGGCGGCCGTCAGCGCCCCGCTCCGATCCTCGAGCACGCCCTCGCGGGTCGAGTGGCTCACGATGCTCGCGACCTCCTCCAGCGTGAAGGTGCTGTTCGTCTCCGACTTCGGCTCCACGCCGAACAGCCGCAGCACGCCGTTGGCGACCGCGTTGAGCCCCGCGATGATGTGCCGCAGCAGGCGCGAGATGGCGACGAGCGGCGGAGCGAGCAGTAGCACGGCGCGATCGGGCATCGAGAACGCCGCATTCTTCGGCACCATCTCGCCGAAGACGACGTGCAGGTAGGAGACGCCGACGAGGGTCAGCACGAAGGCCGAGATGGTCACCGCCTGCTCGGGAATACCCGTCCAGTGGAGGGGCCCCTCGAGCAGGTGATGGATCGCGGGCTCCGACACGTTCAGGATCAGCAGGGAGCACACCGTGATGCCCAACTGGCTCGTCGCCAGCATCAGCGTCGCGTGCTCCATTGCGTAGAGCGCGGTCTGGGCGCGCTTCGAGCCCGCCTCGGCCTTCGGCTCGATCTGGGATCGCCGCGCCGAGATGACCGCGAACTCGGCGCCCACGAAGAAGGCGTTCGCCGCGAGCAGCACGATCAGCCACGCGATCCCGACCCAGTCGCTCATGCGCGTTCCCCCTCGTCGTCCGAGAGCGCGATCGGGGCGCTCGTGTACTGCAGGCGGGCGATGCGCCGCCCGTCCATGCGCACCACCCGGAGCGTTCCGCCGTCGGGCAGCCCCACCTGATCGCCGGCCTCCGGGATGCGGCCGAGCTCGTGCAGCACGAAGCCGGCGGCCGTGTCGTACGCGTCGTCCTCGGGAATCTCGACCCCCGTCTGCTCGCGCACCTCATCGGGGCGCAGGTCGGCGGGGAAGCTCATCTGCTCGGCGGTGCCGACCACTCCCGCAGCGGCGCGATCGTGCTCGTCGGCGACCTCCCCCACGATCTCCTCCACCAGATCCTCGAGCGTCACGATGCCGGCGGTGCCGCCGTACTCGTCGGCGACGATCGCGAGCTGGAAGCCGCTGCCCCGCAGCTCCTCGAGCAGCTGGTCGAGATGCATCGTCTCGGGCACGCGCACCGCGTCCTCCATGAGCGCCGCCACGGGCACCTCGTCGCGCTTCGCACGCGGCACGGCGACCGCCTGCTTCACGTGCACCACCCCGACGATGTCGTCGCGATCCTCATCGATCACCGGGAAGCGGGAGAAGCCGGTGCGGCCCGACAGCTCGAGCACCGCCTTCGCGGGCTCGAGCCGCTGCAGGCTCTCCACTTTGAGGCGCGGCGTCATCACGTCGCCCGCCGACAGCTCGGAGAAGCGCAGCGTGCGGTCGAGCAGCGTCGCCGTATCGGCCTCCAGCAGGCCGGCGCTCGCCGAGTGGCGCACCAGGGACGAGAGCTCCTGCGCCGAGCGGGCCCCCGAGAGCTCTTCCTGCGGTTCGATGCCGAGGGTGCGCAGCACGCCGTTCGCGCTGCCGTTCAGCACCATGACGGCCGGTTTCAGCGTCGTCGTGAAGGCCGCCTGCGCGGGCATCACGAGCCGGGCGGTGGCGAGCGGCTTGGAGATCGCGAAGTTCTTCGGCACGAGCTCCCCGACGATCATGGAGAACACGGTCGCCACGGCCACGGCGATCGGCGCGCTGATCGCGCGGCGCAGCTCCTCGGGCACCCCGAGGGCGCCGAGCGGCACATCGAGGAAGCTGCTCAGCGCGGGCTCGAGCGTGTAGCCGGCGAGCAGCGTCGTGAGCGTGATGCCGAGCTGGGCGCTCGACAGGTGGGTGGACGTGCGCGAGAGGCCGCGGATCACGCGGTCGAGCCCGCGCTCGCCCGCCCCGCGCCGGCGCTCCAGATCTTGACGGTCGAGCGCGACCAGCGAGAATTCGGAGGCGACGAAGATGCCGGTGCCGAGCGTCAACACGACGCCGATGAGCAGGAGGAGCCAGTCGTTCACCGACGGCTCCGGGAGAAGACGGTGGGCCGCGCCTCAGCGCGGCCGGTACTCGGAGGGTCGGAGGGTCTTCGAGAGTCAGCGTCCATAGCCCTCCGAGGCTACCACCACAACCCGGAATCCGCACTGGGAGTATTCGCCCCTCCGCGCGCAGATGGGCGTAGGCTTGGTGCCGGTACGGCTCAGGAGCCCATACCTCCGACTACATCAATCTTGCAGACCCTGCACGAACGAGAGGAAGTCGCTTTGGCGGAGCGCACGGAGACCACCAATCAAGCTGGTCCCGCAGGAGATTTCGGCGCGAATGCGTGGCTGGTCGACGAACTCTGGAAGCAGTTCCAAGTCGACAAGAACTCGGTGGATCGGTCGTGGTGGCCGGTGCTCGAGAAGTACGGAGCCGCGCAGTCCGGAGCCGCGGCGCCCGCGCCCGCTGCGCCGAGCGGAGGAGCGGCTCCCGCGACGAGCCCCATCACCACCCCGACGCAGCCGGCCCGCACCACGAAGGCGGCCCCCCGCGTCGCCCCCATCCCCGCCGACGCCCCCAGCACGGCGCGCAGCACGAACACCGAGCAGGACGCCCCCGAAGACGACCGGGTGACCCCCCTCAAGGGCATGGCGCGCACGCTCTCGAAGAACATGGACCAGAGCCTCGCGGTGCCCACCGCGACCAGCGTGCGGACCATCCCCGCCAAGCTCCTCATCGACAACCGCATCGTGATCAACAACCACCTGCGCCGCAGCCGCGGCGGCAAGGTGTCGTTCACGCACCTCATCGGCTGGGCCCTGATCCAGACCCTCAAGGACTTCCCGAGCCAGAACGTCAGCTACGCGGAGGTCGACGGCAAGCCCTCCATCGTGTCGCCGGCGCACATCGGCCTCGGCATCGCGATCGACGTGCCGAAGCCCGACGGCACCCGCTCGCTGCTCGTCCCCTCCGTGAAGCGCGCCGAGTCGCTCAACTTCAATGAGTTCCTCGCCGCCTACGAAGATCTCGTGAAGCGCGCCCGCGACAACAAGCTCGCCGCCGGCGACTTCCAGGGCACCACGATCTCGCTCACGAACCCCGGCGGCATCGGCACCGTCCACTCCGTGCCCCGCCTCATGCAGGGCCAGGGCAGCATCATCGGCGCCGGCGCGCTCGAGTACCCCGCCGAGTTCCAGGGCGCGTCGCAGGAGACGCTGAACCGCCTCGGCATCTCGAAGACCATCACGCTCACGAGCACCTACGACCACCGCGTCATCCAGGGCGCCGGCTCCGGCGAGTTCCTCAAGCTGGTGCACGAACGCCTCATCGGCAAGCACGGCTTCTACGAGGAGATCTTCGCCGCGCTGCGCATCCCCTACAAGCCGGTGCAGTGGGCCTCCGACATCCACGTCGACGAGTTCGGCGCCGTCGACAAGTCGGCGCGGGTGCAGGAGCTCATCAACTCCTTCCGCGTGCGCGGGCACCTCATGGCCGACGTCGACCCGCTCGAGTACGTGCAGCGCACCCACCCCGACCTCGAGATCGAATCGCACGGGCTCACGTTCTGGGATCTCGACCGCGAATTCGCAACCGGGGGCATCGGCGGGAAGCGCACGATGCCGCTCCGCGACATCCTCGGCGTGCTGCGCGACTCGTACTGCCGCAAGATCGGCATCGAGTACATGCACATCCAGGATCCGGCCCAGCGCCTGTGGCTGCGCGAGCAGCTCGAGGTGCCCTACGCCAAGCCGAGCCACGACGAGCAGATGCGCATCCTCGAGAAGCTCAACGAGGCGGAGGCGTTCGAGACGTTCCTCCAGACCAAGTACGTCGGCCAGAAGCGCTTCAGCCTCGAGGGCGGCGAGACCGTAATCCCTCTGCTCGACGCCATGCTGATCGATGCGGCTGAGGACGGCGTCGACAGCGTCGACGTCGGCATGGCCCACCGCGGGCGGCTGAACGTGCTCTCGAACATCGCGGGCAAGACGTACGGCCAGATCTTCCGCGAGTTCGAGGGGGCGCAGGCCCAGAAGGCCGGCTCGGGCGACGTCAAGTACCACCTCGGCACCTCGGGCGTCTTCACCGCACCGAACGGCACGCAGGTGCCGATCCACCTCGCGGCGAACCCCTCGCACCTGGAGACCGTGGACGGCGTGCTCGAGGGCATCGTGCGCGCGAAGCAGGATCTGAAGCCGATCGGCTCCTTCACCACCCTCCCGATCCTCATCCACGGCGACGCCGCGATGGCCGGTCAGGGCGTCGTGTACGAGACCATGCAGATGTCGCAGCTGCGCGGCTACCGCACGGGCGGCACGATCCACATCATCATCAACAACCAGGTCGGCTTCACGACGCTGCCGCTCGACTCGCGGTCGACGCCGTACTCCTCCGACATCGGCAAGGCCGTGCAGGCGCCCATCTTCCACGTGAACGGCGACGATCCCGAGTCGGTCGTGCGCGTCGCGAAGCTCGCGTACGAGTTCCGTCAGCGCTTCCACATCGACGTCATCATCGACCTGGTGTGCTACCGCCGGCGCGGGCACAACGAGGGCGACGACCCCTCGATGACCCAGCCGCTCATGACCGACCTCATCGAGGCGAAGCGCTCCACGCGCCGCCTCTACACGAGCGCGCTCGTCGGGCGCGGCGACATCACGGAGGAGGAGTACGAGCGGGCGAAGCAGGACTTCCAGGATCGCCTCGAACGCGCCTTCCAGGAGACCCATGCCGCGCAGACCGGCTCGATCCCCGTCATCGACACCAGCGGCATCTCCGAGTTCGCCGAGTCGGGCGGCCGATCCGACCACCAGCTCGAGACCGCGGTGGATCGCACCGTCATCGAGCGCATCGGCGACGCGCACGCGAACAAGCCCGAGGGCTTCACCGTGCACCAGAAGCTGCAGCAGCTGCTCAACAAGCGCGTCGACATGAGCCGCGAGGGCGGCATCGACTGGGGCTTCGGCGAGCTGCTCGCACTCGGCTCGCTGCTCATGGAGGGCACGCCCGTGCGCATGGCCGGTCAAGACGCGCGTCGCGGCACCTTCGCGCAGCGGCACGCCGTGTTCCACGACCGGGCGAACGGGCAGGAGTGGATTCCGCTGCTCAACCTCTCGGAGGAGCAGGCGCGATTCTGGATCTACGACTCGCTGCTCTCGGAGTACGCGGCGCTCGCCTACGAGTACGGCTACTCGCTGCAGCGCGAGGACGCCCTGGTGCTCTGGGAGGCGCAGTTCGGCGACTTCGCGAACACCGCCCAGGCCGTCATCGACGAGTACATCGCGGCGGCCGAGCAGAAGTGGGGTCAGCAGTCCTCCGTGGTCATGCTGCTCCCCCACGGCTACGAGGGCCAGGGCCCCGACCACTCATCGGCCCGCATCGAGCGCTACCTGCAGCTGTGCGCCGAGGACAACATGATCGTCGCGCGCCCCTCGACCCCCGCGAACTACTTCCACCTGCTGCGGCGCCAGGCGTACGCGCGGCCCCGGAAGCCGCTCATCGTGTTCACCCCGAAGTCGATGCTGCGCCTGCGAGGCGCGACGTCGAAGGTGGAGGACTTCACCGAGGGCGGGTTCCAGCCGGTCATCGACGATCCCGCGATGACGGAGCCGTCGCGCGTCGAGCGCGTGCTGCTCGTCTCGGGCAAGGTCTACTACGACCTGCGCACCGCGCTCGAGAAGCACCCCGATCCGCGCGTCGCCGTGGTGCGGGTCGAGCAGTTCTACCCCATCCCCGCGACCCAGCTGGGGCGCGTGCTGGCGCAGTACCAGGGCGCCGAGATCGTGTGGGTGCAGGACGAGCCCGAGAACCAGGGCGCGTGGCCGTTCATCTCGCTGGAGCTGTCGAAGAAGCTGGCGAATGATCGCATCCGCGTGGTGTCGCGTGCGGCGTCGGCTGCGCCCTCGACCGGTTCGGCGAAGGTGCACGCGGTCGAGCAGGAGGAGCTCATCGCGCGCGCACTGCGGTTCGAGGGGTAGGCGCGGCGGCGCGCCGGCTCGGTGAGAGATTCGGCTTCGGTGAGAGCTTCCCGGCGATTCGGGCCTCACCGAAGCCGAATCTCTTACCGAAGCCGAAGCCGAAGCCGGGGCGCGAGCCCGCACCGCGCGGGCCGCAACCGATCCGGGCGGGCCCGATCGCCGGAGGAGCGGCGTCCCAGGCGCGGCGTGGGAGGATGAGAGCACCCCACACGAACGCGCCGCGTTCAGGACTCCGAGGAGCCCGATGCCCTTCTCCGACGGCGACACCGCGAGCCGCGAACCGCTCGTGCAGCGCTCGCTGAGCCTGCGCGAAACGGTGCTCGAGCGCTTGCGCACGGCGATCATCACCGGTCGTCTCGGCGAGGGCGACGTGCTCTCGACCCCCGCGCTCGGCGCGCGGCTGGGGGTCTCGGCGACGCCGGTGCGCGAGGCGATGATGGATCTGGTGCGCGAGGGCCTGGTCGAGAGCGTGAAGAACAAGGGGTTCCGCGTGACGTCGATGAGCGAGACCGATCTCGACGATCTCGCGCAGATCCGGCTCATGCTCGAGCCGCCGGCGATGCGCATCGTGGCCGGGCGCATTCCCGAGGAGGATCTCCCCCGCCTCCGCGAACTCGCGCACGCCTGCCTCGCCGCGGCCGAGAACGACCATCTCGAGGAGTATCTGCGCTTCGATCGCGAGTTCCACGCGCGGGTGCTCGAATACACCGGCAACGCGCAGCTGGTCGAGCTCGCGACGTCGCTGCGCCGGCGCACGCGCCTGTACGGGATCGCCACCGTCTCGCGCGAGGGCCGGCTCCACGGCTCCGCTCGGGAGCACCTCGAGCTCCTCGATCTGCTCGCCGCCGGCGACGGCGCGGGCGCCGAGCGGGTGCTGCACCGGCACATCTCGCACGCGCGGGCGCTGTGGGCGACGGCGCGGGAGGAATCGTAGCGCCGGAATCCGCTCCGGGATCCGCTCCGGGATCCGCTATTGGTCACGCGCCCATTAGACTGGGGCGACGTTAGTTTTCGCACACGAGGGAGTATCGATGACCACCTGGCGCATGCCGATCGAGGGACACGAGCAGGAGCGGCTGTGGCTGGCCTGGCCGACGAGCGGGTACACCCTCGGCGACACCGAGGCGGAGGCCGAGGAGGCGCGCACCACATGGGCGGCCGTCGCGAACGCCGCGAGCGAGCACGAGCCCGTGACCGTGGTCGTCAACCCGGGCGACGAGGCGATCGCCGCCCGCTACCTCTCCGCTCAGATCGAGCGCATCACCGCGCCGCTCAACGACGCGTGGATGCGCGACATCGGGCCGAGCTTCGTCATCGGCGACGACGGGCGCCTCGGCGCGGTGAACTTCGTGTTCAACGGCTGGGGCGGCCAGGAGTGGGCGCAGTGGAACCACGACCAGCACATCGGCCGCATCGTGGCCGAGGCGGCCGGCGCCGAGCTGATCGACTCCGAGATGACGAACGAGGGCGGCGGCATCCAGGTGGACGGCACGGGCCGCGTCGTGATCACCAAGACGGTGCAGCTCGATCCGGGCCGCAACCCGGGCTGGACTCAGGAGCAGGTCGAGGCCGAGCTCGCACGCACCATCGGCGCGACGAGCGCGCTGTGGCTGCCGCGCGGCCTCACCCGCGACCACGACACCTTCGGCACCCGCGGCCACTCCGACATCCTCGCCGCCTTCACGAGCCCCGATCTGCTGCTCATGCACCGGCAGGATGCGGAATCGCACCCCGACCATGTGATCGCGCGCACCAACCGCGACGTCGCCGACCGGTACCGCGACGACACCTCGGCGAACTTCGAGATCATCGACCTGCCCGCCCCCGAGACGCTGCGCGACGACGAGGGCTTCGTCGACTACAGCTACATCAACCACGTCGTCATCAACGGCGCGGTGCTCGCGTGCGCGTTCGACGACCCCGCCGATGATCGCGCCCTCGCGATTCTGCGCGAGGCCTACCCCGGCCGCGAAGTGATCGGGCTCGACGCACGGCCGCTCTTCGCCCGCGGCGGCGGGATCCACTGCATCACGCAGCAGCAGCCGAAGACCCGCTAGACCCTGACGAACCCGGTGCGGGTCGCGCGTGCCCCGCGCGGCCCGCTGGGCGCGTCTCAGCGCGGCGGGCCGGCGCCCCGCCGAGCGCCCGCCTCGCCGGATTCGAGCAGCGCGGCCTCGGCGCGGAGGGCGGCCCGCACCGCGACGAGCCCGGGGTGCCCCTCCGCCGACGCCCGGGCCGCGGTGAAGACGCTGCGCTGGGGATCGCCGGCGAGCTCGATGAGGCGCAGCGCGCGCGTCGTGCCGGCGTGCAGCAGGTCGGGCAGGAGCGCCACGGCGTTGCCCGTTTCGATGAGGCGCACCTGCGCCTGGAGGTCGGCCGTCTCGTAGCGCACGTCGGGTTCGAACCCGGCGCTGCGGCAGGCCTGCAGCGCCCAGTGCCGAGACGCCGCGCCCTCCGGCTCGAGCACCCAGGGGAGCTCCGCGGCGTCTGCGAGCCGTCGCACCGTGTCGAACGCGCCGGAGCCGACGCCCGGCGCGGGGAGGCCCAGCCGAATGCGGTCGGTGATCAGGGGCTGCCGGTCGAGGCCCGAGAAGCGCGGCGCCGCGTGCCCCGGGTACTGCTCGGCGATCACGAGGTCGAAGCGCCGGGTCCACGTCTCCTCGAGCCCGGCCTCGGGTTCGTGCTGCACCATCTCGACCCGCAGACGCGGGTGCGTGTCGCGCAGCCGCCCGAGCACCTGCGGCATGAGCGCGAGCAGGGCGGTCTGGAACACGGCGATGCGCACGGTGCCCCCGACCTCGGCGTGCGCGCGGTGCAGCGCCGCCTCCGCGCGCTCGAGCCCGGCCAGCAGGTCGTGCGTCTCGGCGACCAGCACCTGGGCGGCGGGGGTCAGTTCGAGCGTGCGACCCGACCGGCGCAGCAGCGGCACTCCCGCCTCGCGTTCGAGCAGCGCGAGCTGCTGCGAGATCGCCGACGGGCTGTAGTTCAGCGCTTCGGCGACGGCCGCGACGGTGCCGCGCGTGTCGAGCTCCCAGAGCAGGCGCAAGCGCTTCATCTCGAGCATGCGGCCTCCCGATTCATCAGTTCTACTTCACACTATTCCACACAAACCGTCGCTGTACTTCATGCTCCGCCGGGGTCAGACTGAACGCACGAGGGCCCGCACCGATGCGCCCCGCCCCGCCGTTCCGAAAGGCCCGCATGAGCACCGCCCACGAAATCCGCCCGCAAGACCTCGCAGACGACGCCGTCGCGCTCGTGCGGCGCTGGCTCGCCGAGGCCGCGTCCCTCCCGGCCGATGCCTCGGCGGCGCGCCTCGCCGGCGTGCTCAGCGACCCGAACGGGCTCGACTTCACCGTGGGCTTCGTCGACGGGGTCGTGCGCCCCGAGGATCTCGCGGTTGCCGCGCAGCGGTTGCACGAACTCGTGCCGAAGACGCCGGCGTTCCTCCCCGTGCCGATGCGCGGGGCGATCGGCCTCGGCGGGGCGCTGGCGCGGCCCATGCCGGGGGTCGTCGTACCGATCGCGCGGCGCGTGCTGCGGCAGCTCGTCAGCCACCTCATCATCGACGCCAGCGACGCCAGGCTGGGGCCGGCGATCGCGAAGATCGCCCGCGACGGCGTGCGGCTCAACATGAACCTGCTGGGCGAGGCGATCCTCGGGCGGTCCGATGCCGAGCGGCGCCTGGAGGGCACCCACCGCCTCCTCGCCCGCGACGACATCGACTACGTCTCCATCAAGGTCTCCGCGACCGTCGCCCCGCACAACCACTGGGCGTTCGACGAGGCGGTCGCGCACATCGAGCAGCAGCTCCTCCCCCTCTTCGCGCGCGCCGCCGACGCGTCTCCGCAGAAGTTCATCAACCTCGACATGGAGGAGTACAAGGACCTCGACCTCACGCTGGCGGTCTTCATGCGCCTCCTCGACCGCCCGGAGTTCACCGGGCTGGAGGCCGGGATCGTGCTGCAGGCGTACCTCCCCGATGCGCTGGGCGCCATGATCCGGCTCCAGGAGTGGGCGGCGCAGCGGGTCGCCCGCGGCGGCGCCCCCATCAAGGTGCGCGTCGTCAAGGGCGCGAACCTGCCGATGGAGCTCGTCGACGCGGCTGTGCACGGCTGGCCGTCGGGGACGTGGCCCACCAAGCAGGCCTCCGACACCGGCTACAAGGCCGTGCTCGACTACGCGCTGCATCCCGAGCGGGTGCGCAACGTGCGGATCGGCGTCGCCGGCCACAACCTCTTCGACGTCGCCCTCGCGTGGCTGCTCGCGCAGCGGCGCGGAGCGGCGGAGGGCATCGAGTTCGAGATGCTGCTCGGCATGGCGGCGGGTCAGGCCGAGGCCGTGCGGCGCGAGGTGGGGCACCTGCTGCTCTACGTGCCGGTCGTGCACCCCGAGGAGTTCGACGTGGCCATCGCCTACCTCATCCGCCGCCTCGAAGAGGGGGCGAGCACGGAGAACTTCATGTCGGCCGCGTTCGAGCTGCACGACCACGCCGAGCTCTTCGAGCGCGAGCGCGAGCGCTTCCTCGCGTCCCTCGCCGACCTCGAGTCGATCACCGCCGACGGCGACCCCGAGCACTACCGGGTGCCCGAGCCGAATCGCGTGCAGGATCGCCGGGCCGGGTCGAGCGACTCGGTCGCGGCGCATCTCGCCCGCCCCGAGGTCGCCTCCCGGGTGGAGGAGCGCGTGGAGGGCGGGGCCGCCGGCTTCAGCAACACCCCCGACACGGACCCCGATCTGCCCGGCAACCGGGCGTGGGGGCGCGCGATCGCGGAGCGCATGGTGCAGTCGGAGCTGGGCGCCGCGGCCGTCGCCGGGGCGCGGATCGCCGACGCCGCGGCGCTCGACCGCGCGATCGAGCGCGGGCGGGCCGCCGCCGAGGGCTGGCAGGCGCTCGGCGCCGACGAGCGCGCCCGCATCCTGCACCGGGCGGGCGAGGCGCTCGAGGCCCGCCGCGCCGACCTGCTCGAGGTCATGGGCTCCGAGTGCGGCAAGACGCTCGACCAGGGCGACCCCGAGGTCTCGGAGGCGATCGACTTCGCCCACTACTATGCGGCGCTCGGCCAGGAGCTCGAGCACGTCGACGGGGCGCGCTTCGTGCCGCAGCGGCTGACCGCCGTGATCCCGCCCTGGAACTTCCCGGTCGCCATCCCGGCGGGCGGCACGCTCGCGGCCCTCGCTGCCGGATCGAGCGTCATCATCAAGCCCGCCGCGCAGTCCGCTCGGTCGGGCGCGGTGATGGTCGAAGCCCTGTGGGAGGCCGGAGTGCCGGCCGACGTGCTGCAACTCGTGCAGTTCGAGGATCGCGCACTCGCATCGGGGCTCGTCGCCGACCCGCGCATCGACCGGCTGATCCTCACGGGCGCGTACGAAACCGCCGAGACCTTCCGCGGTCTGCGCGAGGATCTGCCGATTCTGGCGGAGACGAGCGGCAAGAACGCGATCATCGTCACCCCGAACGCCGATCTCGACCTCGCGGCGCGCGACGTGGCCCAGTCGGCGTTCGGGCACGCCGGGCAGAAGTGCTCGGCGGCGTCGCTCGTCGTGCTCGTGGGCTCCGTCGCCCGCTCCCGGCGCTTCCGCGGGCAGCTGCTCGACGCCGTGCGCTCGCTGCGCGTCGGCACCCCCGACGATCTGACGAGTCAGATGGGGCCGCTGATCGCCGCCCCCTCGGGCAAGCTGCTGCGCGGGCTCACGCAACTCGAACCCGGGCAGCACTGGGAGGTCGAGCCGGCGCCGGTCGAGACCGAGCACCCGCTGGCCGTCGACCGCACCGGCGACCCAAAGCTCTGGACCCCGGGCGTGCGCGCGGGCGTGCAGCGGGGCAGCGAGTACCACCTGACCGAGTACTTCGGCCCGATCCTGGGCGTCATGACGGCGGAGACGCTCGACGAGGCCATCGACATGGTCAACGACATCGAGTACGGGCTCACCAGCGGCCTGCACTCGCTCGACCGGGCCGAGCTCGCCCGCTGGCTCGATCGCGTCGAGGCCGGCAATCTGTACGTCAACCGCGGCATCACCGGCGCCATCGTGCGGCGGCAGCCGTTCGGCGGTTGGAAGAAGTCGGCCATCGGCGCCGGGACGAAGGCGGGCGGCCCGAGCTACCTCTTCGGCCTCGGCGACTGGGTCGACGCCGAGACGACCGCGGCGCTCCGTGCCCCGCTGCCCGCCGCCGCGCCTCTGCTGACCGCCGCCGAGCAGTCGGGCATGGGAGGCGCCGAGCTCGCACGGCTGCGTGCGGCGCTCGGCTCGGATGCGGACGCGTGGGAGCAGGAGTTCGGCGCCCGACGGGACGTCTCGGGGATCGGCGTCGAGCGCAACGTGCTGCGGTACCTGCCGATGCACGCCGTGATCCGCGCGGCCGCCGACGCGGCGCCGGCCGATGTGCTGCGCGCCGTCGCCGCCGGCGTGGGGGCCGGGGCGCACCCGCGGCTGAGCACCCCGATCGCGCTGCCCGCCCCGATCGCCGCGGCGTTCGAGCGCGCCGGCGTGGAGATCGCGTACGAGGACGACGCCGCCTGGGCCGCCCGCGTCGCCGCGCTCGCCGAGCAGCGCGGACCGAACTCCGGCGCGCGGGTGCGCATCGTGGCCGGGCCGTCGCGCGAGGCCGTCGCCCGCGAGGTCGCGCGCGCCGCCGGCGGCAAGCCCGACATCGCGGTCTACGGCGGCCCGGTGGTCGCCGCCGGACGGGTCGAGATGCTGCCGCACCTGCGCGAGCAGGCGGTGTCGATCACGGCCCACCGGTTCGGAACGCCGAGTCGGTTCAGCGAGGGAATCCTCTAAGCTCGCAGGCGCTGCGGGCCCTCGCGCCCGCAGCGCCTCCCCCGCGCGGCCCCGAGCCGCGCGCCCATCACAGAAAGGCGACGACGATGTCCGCCCAGTTCTACCTCTACCTCGCCCTCGCGATCTACTTCGCGGTCATGCTCTTCATCGGCTGGCTCGCCTTCCGGCGCACGAGCAGCCACGAGGGCTACATGCTCGCCGGTCGGGGGCTGCCGCCCTGGGTCGCGGCGCTCTCCGCCGGCGCCTCCGACATGTCGGGCTGGCTCATCATGGGCCTGCCCGGTGCGATCTACGCGTCGGGGCTCATCGAGTGGTGGATCGCCGTCGGCCTGCTCATCGGCTCGTACCTCAACTGGCGGCTCGTCGCGCCGCGACTGCGCGCCTACTCCGAGGTGTCGCGCAACTCCATCACGATCCCGAGCTTCTTCGAGAACCGCACGCGCGACCGCACCCGCCTGCTGCGCACCATCTCGAGCGTCATCATCCTCGTCTTCTTCACCCTGTACGCCTCGTCGGGCATGGTGGCGGGCGGCAAGTACTTCGAGTCGACGTTCGGCGGCGACTACTGGATCGGCATGCTCCTCGTCACGGTCGTCACGCTGGCCTACACCCTCTTCGGTGGCTTCCTCGGCGCCTCACTCACCGACGTCGTGCAGGGGCTCATGATGGTGGTGGCGCTCATCGTGGTGCCCGTCGTCGCCATCATCACGATCGGCGGCTGGGGCGAGGCGACCGGCTCGGGCGCCTCGGCGGGCCAGCTGTCGCTCTTCGGCGACGGCACGCTGTCGACGGGAGCGGTCGTGCTCGTCGTCGTGTCGGGGCTCGCCTGGGGGCTCGGATACTTCGGGCAGCCCCACATCATCGTGCGGTTCATGGCACTGCGCACGCCGCAGGAGGCCGCGTCGGCCCGCCGCATCGGCACGAGCTGGCAGTTCCTGTCGCTGCTCGGCGCCGTCGCCTCGGGCCTGGTCGGCGCGGCGTACTTCGAGAAGTTCGGGGGCGCCCCGGCCGACCCCGAGACCGTCGTGCTGCTGATGTCGCAGGTGCTGCTGCACCCGCTCGTCGCCGGATTCGTGCTCGCCGCGGTGCTCGCGGCGATCATGAGCACCCTGTCGAGCCAGCTCATCGTGTGCTCCTCCGCGCTGGTCGAGGATCTCTACCGCCTCGCACGCAAGACGCCTCCGAGCGATCGCGCCCTCGTGCTGCTCGGGCGCGGCGGCGTGCTCGTGGTCGCGCTGCTCGCGGCCCTGCTGGCGATCAGCCCCAATGACTCGGTGCTCGGGCTCGTCAGCTTCGCGTGGGCCGGGTTCGGCGCCGCGTTCGGGCCGATCGTGCTGCTCAGCCTCTACTGGCGCCGGCTCACGAACTGGGGCGCGCTCGCCGGCATGGTCGCGGGATCGGTGACCGTGTTCGTCTGGAAGGCCCTGGGAACCGGGCTCTACGAGCTGCTCCCAGGCTTCGTCGTCGCGCTGGCCGCCGCGGTGCTCGTGAGCCTCGCGACGCAGCGCCCCGACGCCGATATCGAGCGCGAGTTCTCGGAGACGATGGAACTCGTGCTGCCGGGTCGCGACCGGGCGGATCGGCGCTAGGCGCTCAGAGCTCGACGGGAGGCGGCCGACCGGAGGTGGCAGACGGGAGGCGGCAGACGGGAGGCGCGCCTTCGCACCGTGCGGATCATCGACACTGTGCGAAGGCGCACCGCCCGCACCGCATGCCTGCTGGCAGAATGAGCGGCAGACCCGTCACCGCAGACCCACCGCCACGTAAGGATCGTCGCATGTCCCACGAAGCGCTTCCCGCTGATCTCGAGGCCGTCATCGCCCGAGCCACCACCGCCGCACCCCTGCTCGCCACCACCACCGCAGCACACCGCGCCCGCGCACTCGTCGCCATCGCCGACGCCCTCGAAACCGCCGCACCCGACCTCGTCGACATCGCCCTCCGCGAAACCGGCCTCACCCGCCCCCGCCTCACCGGCGAGATCACCCGCACCGCCCTCCAACTCCGCCTCTTCGCCGACACCATCGTCGACGGCGGCTACCTCGACGCCCGCATCGACCACGCCGACCCCGACTTCGCCCTCGGCCCCCGCCCCGACATCCGCCGCACCCACCTCCCCCTCGGCCCCGTCATCAACTTCTCCGCCTCCAACTTCCCCTTCGCGTTCTCCGTCATGGGCGGCGACTCCGCAGCGATCCTCGCAGCCGGCTGCCCCCTCATCGTCAAAGCCCACTCCAGCCACCCAGACCTCTCCGACGCCACCGCAGAAGTCGCCGCACACGCACTCACCGAAACAGGCATGCCCGAAGGCACCTTCCAACTCATCCACGGCCGCGAAGCCGGAGTGCAGATCCTGAAAGACCCCCGCATCAAAGCCGGCTCCTTCACCGGCTCCATCCGCGTCGGCCGCCTCCTCGCCGACATCGCCGCGAACCGCCCCGCCCCCATCCCGTTCTACGGAGAACTCGGCAGCGTCAACCCCGTCTTCATCACCGCCGACGCCATCACCGAACGCGCCGACGAGATCGCCACCGGCTACCTCGCCAGCGTCGCAGGCTCCGCCGGCCAGCTCTGCACCAAACCCGGCTTCGCCTTCATCCCCGCAGACAGCCCACTCCCCCAAGCCATCACCCGCAACGCGACCGACGTCCCCGAGCACCGCCTCCTCGACCCCCGCATCGCGAAATCCTACGACGAACGCCGCACCGCCGTACTGAGCACCACCGGAGCGAACCCGCTGATCCCCGGCGGCATCCGCTTCGACGACGACGGACAGGGCTGGGCCACCCCCACCATCATCACCATCAGCCTCGACGACTTCCGAACCGGACGCGACACCCTCCTCGAAGAATCATTCGGCCCGCTCTCCATCCTCGTCGAGGTCCCCGAGCACACCGACCTCGCAGCACTCATGCCCGAGTTCTACGAGGGCAACCTCTCCGGCACCCTCCACCTCAGCGCAGCCGAAGCCACCGGAGAAACCGACAACGCCCCCCAACTGCGCGCCCTCATCGCCGCCCTCGCCAACCAAGTCGGCCGCGTCCTGTTCAACGGCTGGTCCACCGGCGTCGCCGTCACCCCCGCCCAACAGCACGGCGGCCCCTGGCCCGCGACCACCAACGACTCCTCCACCTCCGTCGGCACCGCAGCCATCACCCGCTTCCAACGCCCCGTCGCCTACCAGAACGCACCCCAAGCACTCCTCCCCGAAGCACTCCAAGACACCAACCCCCTCGGCATCCCCCAGCACATCGCCCCCGCCGGCCAATCCCGCACCTGGGGCCACCGCTGGCACTGACCGACCAGCACCACCCGCGGCCCGTGGGACCGACCCCGGGCGTCGGGCGCCCGGGCCCTGAGTGCGTCGGGGCCCGGGACCGGTCGACCCGTACAAGCCGACCCGCGCCGCACCACACCGCGCCACGCCGATCGGCGCGAATCGCACTACTGCATTTCGCACTCGCTCCATGCAGTATCCGAATGGGCCGGAATCAGTAGTCGTCGGCGCGAGAAGCTCCCGCCGCGACGCGCTTTGGGTACTCGCCCGCGGTGCATTCAGCATCTCCGCGTCCGGATCGTGCAGTGCCACTCCCCGAGGCGCCCCTGCCGCGAGCGGGCCCCCGCGCCGCGACCGATTACCGTCGGAGCATGTCATCGACACGAATGCTCCGCGGCGTCGCGGCCATGGTCGTCCTGCTCGCCGCGAGCGGCTGCGGTCTGCTCCCGCTCGCGCCGCTGGGAGCAGCCGGCCTGCGCGGCACGGCACCGGCCGAGGGCGGGAGCGACGGCGGCTTGGGTGGAGGCTCAGGTGACTTGGACGGTTTCGGCGGTTCCGGCGGTTTCGGCGATTCCGGCGGTTCCGGCGGGTCGGAGGGCGGGATCGGCGGCGCTCCGACCGACGCCGAACTCGATCTGCTGGGCAAGATGCTGGGCGGCACGGAGCCGATCGATGTCGTCTGGCGCATTCCGGATGCGCTGCCGACGGGATGGAAGTACGTGGACGCGGAGAGCGCTCCCGGGGTGACCACGATCGAGGCGTAGTCCCCGTGCATCGTCCAGCTGCAGCAGCCGATGGGCGTCGGCACGGAGGAGACGCCGACCGCGGAGACGATCGCGGAGGACATGGCCCGGGAGTACGTCTCGGCACTGCTCGATGTCGAGGCCGAGGTGGAGCCCGCGGAATCTTTGATGCTCACCGGAGATGTCAACGGCGGGCTCGGGTCGTCGCTGCTCGTCTTCTCCAGCCTTCGAGTCACGGCGCCGAAGGAGCCGGAGTTCGAGGGCCTCGTCTCGGTGTACCGCGCGGGCGACTTCGCACTGACCGCCTTCACCGCGTGCGGGGGCGGCAGCTACGCGGAGGAGAGCGGCGAGCTCGAGCAGTTCGTCGCCTCGATGGGCGTCGACATCGACTACTGAGAGAGCGCCGCCCGGCCCCGCGCCGCCCAGCCCCGCGCCGCCCGGCCCCGCGCCCTGGCGCGCACGCCTGTCCTCGTTCGTCGCACAGGACATCCGGCGTCAGACGGCCGATATCGCCGCGATCGCCCTGCACGAAGCCGGATCTCCTGCACGACGGTCGACGCCGACACCGGCGCGACACCGACACCGGCGCGACGCCGACACCGGCGCGACGGTCGACGCCGGCGCGACGCCGCCGGGTCGCCCCGCGTACAGCAAGACCCCCCGAGAGGCCGAGCCTCCCGGGGGGTCTGCACGCATCGGGGTCAGTGCCAGAGCACCGCCAGCGCGACGTTCACGACCGACAGACCGGCGATCGCGCCGAGCATTCCGCCCGGCACCGGCTGCTTCTTGCGGCCGACGAGCACGATCGCGATGAGCACGATCAGCACGACGAGCTTGACGCCGATCTTCGCGTTGTTCGGCTGGCCGCCGGTCGCGTAAACCATGCCGACGAGCAGCAGGCCGGTGGCGAGCAGCAGCCAGGCTCCGTGCATGATGCCCGGGGTGATGCGGGCGCGCGCCTCCTTCACCGCCGACAGCTGGGCGAGCGTGCTGCCGAACACCGCGCCGAATCCGATCAGGTGCAGGACGATGAGAATTCCCTTGACGATTTCCACACCTCGATTCTCCCGGCGCGAGCAAGCTCTCGCAACGAAGGCGAGGCTTGCTCACACCAGATGAATGCGCGAGAAAATCGCAGGTCAGGCGATCAATGGAAGAAGTGGCGCTCCCCCGTGAAGTACATGGTGACGCCCGCGGCCCGGGCGGCCTCGACGACCTCGGGGTCGCGCACGGAGCCGCCGGGCTGCACCACTGCGCGCACGCCGGCGTCGAGCAGCACCTGCAGGCCGTCTGCGAACGGGAAGAACGCGTCGGAGGCGGCGACGGATCCGCGTGCGCGATCCCCCGCCCGCTCCACTGCCAGACGGCACGAGTCGACGCGGTTGACCTGCCCCATGCCGACGCCCACGGAGGCGCCGCGGTTCGCGAGCAGAATGGCGTTCGACTTCACCGCGCGGCTCGCGCGCCAGGCGAATTCGAGGTCGGCGAGCGTCTCGGCGTCTGCGGGCTCGCCGGTCGCGAGCGTCCAGTCGGATGCGCTCGCGAACGTGCGATCGGAGTCCTGCAGCAGGAAGCCGCCGGAGACCTGCCGCAGCTCGACCGGGTTGGGCGTGTAGTCGGCCGGCAGCACGAGCAGGCGCACGTTCTTCTTCTGCGTGAGCACGGCGAGCGCGTCGGGTTCGAAGCCGGGCGCCACGATCACCTCGGTGAAGATCTCGGAGACGGTCTCGGCCATCGCGCGGGTGACCGTGCGGTTCGCCGCGATCACCCCGCCGAATGCGGAGACGGGGTCGCAGGCGTGCGCGAGCTCGTGCGCAGCCGCGATGGGGTCGGCGGCGTCGTCGGGGGCGACCGCGATGCCGCACGGGTTGGCGTGCTTGATGATGGCGACGGCGGGGCGCTCGTGGTCGAACGCGGCCCGCAGCGCGGCGTCGGCGTCGACGTAGTTGTTGTACGACATCTCCTTGCCGTGCAGCTGGGTGGCCTGCGCGATGCCGGAGCCCTCGTTCTCGGTGAAGAGGGCGGCTCGCTGGTGGCTGTTCTCGCCGTATCGCAGCACCGATTCGCGGAGCCCGAAGACTTCGTAGCCGACGTATCCCTCGCCGGTCTCGAAGATGCTGTCGATCGAGGCTTCGGCGGCCTCCGCCTCGGCGGCGGGGGCGTCGCTCCACTGGGCGTCCTCCTGCTCGAGGAACCAGTTCGCCACGGCGGCGTCGTACTGCGCCGTGTGCACGAAGGCCTCGGTGGCGAGCGAGCGGCGCTGGGCGAGCGTCGTGCCTCCGGATCGCACGGCTGCGATCACTTCGTCGTAGCGCGCCGGCGAGACGACGATCGCCGCGTTGGCGTGGTTCTTCGCGCTCGCGCGCACCATCGCCGGGCCCCCGATGTCGACGTTCTCGATGACGTCGGCGGCGGGCTTGCCCGAGGCGACCGTCTCCTCGAACGGGTAGAGGTTCACGACGATTAGTTCGAAGGGGGCGAAGCCGAGGGCGTCGAGCTGCGCCCGGTGGTCGGCGAGGCGCAGGTCGGCGAGCAGGCCGGAGTGCACGGCCGGGTGCAGCGTCTTGACGCGCCCGTCGAGGGCCTCGGCGAACCCGGTGACGTCGGCGACATCGGTCACGTCGTGGCCGGCCTCGCGGATCGTGGCGGCGGTCGATCCGGTGGAGACGATCTCGACGCCGTGCTCGGCGAGTGCCGCGGCGAGGTCGAGGAGGCGGGTCTTGTCGCTGACCGAGATGAGTGCGCGTCGCACGGGAACGATGTCGCGGTGCTCGTAGAGGCTGGGGTCGTGGCTCTGGACTGCCATGCGGCGTGGCTCCTTTGGTCGGTGTTCGCTGGCCGGTGGGGTGTTCGCTGGCCGGTGGGGTGTTCGCTGGCGGAGTGGGAGGCGGGGGCCGGTCGTTGCTGCGGGTCAGCCCGCGCCGGGCAGCGCGAGGCGCCCGAGCGCGATGTCTCGCACGGTCTCGACGAGCAGGGGGCGCTCGAGCTGCTTGATGCGCTCGTGCAGATCGGCCTCCGTTTCGCCGGGCAGCACGTCGACGGCCGCCTGGCGCAGCACCGGGCCGGTGTCGACGCCCTCGTCGATGACGTGCACGGTCACTCCCGTGCGTGCGGCGCCTGCGGCGAGCGCGTCGCGCACGGCGTGGGCGCCCGGAAATTCGGGGAGCAGCGCGGGGTGGGTGTTGATGAGGTGCGGGCTGAAGGTGCGCACGAAGCCGGGCGGCAGGATCCGCATGAGGCCCGCGCTCACGACGAGTCCGCGGTCGGGGCCGGTGCCCACGTGGTGCTCCTGGATCGCGGCGGCGAGCACGGCTCCCCATTCCTCGCGCGTCGCCGAGTCTCGGGGGCGCACGACGAACGTCGGGATGCCCGCGGCTCTCGCGTGGTCGAGGCCGGGCGCGTCGGTGTCCGACCCGACGCAGGCGATCTCCGCCGGAAAGTCGGGGTCTGCGGCGGCGTCGATCAGCGCTTTGAGGTTGCTGCCGCCACCGGAGATGAGAACCGCGATTTTCAGCACCGCATCAGTTTACGCGACGGCGGTGACGCGCACGGCCGAGCGGCCGCTGAGCATGCGCGAGACGGGGCACCGTTCGTGGGCGGCTGCGGCGAGCGCGCGCGCCTCGTCGGGCGGAACGCCGACGAACCGCAGTTGCGCCTCGCCCGAGAACTCGTACCCTCCTGCGGCTCGCGCGTGCAGGGAGATCTCGGCACGGGCCTCGACCTCGATGCCGGGCCCGGCCACGACGCGCGCTGCGGCGTTGAGGCAGGTCGCCCACGAGAGCGCGAGCAGTTCCTCGGGGTTCGTGGCCCCCGCTCGGGCGGGCCCGGTCGGCGATGCGACGGTGACGCGCAGCCCGTCGCCCTCGATCCAGCTCTCGCCGTCGACTCCGTCGACGTTTCTCGCGGCCGCGGTGAACAGTGCGGGGGCGCTCCCCGCCGAGTCTTCGTGGTGGATCATGCTGCTCCTCGCTCCCGAATGGGCGCGCGACTTGCCCTGCCGCCCGCCAGCGCCTATCTTAGACCGAGTCTAAGTAATCCGCGTTCCTCTCCTCCTCGGGCGGTGTCTCATGAGTGCTCCGATTGCCGCGCCCGCGGCGGTCGTCTTCGACCGCGTCACGCGACGGTTCGGCATCGGCGAAGGCGCCGTCGACGCGCTCGCCGACGTCAGCCTCGACATTCCCCGCGGATCGATCTTCGGGGTGCTCGGCGAGAGCGGGGCCGGCAAGTCGACGCTGCTGCGACTCATGAACGGGCTCGACCATCCGACGAGCGGCCGGGTGCTCGTCGGCGGCACCGATCTCGCATCGCTCGCACCCCGCGAGCTGCGCACGATGCGGCACCGGATCGGCGTGGTGTTCCAGCACTTCAACCTGGTCGGCAACCTCACCGCGCGCGCCAATGTCGCGCTTCCGCTGCGACTGCAGCACCGGCGCGATCCCGAGCGGGTCGCTGCGATGATGGAGTTCGTCGGCCTCTCGGCGCTCGCGGATCGGCACCCCGCGCAACTCTCCGGCGGCCAGCAGCAGCGCGTGGCGATCGCGCGCGCCCTGGTCACCGATCCCGAGCTGCTGCTCTGCGACGAGCCCACCTCCGCACTCGACACGCACACCACCGCGGAGATCCTCGATCTGCTGCAGGCGACGCGCGCGGAGTTCGGAACGACCATCGCGCTCGTCACCCACGAGCTCGACGCCGTGCAGGCCGTCTGCGACGCCGCCGCGGTCTTCGAACGGGGGGTGCTGCTCGACACCGTGGCGGTGCCCCGCACCACCCGGCAGCGGGAGGAACGCTATCTCGATCATGTGCGGTCGAGGCTCGCATCGTGACGATCTGGAGCGAACTGCAGCGCGTCTTCGGCGAGCACGGCGCGGAGATCGCGCGCGCCATGAGCGAGACCGGCTACATGGTGCTCGCCTCGATCATCGTCGCGGTGCTCTTCGGCACGCCGCTCGGCGTCGTCATCTACCTCACGCGCGCGGGCGGCGTCATGCCGCGCCGCGGAATCTGGACTGCGGCGAACGCGTACGTCACCATCGTGCGCTCCTTCCCGTTCCTCCTCTTCGTCGTGTTCATGATCCCCGTCACCCGGCTGGTGTTCGAGACGAGCTTCGGCACCGTCGCGGCCACCTTCCCGCTCGGCTTCGTCGCGGTGGCCATCTATGCGCGGCTGACCGAGCAGATCCTGCTCGAGCTGCCGAGCGGTCTCCTGCTCGCCGCGGAGTCCATGGGCGCCAGCACCGTGCAGACCGTCTTCCGCTTCCTGCTCGTCGAGGGGCGATCCGGTCTCGTCTACGCGCTGACATCGGCCACCATCAGCTTCGTCTCCTACTCCACCGTGCTCGGCGTCGTCGGCGGCGGCGGCATCGGCGACTTCGCGATGCGCTACGGCTACCACCAGTACGACTTCACCCTCATGTACGTCACGATCGCACTCATCGTCGCGTGCGTCATGCTGCTGCAGAGCCTCGGCACGCGCGTCTCTCGCGCGATCGATCATCGCTGACGGCGCCGCCGGATCCCCCGACCCCAGATCACCCGCACCCGACAGGAAGCACCTCATGCATCGCCGTCTGACTCTCACCACCGCCACCGCCGCCATCGCCCTCTTCGCGCTCTCCGGGTGCGCCTCGGGCTCGAACTCGAACGCCGCCGGCGCCGACGGGGAGGGCACGCGCACCCTGAAGGTGGCCGCCACCACGACTCCCATGACGGACGTCGTGGAAGCGGCGGCCGAAGCCATCGAGCCGCCCTACGAGATCCAGCTCGTCGAGGTCGCCGACTACGTGCAGCCCAACTCGATGCTGCAGCACGGCGAGCTCGATGCGAACTTCGTGCAGCACCCCCCGTTCATGGAGGAGTTCAACGCCGGCAACGACGCGTCGCTCGTCGTCATCGAACCCGTCTACCTCACCGTCGTCGGCATGTACTCGAGCTCGCACGCGAGCCTCGACGATGTGCCCGAGGGCGGGCGCATCGTGATTCCGCAGGACACCTCGAATGCGGCGCGCGCGCTGCAGATGGTGGCGCAGGCCGGGCTCATCGAGCTCGATCCCGAGGCCGACACCTGGTCGGTCACGGTCGACGACATCACGGAGAACGCGCGGAAGCTCGAGTTCGTCGAGGTCGACATCATGCAGCTCTCCGCCGCCTACCCCGAGGCGGACGCCGTCTTCCTGCACGGCACCTTCGCCCGTCAGCTCGGGCTCACGCCCGAGGACGACGCGATCGCCACCGAGCAGGATCCCCAGTTCGCGGTGTCGCTCGTCTCGCGCGAGGACAACGCGGATTCGCCGGAGGTCGCGGCGCTCGCCGAGGCCTTCCACAGCGACGAGGTGCGCCGCGCCCTCGAGGAGGCCGACGTTCCGGTCGCGTTCTAACGCCGCTCCCGCGGCGCTGGCCCGAGCCCCGGCCCCGGCCCCGGCCCCGGCCCCGGCCCCGGTCCCAGCGCCGGCGCGATGGTGCGGTCGGCGAGCTCCCAGGGGCGGTGCCGCGCGTACAGCGCCTCCTCCTGAGCCGCCCAGCGATCCCAGTGGGGCGCGTAGACGTCGCCGTCCCGAGCGAGCGCCCGCCGCTTGCGCACCTCGGCATCGACCTCCAGCCACACGCTGCGCACGAGAGGATCGGCGGAGCCCCGCCCCGCGACGTCGGCGCCGGCCGCCCAGTGCCGCGCCGCGGCGAGGTTCGCGGCGGTGATGGCGCCGCAGCCCTCGATCACGAGCGGGGCGCGGGGCGCGATGCGCTCCCGGGCGCCGAACTCCCCCGCGATCCAGTCGTACACGCGGTAGGCGCCGGAGCGCAGGGCGCCCGCGAGCGCCTCCGACCCCTCGGCCAGGCCGTCCCAGCCCGGGTAGAGCGCCTCGACGTGCAGCACCTGCGCGGGCCTGCCCGCCGCTGCGCACGCCGACGCGACGCGCTCCGCGAGGCGGGTCTTGCCCGAACCGGAGCGTCCGTCGATGAGGAGCACGTCGGCGTCGATGAGCCGCATCAGAACTCCCGAGCCCCGTCGGTGCGCCACCGCTCGGCGAGCAGCATGATCCCCGCCGTCACAGCCCCGAGCACCACGGCCCCCGCGAGACCGGCGCCGTAGCTGCCCGGCGCCGGGTGCCCGATCAGTGCGGCGACGGCCACCGGCAGCGTCTGCTCGCCCGGCCGCACCAGGAAGGCGGTCGCACCGAACTCCCCGAGCGACGCCGCCCCGGCGAACCCGAGCGCGAGCCCCGCGGAGCGGCCGAGGAGCGGCAGGTCGATGGCGCGCAGCATCGCGAACGGGCCGGCGCCGAGCGACGCCGCCGCATCCCTGAGCTCCGGGGCGATGCCCCGCAGCACCGGCAGCAGTGTGCGCACCACGAGCGGCAGCGCCACGAGCGCCTGGGCGATTGGAATCAGCGCGGTCGAGGTGCGCAGGTCGAAGCCGATGCCGAGCGGGCGGTGCATCGTGAGCAGCAGCCCGAACCCGAGCGTCACCGCCGACACCCCGAGCGGCAGCATCACCAGACCGTCGAACGCCTCGATGCCCCGGCGCAGCATCGGCGCGCGCGGCCGACGTGAGAGCACGAGCGCGAGCAGCATCCCGAGCGCCATGGCGATGAGCGCCGCGACCACGGCGATCCGCAGCGATGCGACGATCGCCTCGACCACGGTTCCGTCGATTGGCAGGCCCGGCGGCGGATCCGCGAGCGCTGCATAATTCGCGAGCGTCCATGCGCCGTCGCGACCCGTGAACGATCGCGCCACCAGCGCTCCGAGCGGCAACGCGTGGAGCAGCACCACCGTCGCCCCGAACAGCACCAGCACCGGCGCATCGGCCCGTCTCGGCCGCTCGCCGCGGCCCCGCTCCTCGCGCAGCACCACCGCCCGCTCCCCCGCGCGACGCAGCCGCGACGACACGACGAGCGCCAGCGCCACGATCGCGAACTGGGCGATCGACAGCACCGCCGCACCGCGCAGGTCGAGGAACTGCACCGTCAGCCGGTAGATCTCGGTCTCCACGTTCGCGAACGCCGTGCCGCCGAGAATGAGCACGACGCCGAACGACGTGGAGCAGAAGAGGAACACCAGCGCGGCGGCCGAAGCGATTGCGGGGCCGAGCGCGGGAAGCGTGACCATGCACCAGGCCTGCGCGCGCGACGCGCCGAGCACGCGCGCCGCCTGCTCCGAGGTGTCGTCGAGACGCGACCAGAATCCGCCGACCGTGCGTGCGACGACGCCGACGTTCGGGAACGCGAGCGCGAGCACCACGGCGATGAAGCTCTGATCCCGCTCCCACGACGCGAGGGGCCCACCCGGGCCGAGCAGCGCGGAGAACGCGACGCCCACCACCACCGAGGGCAGCACGAAGGGCACGGTGAGCACCCCCTGCAGCAGCGCCCTCCCCGGGAATTCGAGACGGTACAGCGCGTACGCCGCCGGCACGCCGAGCAGCAGGGAGAGCACCGTCGCGAGGCCGGCCTGCGCGAACGTCTGCCCGATGACGCGCCACGTGCGCTCGGCGCCGAACACCTCGGGCAGGCCGCTCAGATCGAGCGAGCCCTCCTCGGTGAAGCCCGTCGCGACGAGCGAGAGCACCGGCCAGACGAAGAAGAGGGCGAGGAACCCGAGCGGCAGCGCGGCGGCCAGCGTCCACGCCGTGACGCCCCACGGGCCGAGTGCGGCACGTGGGGCGTCGCGGCCGATGCGGCGGATGGTTACAGCCCGATCTGCTCGCTCAGCGCCTTGAGCCAGGTCTCGCGGCCCGCCTCGATCTCGCGCGAGTCGAGGTCGTGGGTCTGCCCCGCCGCAGGCGACGGCGCGAACTGCGTCCACGCCGCAGGCATCTCGACCGTGCCGTCGACCGGGTTCATGTACATCGCGTCGGGGATGGTCTGCTGGAACTCGTGCGAGACGAGGTAGTCGACCACGGCGCGGGCGCCGGCCTCGTTCTCGGCGCCCTGCAGCACCCCGGCGTACTCGACCTGCCGCGTGCAGGTGTCGAGCAGGGCGGCCGTGCTCGACGCAGTGCCCGCCTCGTCGACCGTGAACGCCGGCGACGACGCGTATGAGACGACGATCGGCCGCGTCCCGTCCTCCCCGCCCTGCGTGAACTGGCCGTAGTAGGCGTCGCTCCACCCCTGCTCGATGCGCGCCCCGTTGTCGATCAGGCGCTGCCAGTAATCGGCGAACCCGTCCTCCCCGAACTCGGCGACGGTGCCGACGAGGAACGACGCGCCCGTCGACGACGCGGTCGGGTCGAGCAGCACGGTGAGGTCGCGGTACTCGGGCTTCGTCAGGTCGTCGTACGACGCGGGCGCGGCGAGCTGCTGATCCGCGAACCAGGCCGTGTCGATGTTGATGCACGTCGCTCCGTGATCCACCGCGACGAGGCCCGAGTCGGGATCGCCGTCGACCGCGAACCGCTCCGCGTCGCCCGGCAGGTTCTCGGGCGTGTACTCGACCACGACGTCGTTCTCGAGCAGACGCGAGGCGAAGATGTTGTCGACGCCGAAGAAGGCGTCCGCGATCGGTGCACCCTTCGTGAGCACGAGCTTGTTCGTCAGCTCGCCGCCGTCTCCGGCGGAGACGACCTGCACGTCGAAGCCCGTCGCGGCGCTCGCGGCGGCCGCGAAGTCCTCGTTCGGGAACGAGTCGTGCACGGCGAGCGTCACCGTGCCCGCGTCGCCGCCCGTCTCGTCGGCGTCGCCGGTCGCGCAACCGGTCAGTCCGAGCCCGAGCGCGGCGGCAGCGGCAGTCATGGTGAGTGCGGCACGTCGCACTCGTCGGGATGTGAGCGTAGGCATCATCGATGCGTCCTTCCTCCGCTGGCATGAACCAGATCAGGTGAACGGTCGGAGCTCGCGTGCTCCCTCTCAGCCCCGCGCGCCGGGACTCCCGTGGATTGCTCTCCTACCCTAACGCCCGCGCCCGGGCCAGCGCCAACCGGGTCGCCGCTCGGTCTCCGGCGGCTCCTCGTCTGCTGGTGCGGTCGGCGACTCGGCGTCCCACGCATAGGCCTGCAGCAGGGCGGCCTCGTCGGTCAGCTCGTCCGCACCCGGCGTCGCGTCGGCTGTCGCGCCGGGCTTCGGATCGGCGGCGGTGCCGGGCCGCGCGCTGCCCCGTGCGGGGCGCGCCAACTCCTCCGTCTCGAAGGATTCGGTGTCGAATGCGCCGGTGTCGTGGGCGTCGGTCTCGAAGGCGCCGGCATCGTGGGCGTCGGTCTCGAACGCGTCGGTTTCGAAGGCGTCGGTGTCGAACGCGTCGGTATCGTGGGCTTCGGTGTCAACCGCGCCGGTCTCGAAAGCTCCGGTTTCGAAGGCGTCGGGCCGCCCGGCGTCGCTCCACCGCGTCGCCGCGCTCCGGCGATCAGCGCCCAGCTCGAGCGCCTCGTCCACCGCGGCCTCGAAATTCACGTCCGCGTCGGCGTCCGGGGCACCCGGGGCGCCGGGGGCCTCCGCGGCAGCTGGCCGAGCACCGCGCACCCCTCCGATGCCGGGAATCGCGTCCGGCATGGCGGCGCGAACCTTCGCAGCGTCGAAGCGGCCCGCGATCACCCCGATCAGCAGCCCGCCGCCCACCTCGAGCGCGACGACGCCGCCCGTGAGCCAGGCGTCCGGTCCGTTCGAGGCGAGGCGATCCGGCCCCAGCGACCCGGTCGCGAGGGCGCTCGCACCGGCGACGCACAGCCCCACCAGTGCGGCTGCCAGCACCGTGATCACGAGGGCGGCGGGCCAGGATGCGCGGCGCAGCGCCGGCCGGCGGGCGAAGAGCACCCCGAGCACGAGGGCGGCCACGACGAGCGCACCCGGGGCGAACGCTCCCCGCTCACCCCACCCGTCGGGCAGCACGCCCAGCATCGGCAGCGCGGGGAGCGGGCCGAGCAGCGTCTCGAACGGCGTCACCGAGCTGCCCGCCCCGATCGCGAAACCGGTGCCCGACATCCAGGCGACGCTCCACACGATCGCGATCGGCATCAGCGCGACCTGCACGAGGAACAGCGTCAGCGATCCGATGGGGTCCAGCTGCAGGCTCTGCGCCAGCGCGGTCACATCCGCGTACCCGGTCGCGACGGCGACGGCGAAGGCGACCGCCGCGATACCGAGGACGAGCGCGAGGGCCGCCGCGGCGAGACGGAGCAGCTCGGCCGCACGACTCGGCAGCGCTGCGCCCGATCGCACCCCGAGGTACTCGATCGCGCGCAGGGCCTGGCGCACGCTCCCCTCCCACCACGGGTGCCCGTCGCGCCCCGCCCGCACGAGGAACGCCGCAGCCGAAGCGACGCCGTACACCGAGGCCGCGCTGAGCGCCGCCTGCATCGCCGTCCATTCGATGAGCGGCGCGGCGAACACGGACGCGACGAGGGCGACCGCCCCGAAGCCGACGATGCCGCCGATCACGCCCATCGCACCGACTCCGCCGCGCCCGGCGAAGCGCCAGCCCGCGCGCAGCGCGAGCAGCACCGAGATCAGCGTGATGCCGAGCGGGGCCAGCGACAGGGTGAAGTCGAGCGCTTCGGGCGCGAGCCCCAGGCTCAGCGCGGCCTCGGCCGACACCGAGAAGTGCAGGGGAACGAAGTGCGCGAGCAGCCACACGCCGGTTACGTCTGCGGCGACGGCGGCGGGCTCCGCCGCGAGACCGAACGTGATCACCCAGATCAGCACCGCGGGAATGGCGACGACGGCGATTCCGGCGAGCGCCACGGCGACCGCCTCGATTGCGGCGATCACCGCAGTCACCAAGGATCTCATTGCCAGAATCTTACTCCGACCCGCACTCCGAACTCCCTGCTCGCACCGCCCGCGCGATCCGCGCACGCGCCGCGACCGAGAACCGTCGAACGTCCTCTCCCGGGCAGCACGAAGACGGGGCGGCCTCCCGAAGGAGACCGCCCCGCCGACCGATGACGCCGGGCGCCTAGAGCGCGGTGAAGGCCTCGCGCAGCAGGTTCGCCGTCTCGGTCGGCGTCTTGCCGACCTTGACGCCCGCCGCCTCGAGGGCCTCCTTCTTCGCCTGCGCGGTTCCCGCGGAGCCCGACACGATGGCGCCAGCGTGGCCCATGGTCTTGCCCTCGGGCGCCGTGAAGCCGGCGACGTAGCCGACGACCGGCTTCGTCACGTTGGCCTTGATGTACTCGGCGGCGCGCTCCTCGGCGTCGCCGCCGATCTCGCCGATCATCACGATCGCGCGCGTCTCGGGGTCCGCCTCGAATGCGGCGAGCGCGTCGATGTGCGTCGTGCCGATCACGGGGTCGCCGCCGATGCCGATGGCCGTCGAGAAGCCGAGATCGCGCAGTTCGTACATCATCTGGTAGGTGAGCGTGCCCGACTTCGAGACGAGGCCGATGGGGCCCTTGCCCGTGATAGTCGCGGGCGTGATGCCGGCGAGGGCCTCGCCCGGCGTGATGATGCCGGGGCAGTTCGGGCCGATGATGCGGGTCTCGTTGCCGGTCGCCTGCGCGTGCGCCCACAGCTCGGCGGAGTCCTTCACGGGAACGCCCTCGGTGATGATGACGAGCAGCCCGATACGCGCATCGATGGCCTCGATCGCGGCGTCCTTGGTGAAGGCGGGCGGCACGAACGCGACCGAGACGTCGGCGCCCGTGGCCTCCATCGCCTCGGCGACCGATGCGAAGACGGGAAGCTCGACGCTGTTGCCGTCGGCGTCGACGTGCGAGACGGTCGTGCCGGCCTTGCGGGCGTTCACGCCGCCGACGACGTTCGTGCCCGCGGCGAGCATGCGCGCCGTGTGCTTCGTGCCCTCGCCGCCGGTGATGCCCTGGACGATGACCTTGGAATCCTGGTTCAGGAAGATCGACATGGTGGTTCTCCTACAGTCTTTCGTCTCGGCTCAGCGGGCGTTCGCGAGTTCGGCGGCCTTGTCGGCGCCCTCGTCCATGGTGGCGGCCTGCGTCACGAGCGGGTGCGCGGCCTCGTTGAGGATCGCACGGCCCTCTTCGACGTTGTTGCCGTCGAGGCGCACCACGAGCGGCTTGTTCGCCGCGTCGCCCAGCTTCTCGAGCGCCCCGACGATGCCGTTGGCGACGGCGTCGCACGCGGTGATGCCGCCGAAGACGTTGACAAAGACGGACTTCACCTGGGGATCGCCGAGGATCACGTCGAGCCCGGCCGCCATGACCTCTGCCGAGGCGCCGCCTCCGATGTCGAGGAAGTTGGCGGGCTTGACGCCGCCGTGGTTCTCGCCGGCGTAGGCGACCACGTCGAGCGTCGACATGACGAGGCCCGCACCGTTGCCGATGACGCCGACCTCGCCGTCGAGCTTCACGTAGTTGAGGTCCTGCTCCTTGGCCTTCGCCTCGAGCGGGTCCTCGGCGGACTTGTCGGCGAGCTCGGCGTGCTGCGGCTGACGGAAGTCGGCGTTCTCGTCGAGCGAGACCTTGCCGTCGAGGGCGATGATGTCGCCGGCGCCGGTGAGCACGAGCGGGTTCACCTCGACGAGCGTCGCGTCTTCGCCGACGTACACCTCGTAGAGCTTCTGGAATACGGGGACCACCTTCGCCACGAGCTCCTCGGGGAACTTCGCGGCGCGGGCGATCTCCTCCGCCTTCGCGGCGTCGATGCCGACGAGCGGGTCGACGGCGATGCGCGCGAGCGCCTCGGGCTTCTCGACGGCGAGCTGCTCGATCTCCATGCCGCCCTCGACCGAAGCCAGCGAGAGGTACGAGCGGTTGGCGCGGTCGAGCAGCACGGAGAAGTAGAACTCCTGCGCGATGTCGGCGCCTGCGGCCACCATGACGCGTTCGACGACGTGCCCCTTGATGTCGAGTCCGAGGATCGACTGCGCCGCCGCGAACGCCTCGTCGGGGTTCTTCGCCACCTTCACGCCGCCGGCCTTGCCGCGGCCGCCGGTCTTGACCTGGGCCTTCACGACGACCACGCCGCCGAGCTTCTCGGCGGCCGCGCGCACCTCTTCGGGGGTGTCGGCGACGATGCCGGCCAGTACCGGCACCTCGTATCGTTCGAATAGATCTCGTGCCTGGTACTCGTACAGATCCACGTACTGTCCTTTGCTTGGGAGTCGGGGTGATCCGAGGCAGAAAAATGTCTCGATGTCGAGGTAACTCGACCGGGGCTCAGCCTATCACCGCGCGATGGGCGAACCCCGACCGGTGCCGGGCTTGGCACGGTAGAGGGCCGCGTCGGCGCGGGCGAGCACGGCGTCGAGCGTCTCCCCGGGCTCGGCCGTCGCGATCCCCCACGACCACGCGAAGTCGGAGCTCGCGCGCAGGCGCCGCAGCCGATCCTCGACCGATGCCGCGTCGCCGCGGAGCACGAGGGCGAACTCGTCTCCCCCGAGCCGTGCGACCAGCCCGCCGTGCCGCGCGTGCGCTCCGCGCCGCTCGACGAGCTCGTTCCACGCGCTCACGCTCGCCGAGAGCGCCGCGTCTCCGGCGATATGGCCGCCGGCGTCGTTCACGCCCTTGAAATCGTCGAAGTCGAGCATGGCGACGGTGACCGGCTCGCCGCGTCTGGCTGCGCGCCGCCGCACCGCTCCGGCGAGATCGTGCAGCCCCCTGCGGTTCAGGGCTCCGGTGAGGGAGTCGAGACAGGCCTCCTTGCGCAGCTGCCGCTGCACGGTGCGCGCCCCCTCGAAGCAGAACAGCGCGACGAGGATCGCGTACACGATCATGATGCGCGGGTCTGCCACGCCGCCGCCGAGATCGGGGTTCAGGAAGAGGATGGCGAGCAGCCGCACGACCCCGAACGCGATGAGCGCACGGCCGAGGGCGGCCGGGTAGAACCAGCCGATGTAGAGCGCGATGAGCGGCAGTTCGAGCAGCGCGTTGATCTCGGCGTGCACGTGGATCGAGGCGAGGAGGAAGTAGGTGGAGAGGGATTCGATGCCGGCGAATACGATGAGCCCGGCCCACCGCGGGTAGTGATGCCCGAGCGCCAGCGGCAGCACCGTGGCGATGCTATAGAAGGCGAGCCACAGCGAGACCGCCGAGCGGTTGAGGTGGGGGTGCGGGAGCAGGAGATCGAAGACGAAGACAGTGGCGAGCAGCAGCGGCACCGCCGCACTCGTGTACGAGAACGGGGTCTGCCGGCGGTTGAAGCGCTCCCAGGCGTCGCGCAGCGCACTCCGGACGGTTCTGGCGCGGCGCTCACGCACGGTCGACCTCCTGCTTGCTCCGCTTCTGCTGGTACAGCGCCGCGTCGGCGCGCATCAGGAGCGCGGCGATGTCGTCGCCCGGGGCGTACTCGCTCGCGCCCCACGACCACGGGTGCGGCGACGTCGCGTGCAGCCGCTCGGCGATGGCGTTCGCCTCGGCGAGCTCCGTCTCGGGGAGCAGGATCGCGAACTCGTCGCCGCCGAGCCGGCCGACGACGTCGCCGCTGCGGAGCTCGATGCGCCAGGCGGCGACCGTCGATTCGAGGGCCAGGTCGCCGGCGGCGTGACCGCGCGCGTCGTTGATCTGCTTGAAGTCGTCGAAGTCGATGGCGAGAACGCTGAGCGGTGCCGACGTGCGCTGCAGTCGGGCGGCGGCGCGCTCGGCGAACGGCGCGCGGTGCAGAGCGCCGGTGAGGGCGTCGGTGGCCTCGACGCGTTTCGCGCGCCGCCAGAGGTAGTTGCCCGCCACGTAGCAGAAGAGCAGGCTCAGCAGTCCGTGCACGGCGACCGGCGCGCCGATCCGCCCTTCCGTGTGGAAGAGCGGGTTGGTGAACGACACGATGCCGAACACGGCGATGCTCAGCGCGATCAGCGGCCCGGCGAGCCGCGGGCGGACGAACCATCCGAGGTAGAAGGCGACGATGGGGAGCTGCTGCATGGCGGAGACGACGGTCTGCGGATCGGCGGCGAGGCTCAGGAAGTACCCCTGCGCCGCCAGGAATACGAGCACGGCGGTGATGCCGACCCATCGCGGGAGCCGCCGGCCCATGACGAGCGCCGTCGTCGCGCCGCTGACGGTGATCGCGAGCAGCACCCAGTTGAGCCAGGGCTGCGTCATGTTCACGTGGAAGATGAGGTCGATCGCGAGGGTGAGCGACATGAGTGCGCCCGCGAAGGTCACGTACCACGAGTGCGCATCGTGCCTGCGCAGCAGCGCGGTCGCCGAGGGCATACTCCACCCCTTCCGACGTCGTGTGCCGCCCCGAATTCCCACCAGCCCGCATACAGGCTACACATCTCCTCGCCCGCCGTACATACGCGCGCCGCCCGAGCGCTCCCACCGAGCGGCGGCCTCTTCCGTTCTCTCAGCGATGGAGAATACACTCGATCGCGCTGTGGCCGCCGCCCGCCCGCTCCGGGGCGGGTGTCCGAGTCGGCGCAGCGGGAGAGAAGTCACGTGAGCACTGCCGAGGAGAACCGCCCCGAGGGCCTGCGCGCGCGGAAGCGCCGGCGCACCGAGAACGCGATCGAGTCGTCGGCGGTGCATCTCGCGCTGGAGCTCGGGGTCGAGCACGTCACCGTGGAGGCCATCTGCGAGCGCGCGGACATCTCCCGGAGCACCTTCTTCAACTACTTCCCCTCGCGCGACGACGCCATCGTGGGGCGCGCCATCGAGATCCCCGACGGCGAGGCCGCCTTCTCGGTGCTGGACTGCACCCCCGACGATCTGCCGCTCGGACTGTTCCGGCTGCTGTTCGCCGCGATCGGCCACCGCAACGTCAATGCGGATCTCGCTCGGGATCGGATGCGTCTCGTCTCCGAGCAGTACGAGGCCGGGCGGCTGATGATGATCTCCATTCTGGAGTCGGGCTATCAGCTCGGCGCCGTCGCGACCTCCTGGCTGCGCGCGCACCCCGAGCATGCGAAGCTCGATTCGCCGGAGCGCGAGTCCGCGTTGGCACTGGCCCTCGTGCACGGGGCGATGACCGCGAAGATGACGGAGTGGACTGCCGCGAGCGGCGACGTCAGCGCCGAGGAGTCGGACTTCCTCCGCATCGCCGACGACTTCCGCGCGCTGCTCGGCTGACGGCGCGCTGCGTCGGGCTGCTCCTCGCCCGAGCACGCGCTGCGCCGCGCTACTCCTCGGCCGCTTCGACCTTCTCGATCGGCGCGAGCTTGACGAGCAGCTTGCGCTCGCCCACCGTGTCAAACACCACGTGGGCGATGCGCTTCGTGCCGACGCCGGAGATGCCGGTGACCCGCCCGTCGCCGTACTCGTCGTGCCGGATGCGGTCGCCGGTCGCGAGTTCGAGGTCCCCGTTGTCGCGCACCGACCCGCCGACGAGGTTCGGGAAGCCGCCGCCCGAGGCCTGCGCCTCCTTCGCGAGTCGCTTGCGCTCCCGCCACTTGTCGAGCGCGGACTGCATGTTGCCGCTCGCCGGCTCGCTCACCGCGCCGGAGCCCGAGCCGCCGCCCGAGAACGTGACTGCCGAGTCGCTGCGGGTGCGCGACCAGGATCCGCCTCCGCCGCTCGCACGCGGGGAGTTGAGGGCGCGCGACACGGTGCCGCCGCGACCGGTGACCTCGCCCGGCGACTGGCGCCAGTCGATGAGGCCATCGGGGATCTCCTGCAGGAACCGAGACGGCATCGCGACGGAGACGTCGCCGAACGTCGCGCGGGTCGAGGCGAGGGTGAGGTACAGGCGCTCGCGGGCTCGCGTGATACCGACGTACATGAGCCGGCGCTCCTCGCTGATGCCTCCGATCTCGTCGACCGACATCTGGTGCGGCAGGAGCCCCTCCTCGACGCCGGTGATGAACACGGCCTTGAACTCGAGTCCCTTCGCGGTGTGCATCGTCATGAGCGATACCGTGCCGCTGGAGTCGTCGAGGTCGTCCGCCGCCGCCACGAGGCTCACCTCGGTCAGGAAGGCGAGCAGTCCGGCTCCGGGCTGTTTGACGTCGAACTCGCGCGCCACGGCGAGCAGCTCTTCGAGGTTCTCGGCGCGCGCGTCGTCCTGCGGGTCGCGCTTCGCCCGGAGCTTCTCGATCATGTCGGTCTCGTCGAGCACCAGCTTCATCACGTCGGCGACGGGCGCTGGCTTGGCGTCCTCGCCCGCGACGTCCGTCGCTCCGCCTCCCACGGCCATGCGCGACGCCCGAACCAGCATCTCGCCGAGCGCGCGCACGGTCGCTCGGATCTTCGGCCCGATCGCCGTGACCTCCTCGGCGCGGAGCATCGCCTCGTGGAAGGAGACGCCCTGCGCCTCCTGAAAGTTGGCGAGGTGGGCCTCGGCCATGGCCCCCACCCCGCGCTTCGGCGCGCCGAGCAGGCGCGACCACGCGATCGGGTCGTAGGGGTTCGCGATGCTCGTGAGGTAGGCCATCGCGTCCTTCACCTCGGCGCGCTCGTAGAACTTCGTGCCGCCGAGCACGCGATAGGGGATGGCCGATCTGATGAACAGCTCCTCCAGCGCGCGCGTCTGGGAGTTGGTGCGGTAGAACACGGCGATGTCGCTGTACGCGAGACCCGCCCGGTGCAGATCCTCGATCTCCTCGGCGACGAAGCGGGCCTCGTCGTGCTGCGAGTAGCCGGTGAACCCGACGATGCGCTCGCCGTCGCCCTCGGAGGTCCAGAGGTGCTTCTCCTGGCGATCGAAGTTGTTGCCGATCACGGCGTTCGCGGCGGAGAGGATGTTCTGCGTCGATCGGTAGTTCTGCTCGAGCTTCACCACCTCGGCGCCGGCGAAGTCGCGCTCGAACTCGACGATGTTGCGGATGTCGGCTCCGCGAAAGGCGTAGATCGACTGGTCCGAGTCGCCCACCACCGTGAGACTCGCCGGCGGGATGCGGCCCGCGGCGTCGAGTTCCTTCGCGCGCGCCGGCGGCACCAGCCGGTCGACCTCCTCGACCTCGACCGGTCGGGTGAGTTCGCGGATGAGCGAGTACTGCGCGTGGTTCGTGTCCTGGTACTCGTCGACGAGGATGTGGCGGAAGCGCCGCTGGTACACCGCCGCGACGTCGGGGTGCGCGCGGAAGAGGTGCACCGTCTGCCCGATGAGGTCGTCGAAGTCGAACGCGTTCGCGCGCTTGAGCTCCTGCTCGTACATGCGGAAGATCTCGACGAACAGCCGCTCCCGGGGATCGTTCTCGTTCATCGTCGCCGCGTGCGTCGCCGCATCGACGAGCTCGTTCTTCAGCTTCGAGATCTTCGCACCCGAGTTCGCGGGCGTAAAGCCGTACGTGTCGGCGTCGAGCTCCTTGATGATGCGCTTCAGCAGCGCGCGCGAGTCGGCCGAATCGTAGATCGTGAAGCCGGAGACGTAGCCGAAGCGCTCGGCCTCGCGGCGCAGGATGCGCACGCATGCCGAGTGGAACGTGGAGATCCACATGCCCTGCGACGCGTCGCCCAGCAGGCCCTCGATGCGCTCGCGCATCTCGGCGGCGGCCTTGTTCGTGAAGGTGATGGCGAGGATCTGGCTCGGCCACGCCTCGCGCCCGCGGATGAGATGGGCGATGCGGTGGGTGAGCACGCGGGTCTTGCCCGACCCTGCGCCCGCCACGATCAGCAGCGCCGGGCCGCGGGTCGTCACCGCACGCGCCTGCGCGGGGTTGAGACCGTCGACCAGCGGGTCGTCGCCCGCGCCGTGCGCGGCGGATCCGCCGCCGATCGGAAGCCCTGAAGGGTCGAGAAGTTCGAAGTCGCTCATCGTGCGCCCAGTCTACGAGGCGCCCCCGACATTCGACGCGTCGGCCGGGGCGTACGGTGGCCGGTCCCGGATACCGGAGAATAGACGTCATGTCATCCCCCGCCCCTCGGCGCCCCTCCGTGCTCGTCTTCGCCACCGGAGGAACGATCGGCATGCGTCGCACCGACAGCGGCCTCGCCCCCGACCCCGAGTTCCCCGATATCCTCGAAGACCTCGTCGCGCGCATCTGCCTGCCGCTCGGCGTCGAGGCCCGTGTCAACCACCTCTCCCCCGCCATCGACAGCGCGAACGCCGACGCCGATACCGCCCCGAAGATCGCCCGCGCCGTTCGCGCCCGCGTGCGCACGCAGCGCCCCCGCGGCGTGGTCATCACGCACGGCACCGACACGCTGGCGTACACGGCGGCGCGGCTCGCCTTCGAGCTCGGCGACCTCGGCGTCCCGGTGGTCGTCACCGGCAGCCAGCTCGCCCACGGAGAGGCCGGCTCCGACGCGATCGGCAACCTGACCCTCGCCATCCGAGCCGCGGTGAAGGCGGCGCCGGGTTCGCCGGCGGCCATCGCCTTCGGCGGCGAGCTGCTCCCGGCCGTGCGGGCGACCAAGCACGACAGCATCGCGCTCTCGGCCTTCCGTGCGGAGCTTCCGCCCGCTCCGGGCGGCCTCGGCGTGCCCCCGGCCCCGGCCGGGTCCGCCGACGCCGCGCCGGCAGCGCCCGCGCGCGTGCTCGCGTTCCGGTTCGTACCCGCGGTCACCGCCGACGATCTGCGCGCATCGGTGGGCGGGGGCCCGCACGGTCTCGTGCTCGAGTGCTACGGCAGCGGCAACGGCCCGATGGCGCGGCCCGGCATGCTCGGCACCCTCCGGGAGCTGTGCGCCGCGCTGCCCGTGGTGGCCGTCACCCAGTGCGCGACGGGCGGGGTCGACCTCGGCCGGTACGCGGTCGGCCGGGAGCTCGCGGCGGCCGGGGCGATCGACGGCGGCGACATGACGCTCGAGTCCGCCATGGGCAAGCTCGGCTTCCTCGTCGACCGCGGGCACGGTCACGCCGAGATCCGCGACCTCATGCTGCAGAACCTCGTCGGCGAGCGCACGGTCGCAGTCGCCTGAATCGACGGGCGAGGCTGATCCGCACCGCCGAACGGCACCGCCGACCGGCCCGCCTCAGCGGCCCGACGCGCCCGCGCCCGGGTCAGGCCGTCGCGCCGTCCCGGATCGCGGCTCCCAGATCGGGGTGATCGACGAAGACCCCGTCGACGCCTGAGCCCGCGATCATCGCGAACTCTCCGCGCCAATCGCCCCACTGCTCGGGCGCCGCCCCGCCGTCGTCCCCCTCCCCTCCCGGCGACGCGCGCCGGAACGCGGGGTTCAGGAAGCGGTTCTCGGGGCGCAGGGTCCAGGTGTACACCCGCAGCCCGCGCGCGTGCGCCCGCTCCACGAGACTCGTCGTCCCGACCGCCTCACCGAGCGCGTCCACGCGCAGCAGGTCGGCCTTCGCGACGCTGATGCCGTCGACCCGGCCGGCCAGGAGGTCGAGACCGGCATCGCCGCGATACCACGCGTAGTCGCGGGCGGGGGCGTCGCCGACGGGCTCGTCGGCCGGCGATCCGAGCCGCTCCGCGAGGAAGACGATCTCCGCCCGCACCCCGGAGGCCCGCAGGCGGTCGAGCACGCCGAGCTCGAACGACTCGATCACGAGTCGTCTCCGGCGATCCGCCCAGCCGCACGCGGCGAGCTCGGCGCGCAGCATCTCGGCGAGGTCGAAGCCGCGATCCTCGAAGAAGCGCGCGTGCTTCACCTCCACGACCACCCCGATCGGGCGGTCGAGGGCCGCGCTCCGCTCGTCGACGATGGCGAGCACGTCTCGCAGGCGCAGGATCCCCTCGGCCCCGTCGAACCGCGCGTTCTCGGGCCGAATACCCGGCAGACGCTCCCGACTGCCGAGCGTCGCCAGCTCCTCCCAGGTGAAGTCCTCGGTGAACCAGCCCGTCAGCAGCTCGCCGTCGACGGTCTTCGTCGTGCGCCGGTCGACGAAGTGCGGGCGATCGGCCACATCCGTGGTGCCCGAGATCTCGTTCTCGTGCCGCACCACGAGCACCCCGTCGCGCGTCGCGACGACATCGGGTTCGACGAGGTCGGCGCCCATCTCGCAGGCGAGGCGATACGCCGACGCCGTGTGCTCGGGGCGGTAGCCCGACGCCCCCCGGTGACCGATGACGAGCGGGCGGCGTGCGGGGCTGACCATGCCCTCAGCCTAGGCGAGCAGGGGCGCCGACGGGCACTGCACGCCGTCCGGAAGTCACAGCCGATCCGAAGCGCCCCCTCGATACACTGGATCAGACCCATACGCCTGGAAAGGATCCCGACGCATGAGCAACCCCGCTCTCAGCAACAATCCCGCACTCAACGGTAAGACGCTCAGCGCGGATGAGCTGCGCCGCATCTACGATCAGCCCGCCGCGCAGACGCAGCGGCCCGGCATCGACGTCCCGGCGTCCGAGGCTTCCTACGGCGGCGTCCAGCACCCGCCGGTCGCCCCGTCCGACAAGCCGATGACGTTCGAGAACACGATCTCGAAGACTATCCTGCTCTTCGTCATCGTGCTCGCATTCGGCGCCGTCGGCTGGCAGCTGCCGGGGCTCGCGCTCCCCGCCGCCATCGGCGGCCTCGTGCTCGGCCTCGTCAACGCCTTCAAGAAGCAGCCGAGTGTTCCGCTCATCGTGCTCTACGCCGTCTTCCAGGGCGTCTTCCTCGGCGGCATCTCGGGCGTCTTCGAGTCGCAGTGGTCGGGCATCGTCTCGCAGGCGATCATCGGCACGCTCGCCGTGTTCGCCGTCGTGCTGATCCTCTTCCGCAGCGGCAAGGTGCGCACCAGCCCGAAGCTGAACAAGATCTTCATGGTCTCCATCTTCGGCTACCTCGCGTTCTCGCTCGTCAACGTCGTGCTCATGCTCACCGGCGTGAACGACGATCCCTGGGGCCTGCGCAGCGGGTGGCTCGGGCTGGCGATCGGCGCGTTCGCCGTGCTGCTCGCCTCCTACTCGCTCGTGATGGACTTCGAGCTCATCCAGAACGGCGTGCAGAACCGCGTGCCCGAGAAGTGGGCCTGGTCGGCCGCATTCGGCCTCATGGTCACGCTGATCTGGCTGTACGTCGAGATCCTCCGCATCCTCGCCATCCTGCGCGGCAGCGACTGACAGGCAGTGCACGGAGACGGGCTCGGCGCTTCGGCGCCGGGCCCGTTTCTGCGTCCGCCGTCCGCGCCACTCCGCCGCCGGCCCGCCGAACCCCTGCCGGCCCGCCGAACCCCTGCCGTCCCGCCGAACCCCTGCCGGCCTGCCGAACCCCCGCCGGCCCGCCGAACCCCTGGCCGAACGCCCGTCCACGAACTAGGAGTTCGGCGAGTCGACGGGGGCTCAGCGGGAAGGCACGATCCGCCGGTGGCGCCCGGCGACCGCCGAGCGCAGCAACGGAAAAGCCCGGCCGAAGCCGGGCTTTCCGCTACTCCCACTCGATCGTCCCCGGGGGCTTCGACGTGACGTCGAGCACCACTCGGTTGACCTCCGGCACCTGGTTCGTGATGCGGTTCGAGATGCGGGCCAGCACGTCGTACGGCACGCGCGTCCAGTCCGCCGTCATGGCGTCCTCCGACGAGACCGGGCGCAGCACGATCGGGTGACCGTAGGTGCGTCCGTCTCCCTGCACGCCCACGGAGCGCACATCGGCGAGCAGCACGACCGGGCACTGCCAGATCGTGTTGTCGAGACCCGCGATCGTGAGCTCCTCGCGCGCGATCGCGTCGGCCTCGCGCAGCACCTCGAGACGCTCGCGGGTGACCTCGCCGACGATGCGGATGCCGAGCCCGGGGCCGGGGAACGGCTGACGCCCGACGATCGCCTCGGGGATGCCGAGTTCGCGACCGATGGCCCGCACCTCGTCCTTGAAGAGGGCGCGGAGCGGCTCGATGAGCTCGAAGTCGAGATCCTCGGGCAGGCCCCCGACGTTGTGGTGCGACTTGATGTTCGCGGTGCCCGATCCGCCGCCCGACTCGACCACGTCGGGGTAGAGCGTGCCCTGCACGAGGAACTTGATGGGCTCCCCCTCGGCCTTCGCCTCGGCGACGAGGTCGCGCTGCACCTGCTCGAACGCGCGGATGAACTCGCGGCCGATGATCTTGCGCTTCTGCTCCGGGTCCGTCACCCCCGCGAGGTGGCCGAGGAAGGTGTCGGCGGCTTCCACGGTGACGAGCCGCACGCCGGTCGACTGGACGTAGTCCTGCTCGACCTGCTCGCGCTCCCCCTTGCGCAGCAGACCGTGGTCGACGAACACGGCGGTCAGCTGGTCGCCGATGGCCTCGTGCACGAGCGCGGTCGAGACGGCCGAGTCGACACCGCCGGAGAGCGCGGAGATGACTCGCGCGCTGCCGACCTGCTCGCGGATGCGCGCGATCTGCTCGGCGATGACGTTGCCCGCGTTCCAGTCGGGCTCGATGCCGGCGACGTGGTGGAGGAAGTTCTCGAGGATCCGCTGGCCGTGGTCCGAGTGCTTCACCTCGGGGTGCCACTGCACGCCGTAGAGGCGGCGCTCGGCGGAGCCGAAGGCGGCGACCGGGGTGACCGCGGTCTTCGCGAGCACCTCGAACCCGTCGGGCGCGGCCTGCACGGCGTCGCCGTGGCTCATCCACACGTTCTGCTCGGCGGGCTGCCCGCCGAGGATCGCCCCGCCGTCGCCGACGAGCTCTGCGTGGGTGGCGCCGTACTCGCGGTCACCGGTGTTGCCGACCGTGCCGCCGAGCGCGCGCGCCATGACCTGAAAGCCGTAGCAGATGCCGAGCACGGGGATGCCGAGGTCGAACACGCTCGGGTCGAAGGCGGGCGCACCCTCCTCGTACACGGACGAGGGTCCGCCCGAGAGCACGATGCCGAGCGGGTTGCGGGCCTGCACTTCCGCCGCGGTGATGGTGTGGGGCACGAGCTCGGAGTACACGCCGGCCTCGCGCACGCGGCGCGCGATGAGCTGCGCGTACTGCGCGCCGAAGTCGACCACGAGAACCGGTCGGTGGTCCGTTTCCGGCTGTTCAGACAGTGTCGCCATTATCGCTTCAGGGAGCCTTTCGAAGTCGTCGCGGCTGAGGCCGCGGAGGGTGGGGTCGAGGCGTCGGACGCGAGCGCGCCCTCGCGGGAGTCGAGGAAGCCGTTGACCTCGCGCACGATGCGGGCTTCGAGGAAGAACGACATGAAGGGGATGACGCCGCCCAGCGCGATGAGCAGGAACTTCAGGAAGCCCCAGCGCATCGGGCTCCACAGGAGGAAGTCGGAGACGAGGTACACGACGTAGAACCATCCGTGAGCGATGAGGATCGCCTTGAACAGGTCGAACCCGCTCGCCTGGAAGTCGGACTCGATGCCCTCGGGCGCGAGTTCGTAGAAGTGCGCGAACCCGTCGTCGGTGAAGAGGAAGAGCTGCACGTTGAAGGCGTACTTCATCACCATGACCGCGCAGAGCATCAGCAGCATGACGCCCGTGATCACCGAGGTCACCTTGTAGAAGCTCAGTGCTTTCCGAATGCGCGGGTAGTCGGCGGGCTTGGGCTGCAGCTGCATGGTGTCCATTCTACGGCGGGCTGACGGCGCCCGAGACCGGTGCGCCGAGTGAGGGATCAGGCGTCGGCCTCCGCCTCGAGCAGGAGCATCTCGTGCTCCTTCTCCCAGGCGTCGCGTGCGAGGCGGTACCAGAAGAAGATGGCGAAGCCGCCGAATACGAGCCACTCGAGCGCGTAGAAGACGTTCAGCCAGTTCACGGCGTCCGCGGGCAGCGGCGCCACGGAATCGATCGGGGCGAGGCCCGCCGCGTCGAGCAGTGGGGCGGATCCCGAGTCGTCGTGCAGCACCAGGTATCCCGAGTAGACGGGGCCGTCGACGGCGCTCCAGATGTTCGCGAGCGCAGCGGGCGACATGGCGCGCAGCGTGAGCGGATCCTCATCGGCGTCGGGCACTCGGGGGCCTTCCGGGGGCATGTACCGTCCGGTGATCTCCCGGGCGTCGGCGGCGGCCTGCTCGGCGGCCAGCGCATCGGCCGCGCGCTCGGCGTCGGCGACGGTGGCCGCCCAGCCGACCGCGACGGCGAGGTGCGCGCCCGGCTCCGCGTCGGGCCCGTCGGTCACGACGTTCCCCACGACCCACGCCCCCGTGGCGCCGCCGTTCTCACGGGGGGCCACCACCGAGAAGTCGTCGACGACGAAGCGGCCTCCCAGCCGCACGACGACGCCGGCTCCCGCATCGGTGACGCCCTGCTCGAACGAGGTCACGCTCGCGAGGGAGCGCTCCGACTCGGTGTCGACCTGCTCCTGCTGCTGCGACTGCACCGCGATCCCCGCCTGCCACTGCGCGAGCGCGGCGAACGCGACGGCGATGCCGAGCGCCAGGAGGAGTGCCAGAATCCAGCTCGGTCGGCGCATCACCTGGGCGAGCGTCGGCTCCCCCAGGTATTCGACTCTACGCGGCGACATGGGTCGCGACTCAGCGCTCGGCGTACACGACGCCGACGCGCTGGAACTCCTTGAGCTCGGAGTAGCCCGTGGTCGCCATCGCGCGGCGCAGCGCGCCGATGAGGTTCGCGCTGCCATCGGCGACATTGGCCGGGCCGTTCACGATCTCCGCGAGCGGCGCGACGGATCCGACCTGCACCCGGCGACCGCGCGGCAGATCCTCGTGGTGCGCCTCCTGGCCCCAGTGCCAGCCGCGGCCCGGGGCCTCGGACGACTTGGCGAGGGCCGTGCCGAGCATCACCGCATCCGCGCCGCAGGCGATGGCCTTGATGAGATCGCCCGAGGTGCCGAGACCGCCATCGGCGATCACGTGCACGTAGCGGCCGCCCGACTCGTCCAGGTAGTCGGAGCGGGCGCCGGCGACGTCGGCGATGGCGCTCGCCATGGGCGCGCGGATGCCGAGGGTGACGCGGGTGGTCGACGATGCGCCGCCCCCGAAGCCGACGAGCACGCCGGCCGCTCCCGTGCGCATGAGGTGGAGGGCCGACTGGTAGGTCGCCGCTCCGCCCACGATGACGGGGACGTCGAGCTCGTAGATGAACTCCTTGAGGTTGAGCGGCTCGCGCCCCTCCTGCGAGACGTGCTCGGCCGACACGGTGTTGCCGCGGATCACGAAGAGGTCGACGCCGGCGTTCACCACCGTCTCGGTGAACTGCGCCGTGCGGTGCGGCGACAGGGCGCCGGCGACGGTCACGCCCGCCTCGCGGATCTCGCTGAGGCGCTCGGTGATGAGCTCGGCCCGGATCGGAGCCGCGTACAGCTCGCGCATCCGCGCCACGGCGGCGACCTCGTCGTCGATGCCCGCGAGCTCCGCGAGGAGCGGCTCGGGGTTCTCGTGACGGGTCCAGAGCCCCTCGAGGTTGAGCACGCCGAGGCCGCCCAGCCGACCGAGGGCGATCGCCGCCGCGGGCGACATGACCGAATCCATCGGCGCGCCGAGCACGGGGATGTCGAACTGGAAGGCGTCGATCGTCCACGCGGTCGAGACGAGCTCGGGGTCTCGGGTGCGACGCGTCGGCACGATGCCGATCTCGTCGAAGGTGTACACGCGACGTGCACGCTTGCCGCGGCCGATCTCGATCTCGTTACTCACCCGCCCAGTCTATCCGGAGGCGGCTGAGCGCAGCGAGCGCGGCAGGTCGCGCGCGCACCCGGACGCACGAGGGGCCCGGTTCGCATGCGAACCGGGCCCCTCACGCGCATCGTCAGCGCTTGTAGTTCGGCGCCTCCACGACCATCTGCACGTCGTGCGGGTGCGACTCCTTGAGACCCGCCGACGTGATGCGCACGAAGTTGCCGCGCTCCTTGAGGTCTGCGATCGAGCGCGCCCCGACGTAGAACATCGACTGCCGCAGCCCGCCGATCATCTGGTGGCTGACCGCACCCACGGGCCCGCGGTAGGGCACCTGACCCTCGATGCCCTCGGGGATCAGCTTCTCGTCGCTCGGCACGTCGGCCTGGAAGTAGCGGTCCTTCGAGTACGACGTGCGCTCTCCGCGGGTCTGCAGCGCGCCGAGCGAGCCCATGCCCCGGTAGTTCTTGAACTGCTTGCCGCCCACGAAGACCAGGTCGCCGGGGCTCTCGTCGGTGCCGGCGAGCAGCGATCCCATCATCACGGACGATGCGCCTGCGACGAGCGCCTTCGCGATGTCGCCCGAGTGCTGCAGCCCGCCGTCGGCGATCACCGGAACGCCCGCGGGGGTCGCCGCCTTCGCGGCTTCGTACACCGCGGTGACCTGCGGCACCCCGACGCCCGCGATGACACGCGTCGTGCAGATCGAGCCCGGTCCGACGCCCACCTTCACGGCGTCGGCGCCCGCCTCGACGATGGCCTTCGCACCGGCGTAGGTCGCGACGTTGCCGCCGATGACGTCCACGCCCGCGAACGCGGGGTCGGCCCTGATCTTGGCGATTATGTCGAGCACGCCCTTGCTGTCGCCGTTCGCCGTGTCGACGACGAGCACGTCGACGCCCGCCTCGACGAGCGATCCGGCCCGCTTCCACGCATCGCCGAAGAAGCCGACCGCTGCGCCGACGCGTAGGCGCCCCGCATCGTCCTTCGTCGCGAGGGGGTACTGCTCCTCCTTGTCGAAGTCCTTCACCGTGATGAGGCCGGTGAGGCGGCCCTCGCCGTCGACGAGGGGCAGCTTCTCGATCTTGTGCTTGCGGAAGATCGCCGCCGCGTCCTCACGCGAGATGCCGCGGGGGCCCGTGATGAGCGGCATCCGCGTCATCGCGTCTTCGACGCGCACCTGGGAGCGGTCCTTCGGGTCGATGAAGCGCATGTCGCGATTCGTGATGATCCCGAGCAGCACGTCGTTCGAGTCGACGACCGGCAGACCCGACACGCGGTACTCGCCGCAGATCGCGTCGACTTCGGCCACCGAGGCGTCGACGGAGGTGGTGACGGGGTTCGTGATCATGCCCGCCTCGCTGCGCTTCACCCGGTCGACCATCTCGGCCTGATCCTGGATCGACAGGTTGCGGTGCAGGATGCCGAGGCCGCCGTTGCGGGCCATCGCGACCGCCATGCGGGTCTCGGTCACGGTGTCCATCGCCGCGGAGATCAGCGGGATCTGCAGGCGGATGCGCCGTGTGAGCTGGGTCGAGGTGTCCGCCTCGCTGGGGATGACGTCGGTGTGCGCGGGGAGCAGCAGCACATCGTCGTAGGTCAGACCGGTGAACGCGAAGGGGTCACGCTGTTCCATGGAACCTCTATCTGTGTCGGGGGTGGGGCTCTCAGAGATTCGCGGGCGACCGGGATGCGGTGCCCGTACGGTCTCTCAGTCTAAGGGAATGGGGGCGGTGTTCACCTGCGCCGTCGGCGAACGCCGCAGCTGCAGCACCATGTCGACGATGAGGATGACGAGCGCGATCCAGACGCCGATGAAACCGATCCAGCGCCCCGTCGTGATCTCCTCGTGGGTGACGAGCGCCCCGTAGAAGAACCCGAGGATCGGGGTGAGGAACTGGAGGAAGCCGATGTGGGCGAGCGGTAGGCGCCGCGTGGCCTCGCCGAAGAGGATCAGCGGGATCGCGGTGACGATGCCGCTGAGCAGCACGAGCGCCGTGACGCCCGGCCCGAACGTGAACGCGGTGAGCCCGGAGGTGGCGGCGATGACGACGAGCTGCACCGCCGCGACGGGCAGCGTCGCGAACGTCTCCACGGTGAGCCCCGTGATGCCGTCGACGGACTCGCCCGCGTGCTTGTGCACCGCACCGTAGAGGCCGAAGGAGAGCGCGATGCCGAGTGCGATCCACGGGAACGACCCGTACGCGATCGCCGCGATCAGCACCCCCACGCCCGCTACGGCGACGGCGATCCACTGCAGACGGCTGAGGCGCTCCTTGCGGAATACGACGCCGATCAGGATCGTGAAGAGCGGGTTGATGAAGTAGCCGAGCGCGGTCTCGAGCACGTGCCCGGTCATCACGCCGATGACGAAGATCTGCCAGTTCGCGTACAGGAAGAGTGCGGAGAGCGCGAACCACCCGAGCAGCCGCGGGGTGCGCAGGATCGCGGCCACCCGCCCCCACCCGCGGGTCGCGGTGACGAGCAGCAGGCAGAAGACGAGCGTGGTGGCCACCCGCCACGGCACGACTTCGAGCGGCCCGACCATCGCGATCAGGCCGAAGTAGAAGGGGAACGCGCCCCACCAGAGATACGCTCCGAGACCGAATCCGAGTCCCGCACGTGATCGACGCATCGGAGCAGTCTACTCCCGTCGGGCGGCCGAGTACGACAGCGGCCCCGCCGATCCTCGAGGGATCGGCGGGGCCGCTGGGAGAGCTCCGCGGTTAGCGGGTGACGACTGCGAGGATGTCGCGAGCCGACAGGACGAGGTAGTCGTCGCCGCCGACCTTGACCTCGGTGCCGCCGAACTTCGAGTAGATCACGATGTCGCCGGTGGCGACGTCGAGCGGGATGCGCGTGCCGGAGTCGGAGACGCGGCCCGGGCCGACTGCGACGACTTCGCCCTCCTGGGGCTTCTCCTTGGCGCTGTCGGGGATCACGAGACCGGAAGCGGTGGTCTGCTCTGCCTCGACCTGCTTGATAACGATACGATCCTCGAGCGGCTTGATGGCGACCGACACGGTTGACCTCTTTCCAATGTCTGAAGTGCGATTCCACGCCCGCCCCATGCGAGCGCGTCTACTCCAGAGTCTAGGACGCGCGTTGGCACTCGTGCAAGGGGAGTGCCAACGCGGCGGTGGGGAATCGCCGACAGCGAACAGGGCGGCGTGCCTAGAATGGAGCGACGGCCTGCACCGGCACCCCCGACGGGACGTCCGCACGGCCCCCGACCCGTGCATCCCGCACGATCCGACGCACACCGATGGAGGAGCCATGTCCACGCCGCAGTACCCCGAGCAGCCCACCACTCCGCTGCCGCACCTCGACCAGGAGGCCGCCTACGGCCAGCAGACTCCCCCGCAGCCGCCCGCCGGCGCACCGCAGGCTCCGGCCGGCGCACCGCAGCCCCCGGCCTACCAGCCCCAGCAGGGCTACGAGCCGAACGGCTACGAGTCGCAGCGCTTCGCCGCGGTGCCGACGGGCACGACCCTCGACAAGACGAACACCTTCGCGTTCCTCTCCATCATCTTCGCCTTCCTGAGCCCCATCGCGGGCATCGTGTTCGGGCACATGGGCCTCAGCCAGATCAAGCGAACGGGCGACGCCGGTCGCGGCATCGCGCTGACCGGGCTCATCATCAGCTACGCGTACTTCGTGCTGCTCGCCCTCTTCATCGTGCTCTACATCGGCTTCCTCTTCACCATCTTCGCGGCGGTCGGCAGTTCGATGTCGGGGTTCGACTCCTACTCGTCGTATTGAGTGCGGCGGGCGGGCGCGCGTCGACCGAGCCGCTCCCGGGCTGGGAGCATCTGCTCGGCGACGCGGGCATCGCCGCTCTGCGCGACGTCTGCGCCGCCCTCGACTCCGGCGCGACGAGCGAGAGGGTCGGGCGCGAACTGCGCTCGGCCGGGCACGCCCCCGAAGCGGTCGCCGCGCTCCTCACCCAGGCGCGACTCCGAGAGCGGGCGCGCGCGAAGTTCGGCGACCTCGCCCGCGAGATGCTCTTCACCGCGGCCGGCCTCGAGCAGGCCACGAGGATCGCGGTCGCGAACGGGCACGCCGCACGCTTCCGGGACGCCGGGTGCACCCGGGTCGCCGACCTCGGGTGCGGCATCGGCACCGAATCGATCGCGCTGCTGACGCACGGCATCGCGCCGGCTCCGGTCGAGCTCGACCCGTTCACCGCGCGCATCGCCGCGCACAACCTGCGGCTCGTCGCCGGGGCCCGCAAAGCACCGGCGCCCGAGGTGTCGATCGGCGACGCCGCCGCATTCGACCTCGCGCAGGTCGACGGCGCCTTCCTCGACCCCGCACGGCGCACCGCGGGGCACAGCGATACGCGCCGCATCGCGTCCCCCGACGACTACTCCCCCTCGCTGCATCTCGCCTACGCCGTGGGCGAGCGCCTGCCGACCGGCTTGAAGCTCGGCCCCGGCCTCGACCGCGAACTCATCCCCGACACCGCCGAGGCGCAGTGGGTCTCCGTCGACGGCCAGGTGGTCGAGACGGCGCTCTGGTTCGGCGCTCTCGCACGGCCGGGCGTCGCCCGCGCCGCCCTCGTCCACCGCGGCGGAGAGCAGCACGAGATGACGGCGGCGGCTGACGCACCCGATGTCGACGTCCGTTCCATCGGCGCGTACGTCTACGAACCCGACGGCGCCGTGATCCGGGCGCGGCTCATCGGCGCCCTGGGCGAGCGCATCCAGGCCGGCATGCTGAGCCCGGGCATCGCCTACCTCACCGGCGACACGTACGCCGAGACGCCGTTCGCGCAGGCCTTCCGCGTCGTCGACGCCCTCCCCGCCCGCGAGAAGGACCTGCGCCGGGCCCTCGCCGCGCGGGGCATCGGCCGCCTCGAGATCAAGAAGCGGGGTGTCGACGTCGACCCCGCCGCGCTGCGCAAACGGCTCAGACTGAGCGGTTCGCAGGGCGCCACGCTGATCCTCACCCGCGACGCGGCGGGCAAGCACATCACCCTGCTCGCGGAGCGCTGCTGACGCAGCGCCCCGCGCGACGACGACGGGCCCGGGAGCGGAAGCTCCCGGGCCCGTCGTCGTGATCGGCGATCTGCCGCAGGTCAGTAGTCCAGGTTGGAGCAGGACACGGTCTGCCCGGCGATCTCGACCGTCTCGGCGCCCGACTGGCAGGCCTCGACGGCCTGCTGCGCATCGTCGATCGAGCCCCCGAGCAGGCTCAGCCCGACAAAGAAGAGGATCGTGACGATGATGCCGATGACCGCCGCCACGGCTCCCGTGATCAGACCCGTCAGCGCGAGACCCTTCGGCTGCGCCTTCCGCAGCGCCAGGATGCCCAGCACCAGGGCGACGATGCCGCCGACGGCGCCCGCGATCGGCACCCAGCAGAAGATGAGGCTCAGAATGCCGAGGATCAGCGCCGTGAGCGCCAGCCCCTTCGGCTGTGCAGGCCCACCGGCGTACGCCGGCGATCCGGTGTACGGGGGCGCGCTCGGCGCCGCATGCGCGTTCGGGGCGGCCTGCGCGTTCGGAGCGCTGGAGGGCGCGGGCGGAGGCGGCACCGGGTTCGACTGGTGGTCGTTGCCAGGCAGATTGTCGGACATGATTCTCCTTCGATCGAACGTCGATGAGGCGTGTTCCCCCATTCGCCCTTCAAAGATAACGTTCAGCTTCGACGGATGGGAGCATTTCGACGGTTCCGGGCGCGGCCTTGACAGACGCCTCCCGCGTCAGTGCATCTGCACCTGCTGCACCGGGAGGGTCGAATCTGCGCCGAATGCGAGGCCCGACGGCGCATGCCCACTCGCGACGAGCTGGGCTCCGAGCGACGCGATCATCGCCCCGTTGTCGGTGCACAGTGACAGCGGGGGCACCCGCAGGTCGACGCCCGCCGCCGACGCGCGCTCCGCTGCGAGCTCCCGCACGCGGGCGTTGGCCACCACTCCCCCTCCGAGCAGCAGCCTCGGCACCCCGAGATCGCGGCACGCGGCGAGCGCCTTGGTGAGCAGCACGTCGGCGACCGCCTCGCGGAAACTCGCCGCGACATCGGCCACCGGAACGGGGTCGCCCGAAGCCCGGCGCTTCTCCACCCATCGCGCCACCGAGGTCTTCAAGCCCGAGAACGAGAAGTCGTAGCGGTGGCGCTCGAGGTCTTTCGGGAGGGTGAGCCCGCGGGGGAAGCGGATCGCCTGCGGATCGCCCTCGGCCGCCACCCGATCGATCTCGGGCCCGCCCGGGTACGGCAGCCCGAGGAGCCGGGCGACCTTGTCGAACGCCTCCCCCGCCGCGTCGTCGATGGTCTCGCCGAGCAGCTCGACGTCGGAGACGAGGTCGCGCACGAGCAGCAGCGAGGTGTGCCCGCCCGACACGAGCAGCGCCACCGTCGGCAGTTCGAGCTCGCCGACCGCTCCGACCGCGCCCCTGAGCCCGTCGCCGTGCAGCAGATCGGCGCCGACGTGGCCGACCAGGTGGTTCACCGCGTACAGCGGTGTGCCGAGCGAGACGGCCAGCGCCTTCGCCGCAGAGACGCCGACCATGAGAGCGCCCGCGAGCCCCGGCCCCGACGTGACGGCGATGGCGTCGAGATCGATCAGCGCGACGCCGGCGTCGGCGAGCGCCCGCTCGATCGTCGGCGTCATCGCCTCGAGGTGCGCTCGCGCGGCGACCTCGGGCACGACGCCGCCGTAGCGCGCGTGCTCGTCCATCGACGACGCGATGGCGTTGGCGAGCAGGGTGCGCCCCCGCACGATGCCGACGCCCGTCTCATCGCAGCTCGTCTCGATGCCGAGCACGAGCGGTTCGGTCGTGGTCATTGCTGATCCTCCTCTGCCGTCGCCCGCACCGGCTGCGCGGGCAGCGCCCGCCGCATCACCACCGCATCGACGCCGTCGGGCTGGTAGTAGCGCGGCCGCACCCCGATGTCCTCGAACCCCAGCGATGCGTACAGACCGTGCGCCACCGGGTTGTCGGCGCGCACCTCGAGGAACACCTCCCGCACTCCCCGTTCGTCGGCACGAGCGAGCAGCGCGCGCATGAGCCGTCGGCCCTGGCCCCGCCCCCGCAACGACGGGTGCACCGCGATCGTCTGAATGTCGGCTTCGGGGCCGACCGCGAGGAGCCCCGCGTACCCGACCACGACCCCGGCGTCGTCGACGAGGACGCGGTAGTCGCGGTGCTCACCCGCGAGCTCCTCCTGCAGCATCGATCGGCTCCACGCGTCTCGCGCGAACACCGAGCTCTCGAGCGCCCACACCGCGTCGAGGTCCTCCGCGACCGCCGAGCGCAGCACCGGAATCGCAGCGGCACCGCTCACGTCGACACCCGCTTGGGCGCGCCCGGCTGGGCGACGTCGGGGGCGCGGAGGTACAGCGCCCGGTCGTCCGCGAACGGCCGGCCCGCCTCGAGCGAGCGAACAGCGAGACGCACCAGCGCGGCCCCCGGAATCCGCTCGGGCCAGAGATCGCCGCCCTGCTCGACGTACTCGGATCGCGCGACCAGCAGCGGCCCCGCCGAGACCACGGGCAGGCCCGCGTCGTCGAGCCCGGCGAACTCCGTGACGAACAGCTCGCGGCGACGGGCATCCTGCACGACGCGCAGCGGCCCGGTCGCGCCGCCCTCGCAGGCGTCGAGCGCCACCGCCGCGTGCCCCGGCACCGGCAGCAGCGGCACCCCCCGCCCCAGCGCGAACGCATGCGCGGCCGCGATCCCGACGCGGAGCCCGGTGAACGGGCCCGGGCCGATCCCCGCGACGACGCCGCTCACCCGGGACGGCGCCGCATCGGCCGCGCGGAAGACCTCGTCGAGCAGGCTGCCGATGGCCTCGGCGTGCCCGCGCGGATCGTCGCTGACCGCGACGTGCACGCGACCCGCGGCCCCGAGCGCCACCGTCGTGCCGATCGCCGTATCGATGGCGAGCAGCACGTGGTCTCCGGTGTCGCACGCGGTCGAGAACAGCTCGGCAGTCGTGCTCACTCCAGTACCCCTTCCGCCCAGCGCGGCCCGTGTCCCGCAATGGTGATGCGCCGCGGCTCGACGAGCGCGTCCGACCAGTCATCCGCGTCTTCAGCGTTCTCCGCGGCGCCGACGGGCCGTTCGATCACGATCTCCAACCAGTCGGCGCGCGTGTCGACGATCCCCGCACCCCACTCGGTGACCACCACCGACCCATCGAAGTCGAGGTCCAGGTCGTCCAGCTCGTCCGGGCCGCCGAGGCGATACGCGTCGACGTGCACCAGCGGGGCGCCGCCGACGAGCGACGGATGCGTTCTCGCGAGCACGAACGTCGGGCTCTGCACCGGCCCGCGCACGCCCAGCCCCTCGCCGATGCCGCGGGTCAGCGTCGTCTTCCCGGCCCCGAGCGGCCCGGTGAGGATCACGAGGTCGCCCGCGCGCAGCACCCGCCCCAGGCGCACGCCGAGCTCGCCCATGGTCTCGGGATCCGGCGCCCAGTGCAGCTCCTCGACGCTCGGCTCCGCACTCACGGCGCGACCTCCACGACGACGAACGCGGTCGCGACCCCGCCGTCGTGCGTCACGGAGAGATGGGGCATCGCGGCGCCCGCGCTCCCGAGCACCGTGAGCAGCCGCTCCGTGCGCGCGAACGACGGCCGCCGATCCGACTCGCGACGGATCTCCATGTCGTGCCAGCCCAGCCCGTCCGAGCCGCCGAGCGCTTTGATGAGCGCCTCCTTCGCGGCGAAGCGGCCGGCGAGCGAGCGCATCGGCCGCTCGCTCTCGGCCGGTGCGAACAGGCGCTCGCGCAGACGGGGCGTGCGGTCGAGCGTGCGCTCGAACCGAGCGACATCGACCGTGTCGACGCCGATTCCGAGAATCATCGCACTCCTCCCGACCCGAGACGACACCGCCCCGGCTCCACCTGGCACCCTGCCCCGATCACCCGACCCGCGCGCTCGAGCGGGCTCCTCGACCGGGCTCTTCGACCGGACTGTTCGACCGGGCTATTCGACCGTGACCGACTTCGCGAGGTTGCGCGGCTGATCGACGTCGAGTCCCTTCGCCGTCGACAGCTCGAGCGCGAACCACTGCAGCGGAATGACCTGCAGCAGCGGCTCGAAGAGCGTGTCGGCGAGGGGCAGGCGCACCACGTCGTCGGCGTACGGGAGCACCGCCGTGTCGCCCTTCTCCACGACCGCGATGACGCGGGCGCCGCGGGCGCGGATCTCCTGGATGTTGGAGACCACCTTCGAGTGCATGATCGGCGAGGTGCGCGGGCTCGGCACCAGCACGAACACCGGCTGACCGTGATCGATCAGCGCGATCGGGCCGTGCTTGAGCTCACCCGCGGCGAAGCCCTCGGCGTGGATGTAGGCGATCTCCTTCAGCTTCAGCGCGCCCTCGAGAGCGATGGGGTAGCCCACGTGTCGGCCCAGGAACAGCACCGAACGGGTGTCGGCCATCCAGTGCGCGAGCTGAGCGATCTGATCGCGCGTCTCGATCGCCTCGGCGACCTTCGCCGGGAGGGCCTCGAACTGCTCGACCGCCTGCGCCTGATCCTCGGCGGAGAGCGTGCCGCGCACTCGCGCGAGGTGCAGACCGATGAGGTAGATCGCCGTGATCTGCGCGACGAACGCCTTCGTCGACGCGACCGCCACCTCGGGACCGGCGTGCGTGTACACCGCCGCGTCCGACTCGCGCGGAATGGTCGCGCTCTGCGTGTTGCACACCGAGATCGTCGTGACGCCGCGCTCGATGGCGTACTTGACGGCCATCAGCGTGTCCATGGTCTCGCCCGACTGGCTGACCGAGATCACCAGCGTGCGGTCGGAGAGCACGGGATCGCGGTAGCGGAACTCGTGGCTCAGCTGCACCTCGACGGGCACGCGCGCCCACTGCTCCAGCGCGTACGACCCCACCTGCCCGGCGTACGACGCCGTGCCGCAGGCGATGATGATGATGCGGTCGATGCCCCGGAGGCGATCGTCGCCGAGCGCCGTGAGCTCGGGAATCTCGACGCCGGCCCCCGAGACGCGCCCGCGCAGCGTGTTGCCGACGGCGTCCGCCTGCTCGTTGATCTCCTTCGCCATGAACGACGACCAGCCGCCCTTGTCGGAGGCGTCGGCATCCCACTCGACTTCGAACTCCTCGAACTCGATCGTGCTGCCGGCGAAGTCGGTCACGCGCACCTCTGCAGGCGTGATGATCGCGATGCTGTCCTCCTCGACGGCGACGGCGCGCTTCGTGAAGGAGACGAACGCCGCGACGTCGGATCCGAGGAAGTTCTCGCCGTCCCCGAGACCGATCACGAGCGGCGAATGGTGGCGCGCCGCGAGCACCGTGTCCGGAGCGTCCCGGTGCATCGCGAGCAGCGTGAACGTGCCGTGCAGGCGGGCGACCACGGAGCGGAACGCCGACTCGAGATCGCCCTGCCGGGCCACCTCGAGCCCGAGCAGCGCCGCGACCACCTCGGTGTCGGTCTCGCTCAGCAGCTCGACCCCCGCCGCCTCGACCTCCGTGCGCAGCTCGGCGAAGTTCTCCACGATGCCGTTGTGGATCACCGCGAGCTTGCCCTCGTCGCCGAGGTGCGGGTGCGCGTTGACATCGGTGGGACCGCCGTGCGTCGCCCAGCGGGTGTGCCCGATGCCCGTGCCCGACGCGTCGAGCGGGCTTGCCTCGAGCAGGTCCTCCAGCCGTGCCAGCTTGCCGGAGCGCTTCCGCACCGACAGCGCTCCCGTCGTATCGACGACCGCGACGCCCGCGGAGTCGTAGCCGCGGTACTCCAGCCGTCGCAGCCCGTTCAGCAGTACCTCGACCGTGTCGTTCGGGCCGACATATCCAACGATTCCACACATGGTGCTTAGTTTAGTGGCACCATTGATGCACGATGACCCAGAACACCTCCACGGCCGGCGCCGCGGTATCCACCGACACGCACGCGCTCGTCCGCCCCGAGTTCACCTCCCCGTTCACGGAGATCGACCGCGATGAGTGGGCCCGGCTCGCCGGCGAGACGCCCATGCCGCTCAGCGAGGGCGAGATCGCCGCCTTCCGCGGGCTCGGCGAACCGCTCGACCTCGCCGAGGTGTCCGAGGTCTACCGGCCGCTCAGCCGCCTGATCAACCAGTACGCGATCGCCGCCCGCGAGATGCACCAGCGCACGCGGGGGTTCCTGCAGCGGGGCGACGAGCGGCAGAGCCCGTTCGTCATCGGGATCGCGGGCTCGGTCGCGGTGGGCAAGTCGACCGTCGCGCGCATTCTCCGCGACCTGCTCGCCCGGTGGCCCGAGACGCCGCGCGTCGAACTCGTCACCACCGACGGATTCCTCTACCCGGCCGCCGAGCTCGAGCGCCGTGGCATCACGCATCGCAAGGGCTTCCCCGAATCGTACGACCGCCGCAGCCTGCTGCGGTTCGTCTCGCAGGTGAAGGCCGGCGTCGACGAGGTGCGCGCGCCGCACTACAGCCATATCGTGTACGACATCGTGCCCGGCGAGTACACGGTGGTGCGCCGCCCCGACATCCTGATCGTCGAGGGGCTGAACGTGCTGCAGCCGGCCTCGATGGCGCACCCGCTCGCCGTCAGCGACCTCTTCGACTTCTCCGTGTACGTCGACGCGCGCTCATCCGACATTCAGCGCTGGTACCGGCAGCGGTTCCTGAAGCTCCGCGAGAGCGCGTTCGCCGATCCCTCGTCGCACTTCCGCCGGTTCGCCACCATCGACGACGACGCGGCGCTCGCGATCGCCGATGAGTTCTGGACGCACATCAACGAGCCGAACCTGGTCGAGAACATCCGCCCCACCCGGGCGCGCGCGAGCCTGGTGCTGCGCAAGGAGTCGGATCACCGCGTGCAGAAGGTGCTGCTCCGCAAGCTCTGAGCAGAACGCCCCGCGCGGCACCCGAAGGCGCGGCGCGGGGCGTCCGCTCCGACCGCGAGGCGCGGCGCGGGGCGCGCGCTCAGACCGCGAGGCGGTCGAGCACGATCCCGGCGAGATCGTCGGCGAGACGCTGCGCGTCGTCGACGTGCTCGGCCTCGACCATCACCCGCACGACGGGCTCGGTGCCGGAGGGGCGCAGGAGTACCCGCCCCTTGCCTGCGAGGGCGATCTCCGCCTGGCGCACCGCCTGCTGCAGCACCTCGTCGGCGCCGACGCCGGCGCGATCGACGCCGCGCACGTTGACGAGCACCTGGGGGTAGACGGTCATGCATTCGGCGAGCTCGGCGAGCGGCTTGCCGCTGCGCACGATCTCGGCGGCGATGTGCAGCCCGGTCAGGATGCCGTCGCCCGTCGTCGCGTGCTCGCTCATGATGACGTGGCCCGACTGCTCGCCGCCGAGCGAGTAGCCCTCGGCGTTGATGGCCTCGAGCACGTAGCGGTCGCCCACGCCGGTCTCGACCACGTCGATGCCGTTGTCGGCCATCGCGAGCTTGAGGCCGAGGTTCGACATGACGGTGGCGACGAGCGTGTTGCGCTCGAGCTTGCCGCGTCTCGACATCGAGAGGGCGAGGATCGCCATGATCTTGTCGCCGTCGACGACGGTTCCGTCTGCGTCGACCGCCAGGCAGCGATCGGCGTCTCCGTCGTGCGCGATGCCGAGGTCGGCGCCGTGCTGCCGCACTGCGGCGGCGAGCGGTTCGAGGTGGGTCGATCCGACGCCGTCGTTGATGTTGAAACCGTCGGGGTCGTTGCCGATCACGGTGACCCGGGCTCCCGCGTCCGTGAACACGTCGGGCGAGATGCCGGCGGCGGCGCCGTGCGCGCAGTCGAGCACCACGTGCACTCCGTCGAGGCGCGTGCCCTCGAGGGTGCCGAGCAGGTGCACGAGATAGCGATCCTCGGCGTCGGCGAACCGGCGGATGCGGCCGACCTCGCGGCCGGTCACCGCGACCACGGCTCCCTCCATCGCAGCCTCGATCTCGTCCTCGACGTCGTCGGCGAGCTTGCGGCCGCCCTCGGCGAAGAACTTGATGCCGTTGTCGGGCGCGGGGTTGTGCGATGCCGACACCATGACGCCGAAGTCGGCGCCCGTGTCAGCCACGAGGTACGCCGCTGCGGGCGTCGGGATCACCCCGGCGTCGAGCACGTCGACACCGGCGGAGGCGAGGCCTGCGGAGACCGCCGCGGAGATGAACTCGCCGGAGACGCGCGGATCGCGCGCGACGACGGCAACAGCACGACGGCTCTCGCCCCGGGCAGAACGCCCGAGAACGAGAGCCGCAGCGCGAGCGAGGCTGAGGGCCAGCTCGGCAGTCACATCGACTCCGGCCAGCCCTCGAACCCCATCGGTGCCAAACAGGCGTCCCATGTGCTGGAAGCCCCGATTTAGCGCTTCGAGTACTGAGGCGCCTTGCGGGCCTTCTTGAGACCGGCCTTCTTGCGCTCCTTGATGCGCGCATCGCGGCTGAGGAAGCCGGCCTTCTTCAGCGTCGGGCGGTTGTGCTCGGCGTCGATCTCGTTGAGCGCACGCGCGATGGCGAGGCGCAGTGCGCCCGCCTGGCCCGAGGGGCCGCCGCCGCCGATGCGGGCGATGATGTCGTACGACCCGTTGAGCTCGAGAGCCGTGAAGGGGTCGGTGATGAGCTGCTGGTGCAGCTTGTTCGGGAAGTACTCCGCGAACTCGCGGCCGTTCACCGTGAAGGTGCCCGAGCCGGGGATGAGGCGCACGCGGGCGATGGCCTGCTTGCGGCGGCCCACTGCTGCACCGGGAACGGTGAGCGCGGGACGGGGGGAAGCGGCGGCGGCCTGCCCGGCCGGCGTCTCGGTGGTGTAGCTCTCGGTGGCCACGGTCTGCTCTTCAGTCACTGTGAATTCTCTCTCTGAGGTCTCGGGGCGCGATTACTGCGCGACCTGGCCGAAGGTGTAGGGGGTGGGCTGCTGAGCCGCGTGCGGGTGCTCCGCACCTGCGTACACCTTCAGCTTGCGGAACAGATCTGCGCCGAGCGAGTTCTTCGGGAGCATGCCGCGAATCGCCTTCTCGACCGCGCGCTCGGGGTTCTTCTCGAGCAGCTCGGTGTAGCTGACGGAGCGGAGGCCGCCTGGGTAGCCCGAGTGACGGTAGGCGCGCTTGTTCTTCGCCTTGTTGCCGGTCAGCACGACCTTGTCGGCGTTGATGATGACCACGTAGTCGCCCATGTCCATGTGGGGGGCGAAGGTGGTCTTGTGCTTGCCGCGGAGCAGGGCTGCCGCGTGCGATGCCAGGCGGCCGAGCACCACGTCTGCGGCGTCGATGACGACCCAATCGTGCTTCTGCTCGGCGGCCTTCGGTGAATACGTGCGAGTCACTAGAGTGCTGCTTTCTGTCGAATTGGAGGAGTTCGTGAATCCCGCTCCGGTGCGTGGTCCCCGAGGGGTGCGCGCGCGGCTGGAGGGCTCAACAAATCGGGTGCTTGCGCACCAAGGGTCAAGCCTAGCACAGACCGGAGCGGTGCAAGCGGGTCAGCTGAGCGTCACGGGAGCGGATCGCGCCGAGCCCGCGTGGCCTCCGCGCGCTCCTCGAGGGCGTCGTCACCCGGGTAGGCGATCTCCTCGAGCGAGAGCCCGTGCGCCGGCATCACCGTGAAGCGGCTGGTGCGCGCTCGGGCGTCGCGCAGCGCCGCCAGCTCCTCGCGGGCGATGCGGCCGCTGCCCACCGCCACCACGGCGCCGATGAGCGCCCGCACCATCGAGTGGCAGAACGCGTCGGCTTCGATGCGCGCGGCGTAGGCGCCGTCCTCGGTCGTGCGCCACTCGAAGCGCAGCAGGTCGCGCACCGCGGTGGCGCCCTCGCGGGCTTTGCAGAAGGTGGTGAAGTCGTTCAGGCCGAGCAGGTCGTCGGCGGCGGCCTGCATGGCGTCGAAGTCGAGCGGTCGCGGCACGTGGGCGGTGTAGCGCGCCACCAGCGGATCCTTGCGCATGTCGGCGTCGATGAGGCGGTACTCGTAGCGGCGCCGCAGCGCGGAGAACCGCGCGTCGAACGCGGTGGGCACCTCGCGCACCGTGTGCACCGCGATGTCGGGCGCATCGCGGGAGACGACGCCGGTGAGTTTGCGGCCGCGCATCCGCGCAAGCTCGTCGTCGCCGAGCTCGCGCTCGCCCGGGCGGCGCCGCGCCGTCCACTTGTCGAGCTGCGCCGGCGTGACGTCGAGGTGCGCGACCTGGCCTCGCGCATGCACCCCGGCGTCGGTGCGCCCGCCGACGGTGAGTCGCGCCGCCTCCGGCTCGGCGATCCTGAGCAGCGTGGCGAGCGCGGCCTCGAGGCTGCCCTGCACGGTGCGCAGCCCGGGCTGCGCGGCCCAGCCCGAGAAATCGGTGCCGTCGTACGACAGGTCGAGGCGCAGGCGAACGGAAGGGGTGTGCATGCCTCGATCCTGCCAGAAGGCTCAGAGCGCCTCGGATCGGGCGACGTACACTGGATGCCCGTGGCGCCCCGGCCGCGTCGCTCCGACCACTATGACTCAGACTCCGCCTCTCCGTTCCCCGCTCCCCCGCGCCGACCGGCTCGGGGGTCTCGACGGGCTCCGCGCGATCGCGGTGGGCCTCGTGCTCGGCTACCACCTCTTCCCGGGGTGGCTGCCCGGCGGCTTCCTCGGGGTCGATGTCTTCTTCGCGATCAGCGGATTCCTCATCACGACGCTGCTGCTGCGCGAGCACCGCTCCACCGGCCGCATCGCGCTGCGGCATTTCTGGAAGCGCCGAGCCCGCCGGTTGCTGCCGGCGCTCGGCCTTGTGCTCGTCGTGTCGACGTCGCTCGCCCTGCTGGCGGATCGCGATCTCCTCGTGGGCATCGGCCGGCAGATCGCGGGGGCCGCGCTGTTCGTGAGCAACTGGACGTCGATCGCCGCCGGATCCGACTACTTCGCGCGGGATGCGCCCGAGCTCTTCAGGCACACCTGGTCGCTCGCGATCGAGGAGCAGTACTACATCGTGCTGCCCCTGCTCCTGCTCCTCGTGCTCCGGATCCGGGGCCGGTTCGCGCGCGCGCTGCCTCTGGCCGTCGTCGGCGCCGTCTCGGCTCTCCTCATGGCCGTGCTTGCGGGCGCGGGCGCCGACCCGACGCGGGTGTACTTCGGCTCGGACACGCACGTGTTCGGGCTCGCCCTGGGGGCCGCTCTCGCCCTCATCGCGGCGCCGCGGCCCGCCGCCCCCGTCGCGGAGTCGTTGTCGGGGCACGGGCCGCCAGGACGGGTCGCGCAGCTCGCCCTCACGGCCGCCGCGGCGACGGGCCTCGGGGTGCTCGGCTGGCTGGCCGCGACGCTGCGCGAGGGCAGCGCGGAGAGCTTCACCTGGGGATTCCAGCTCGCCACCGCGGCTGCGCTCCTCACGGTCTGGGCGGTCAGCCGGCCGGCGGCGCGCATCGGCCGGGCACTCGACGCCCAGCCGCTGCGGTGGATCGGCGAGCGCTCCTACGGCATCTACCTCTGGCACTGGCCGCTGCTGCTGCTCGCTACGGCGGCGCTCGGCGGATGGCCCGCGCACCTCGTCGGCGCGGTCACGCTCGCGGCTTCCGTCGGCATCGCCGCCCTCTCGTATCGCTTCGTCGAGGAGCCCGTGCGGCGGTTCGGGTTGCGGCGGTCGCTCGTTCTGGCGCTGCGGCGGGCGCGCGCCGCCCCTCGGCAGCGGTGGGCGCCGGCGCTCGTGGGGCTCGCGCTCGCACTCGCCGTACCGACCACGGTGGTCGCCGTCGCCACCGCCCCCGAGCAGAGCTCTGCGGCTGACGCCGTGGCGCGCGGGAAGGCCGCACGCGACGCCGAGCAGCCGGGGGCCGGAACCGGCGCGGGCGAGGGAGCGGACGGCCGCGCGCCCGATGCAGCGCAGGAGCGCACGGATGCGGGCCCCGTGCAGCCGGAGGGGCCCGACCTCACGGCCATCGGCGACTCGGTGATGCTCGCGAGCCTGCCCGAGCTCGAGCAGCGCTTCCCCGGGATCGCCGTCGACGCCGAGGTCTCGCGCGGCCTCGGCGTGGGCGTCGAGATCGCCGCCCAGCAGGCCGATGCGGGGGCGCTGCGCCCCGTCCTCCTCGTCGGGCTCGGCACCAATGGCCCGATCGACCCCGCTGAGCTCGAGGCGCTGCGCACGGCGGCCGCCGGCCGGCAGATCGTGCTGGTCAACGCCCACGGAGAGCGCGATTGGATTCCCGGAGTCAACCAGGAGCTCGACGCGTACGCCGATGCTCACCGCGGCGTGGTGGTCGCCGACTGGGACGCGACGATCACGGCTGCGCCCGCCGAGGCGCTCGCGGGCGACGGGATCCACCCGAATCCGAGCGGGGGCGAGCGGTACGCGGAGAGCGTGGAGCGCGCCCTCTCGGCGCTCCAGCAGCCCGGTGAGGGCATGGGCTTCTCCGTACCGCGCCGGTGAACGCGGAACGCCCGCCGGTCGCGCGAATGGCGACCGGCGGGCGTTCCCTCTGCGGTGCGGCGTCGGCAGGCTGCGGCCGACGCCGCATGGGCGCTCAGCTCGCGCGTGCAGCGATCTGCTTGCGAGCGCGCTGCGCACGCCGGGCGAGGATCGCCGCTCCGCCGAGCGCCGCCAGGAGCGCCACGGCGAGGCTCGCCGTGGGCGACTCCGAACCGGTCGCGGCGAGCGCACCGCCTCCCGCGCTCCCCGCTCCGCCGTCTGCAGCACCGGCCGCATCGGCCGCGCGCGCCGCAGCGGTGCCGCCGGCGTCGGCACCGCCCGCAGCCGCGCCCTCCGCGCCGCCGGCAGCTCCGGCAGACCCCGAGCCGTCGGCGGCGCCGGTCGCCGCCCCCGCTGCGCCGCCCGTCGCCGAACCATCGGCACCGCCGGGCGCTGCCGCCTCGACCTGCAGAGGCACGGTCACGGTGGTGCCGCTGACGTCGGTCGTGGCGGTGAGCGTCGCCGCCCCGCCGACGCCCTCGGGCACCGTGAGCGACAGTGTCGCAGCACCGTCCGAGACCGGAGCGGTGGCCAGGGCCGCGGCCTCCGCGGTCGAGCCGCCCTGCGTAGCCGCTGCGTCCGCGGTCTCGCCCGACGCGACGATGGACGCGGAGATCTCGGTGTTGGGCGGCACGCCGAGCGAGGTGAGGTCGAGCTTGTCGAACTGCAGCTCGATCTCGTCGCCCGGCTGCACCGGGCCGTCGGGCAGACCGGCGACCTGCACCGACCGGCGGTCGTAGCTCGGCGAGACCGGGCTGTTGCTGCGCAGGTACTCGATCCACGCGTCGCGATCCACCAGCCCCGTGTCCTGCGTGCGCACCCCGTTCGCGAACTCCCGGAAGTTGTCGCCGCCCTGCAGCAGGAAGCTGAACGAGCCGATGCGGTACTCCCGCTCGGGGTCGATGGGCGCCCCGTCGACCGTGATGCTCGTGATGCGATCCCCCTCGGCGCGCGCGGCGTCGAAGGTGTAGCTGACGTTCTTCGAGAGCCCGAGCTGCAGGTACGGCTTCGAGGGCACATCGCCGTCCGCCGTGCGCTGCCACTGCTGCTCGAGCACGGTCTTGAACTGCGACCCGGTGAGGGTCGTGGTCCAGAGGTTGTTCAGGAAGGGCAGTACGGCGTTCGCCTCGGCGTACGTGATCTCCCCCGCTGCGAGCTCGGCGCGGAGGCCTCCCGGGTTCACCACGCCGATCTCGGCCCCGCCGCGCTCCGGCGACGCGAGCGTGGCGAGCATGGCGTCCGCGACGAAGTTGCCGAGCGTCGACTCCGAACCGCGATCGTCGCGCGCCGCCCCGATGTGGGCGGTGGTGATGTCGGCGGTGGCTTCGCCGATCTTCCGGTTGCCGATCTCCGCCGCGTTGTCGAGCGCATCGTTCACGATCCGCTGCACCTCGGCGACGACGGTCGAGCCCGCGACGAGCTCGGCGTCGTCGGTGGTGACGCGGGCGACGTTGCGGTTGACGAGCGTCTCCGTCTCCCCGGTCTCCGTGTCGAACTCGAGCACCACCTGGCCGATGCGCTCGCCGTAGCTTCCCGTCTGCAGCACCGGGCGGGTGCTGCCGTCGGCCGCGCCGGGCACCGGCGCGTTCCAGGCGTACTCGGCGTGCGTGTGCCCGTTGAAGATCGCGTCGACCTCGGGGCTGGTCTCGGTGACGATGCGGGCGAAGACGCCGCCCGCGGCGACCTCCTCCTCCAGCGTCGTCTGCTCCGCGTTGCCGCCGGCGGCTCCCTCGTGGTACTCGGCGACGATGACGTCGGCCTCCCCGTTCTCGGGGTCGCCGTCGCTGAGCTGCGCGGCGACGCGGTTGACGGCCGCGACGGGATCGCCGAACTCGAGTCCCTCGATGCCCCCGGGCGACACGAGCGACGGCGTCTCCTGCGTGACGGCGCCGATGATGGCGACGTCCACGCCGTCGATCTCGATGATCTCGTACTCCTGCAGCGCCGGTGCGCCGTCGCGGGTGACGTTCGCTCCGAGGTAGGGGAACGCCGCGGCTTCCCGCACACGGCCGTCGAGGTCGTCGTAGCCGCGATCGAACTCGTGATTGCCGGCCGCAGAGGCGGTGAGGCCCAGGGCGTTCAGCACGTCGAGGGTCGGCTGATCCTCGGCCGCCGACGACGCGAACAGCGACGCGCCGATGTTGTCGCCCGACGAGATGAGCGCACTGCTCTCCGGGTGCTCGGCGCGCAGCGCTTCGACGGTTCCGGCGAACTTGACGGTGTTGGCGTCGATGCGGCCGTGGAAGTCGTTGATGTTGAGCAGATTGAGCTGCTGCTTCTCGGCCGCCGCCGCATCGGCCGAGATGCCGACGACGATGGGATCGTGATCCGACGACCGGAACGGCCCTTCGGCGAAGAGGTCGACGACGTTCGAGTTGTACCGGCTGTACTCGAGGGCGACGGCTTCGACGGAGTTGATGTTCCAGATGTCGGCGCCCGTGACGAGGCGTTCCGCGGCGGGAGACGCGAATACGTAGTCGAGCGAGCCGACCGCGCCGTCGAATGCGTAGGTCTGCTCCCCCGTCTTGGCGCCCTGGTCGACGAAGTCGGCGTCGAGAATGCGCTGGATCGGCGTCTCACCCGCGTACGCGTTGAAGTCGCCGACGAGGAACACGCGGTCCGTGCCCGCGCGCTGCTCCATCGCGGAGGCGAAGTCGAGCAGCGCTTCGGCCTGACGCGTGCGGTCGCCGTTGAACGCGCCGACGCCGTCCTTCGCGTCGGCGTTGTCGCCGGTCGCCGCGGGCTTGCTGTCGCCCTTCGACTTGAAGTGGTTCGCGATCACCACGAAATCGGCATCCGAGCCGACCGGTCGGAAGTGCTGCGCGAGCGGCTGCCGCGCCTTCGAGAACGCGGCCGAATCGGTGAGGATCACCGACGCGTCGAGCGGCTCGATCGCGTCCTTCTTGTAGATGAAGGCGGTGCGGATGACGTCCTCGCTCGCGGGCAGCTCGGCCGGGGAGTGCACGTAGTCCCACTCGCCGCCCGTGACGGCCTCATCGGCGTTCAGGGCGGCGACGAGGTCGGCGAGCGCCGCGTCGCGGTCCTTGCCGAAGCGGGCGGAGTTCTCGATCTCCTCGAGCGACACGACGGTGGCATCGAGCGCATTGATCGCGTCGACGATCTTGCCCTGCTGCCGGTCGAAACTCGCCCGATCCCACGCGCCGCGGGCGTCGCACCCGGTGCGCACGGAGATGCCGTTCCCGGCGCGATCCTCGTAGGGCTGGCATCCGGCGACGTCGGCACCCCACGTCGTGAAGTAGTTCAGCACGTTGAAGCCGGCGAGGCGCACGTCTCCCCCGACGTCGGCGGGGCGATCCTCACGCGTGTCGGTGAACGTCGCCGGCTGCACTGCGGCGGCGTTCTCGGGGGTGAGCTGCGTGGTCGGCTGGAACTTCCAGGCCCCGTTGCGGTAGTCGAGCACGACCGGTTTCGTGAACGTCGCCGCCGCGCCGACGCGCACCGGCGCGGTGCTCGAGAGGTACGGCAGCGGCGCGTCCTTCCGCGTGTTGAAGTTGATGCTCGACCCGTCGTCGAGCAGCACCCCGACCGCGGCGTTCCTCGCCTGCGCGGCGAGGAAGGCCTCGCTTCCCGGCGCACCGGCCGCGGTCGGCGTGAGCAGGGGCGCGCTGTCGGCTGCGAGGCCGATCTCGCCGAAGAAGTTCGTGTCGTAGGTGTCGGAGACGGTGAAAGCGCCCTGCGGGGCGATCAGCATGCTCTCCAGCGTCTCGCGCTCGGCGTCGGTCGCCGGGAACCCGACCGCGGCGGGGACGACCGGATCGGCCGGCTCGTCGAGCACGGTCAGCTCGCTCGCGGCGGCGGTGATCTCGGTGAGCCCGTTGAACTCCGAGACCATGCCGGTCACCTCGACATGCGCTCCGACGCCCGCCTGGCCGACCGTGTCGGCCGAGTACACGAAGATCGCCTCGGAGGCGACGTGCTCGCTCGGGTCGATGGCGCCGCCGGCGCCCGGGGTCTGGATCGTGTACCCGGCGAAGTTGCCCGTGGGGTACGTCGCGGTGACGATTCCGCGCGTCTTCACCCGTTGCCCGGCGAGCGGGCTGGCGGGTCCCGTCCCCTGGATCTCGGAGATCGGCGTGACTGTCTCCGGGTCGATTGGCTCGGGCTGCTCGACCGGCGGCACCCCCGAGGCGGTGGGCGTCGGGGCGGCGGCGGTGAAGTCGGCCGCGTTGTCGTCCGTGTCGGCGAACCCGGCGCGTTCGATGCTCTGGGCAGCGGTCGGAGCGGGAGCCGGCGCGGCGCCCTCGAACCGCATCGCCGAGCCGTAGCCCGCGAAGTCCGCCACGGTCGCGGCATCCGCCTCGCCGCCGAGCGCGATGGGCGCCGTGGTCTTCGCGAGCACGAGCTGTCCGCCGCCCGCGCCTGCGGCGAGGGTGGACGAGAGATCGCCCGCGGGGACGGGCTGCCCGTTCGCTCCGGCTGAGCCGGTGATCAGGAACGTACCGCCTGCGGGGATCGAACCGGAGAGCGGGATCACGCCGGCGCCCGACGCGGGCGCGGAGGCCGTCGCCGGCCGGTACTGCAGCGACCAGCCGGCGAGGCTGATCTCGGCATCGGTCGGGTTCGCCAGTTCCACGTAGTCCGCGTTCAGCGCGGCGCCGCTGTTGCCTCCGGCGGTGTAGATCTCGTTGATCACCGCCCCCGTGCCGTCGATGCTGGCGTGTGCCGACGTGGCGATGAGCGGTACCGCTGCCAGTGCGGCGATCGCCGCACCCGCGCAGAGGCGATGGGTTCGTTTCAGGGACACCGTTTCTCCGTTGATCACGGGACGCCGCTCCGGGCGGCCCGGGGCGCCGGTGGCTTCCGGCGACGTGCGCCGCCCTTCCGAGCGGGCGGCGCTCTCGACGGTACGGAACCGGGGTGACGGCCGCAGCGCGCGCAGCTTCACAGCGGGTGAACGGCGCGTGCCGTCGGGTGAACGCTCCCCGCCCGCCCCCTCATGGAACGCGAATGCCCCGTCGCGCAGTGCGCGACGGGGCATTCGACGAACAGCCTGAGACTTACTCGGCCTTCGCCTCGGCGGGTGCCTCGGTGGTCTCCTCGGCCGGAGCCTCGGTGGTCTCCTCGACGGGAGCCTCACTGGTCTCCTCGGCGGGAGCCCCGGTGGTCTCCTCGGCGACCGGAGCAGCGGGCTTCTCGGCCTTCGGCTTCGGCGACACCGGCTCGAGCACGAGCTCGATCACGGCGAGCGGCGCACGGTCGCCCTTGCGGAAACCGGTCTTGACGATGCGCGTGTAGCCGCCTTCGCGGTTCTCGACGAGCGGTGCGATCTCGGTGAAGAGCTCGTGCACGACCGACTTGTCGAGGATCTGACGCATCACGCGACGGCGCGAGTGCAGGTCGCCGCGCTTCGCGAAGGTCACGAGACGCTCTGCGACGGGCTGCAGGCGCTTCGCCTTGGTCTCCGTCGTCTGGATCCGCTTGTGCTCGAAGAGCTGCGATGCCAGCTGGTTCAGCATCAGACGCTCGTGTGCGGGGCCGCCTCCGAGGCGGGGGCCCTTGTTGGGCTTGGGCATTATTTACTCCAGTAGATGTGCGGTCGGGCTGACAGTGCCGAACCGTTAGTTGTTGTCGTCTTCGTAGCTGTAGAACTGCGCGCCGTCGAACCCGGGCACCGCATCCTTGAGCGAGAGGCCCATCTCGGTGAGCTTGTCGCGCACCTCGAATACCGACTTCTGGCCGAAGTTGCGAATGTTCATCAGCTGCGCCTCGGAGAGCGCGACCAGTTCGCTCACCGTGTTAATGCCCTCGCGCTTGAGGCAGTTGTAGCTGCGCACCGAGAGATCGAGGTCCTCGATCGGGATCGAGAGCTCGCCCTCTGCGACGACCTCGACCGGCGCGGGGCCGATCTCGACGCCCTCGGCGGCGGTGTTCAGCTCTCGCGCGAGCCCGAAGAGCTCGACGAGGGTGGACCCGGCCGAAGCGATCGCGTCTCGCGGGGAGATCGCGGGCTTCGACTCGACGTCGACCACGAGGCGGTCGAAGTCGGTGCGCTCACCCGCACGCGTCGCCTCGACGCGGTAGGTGACCTTGAGCACCGGCGAGTAGATCGAGTCGACCGGGATGCGGCCGACCTCGGCGTCCTCGTTGCGGTTCTGAGCGGCGGAGACGTATCCGCGGCCGCGCTCGATCGTCAGCTCGAGCTCGAACTGCGCCGAGTCGCTGAGCGTCGCGATGACGAGCTCGGGGTTGTGCACCTCGACGCCCGCCGGTGCGGAGATGTCGGCGGCGGTGATCTCACCGGCGCCGGTCTTCCGCAGGTAGGCGGTGATGGGCTCGTCGTGCTCGCTCGAGACGACGAGATCCTTGATGTTGAGGATGATCTCGGTGACGTCCTCGGTCACGCCCGGGATGGTCGTGAACTCGTGGGCGACGCCCTCGAAGCGCACGCTCGTGACGGCCGCGCCGGGAATCGACGACAGCAGGGTACGACGCAGCGAGTTGCCGAGCGTGTAGCCGAAGCCGGGCTCGAGCGGCTCGATGGCGAAACGCGAACGGAACTCGGAGATCGATTCTTCAGTCAGAGTGGGTCGCTGTGCAATCAGCACGGTGTGTGATCCTTTCGCTGGAGTCCGCTATATGACTCATGCGGTATCGGGATGAAGTGGGCTGAAGCGCCGGCCGCAGCCGACGCTGGGAATGACGGATCGCCGCTCGAGAGCGGCAGCCGCGCCGGCCGAAGCCGGCGCGACTCACCGATCACACGCGGCGACGCTTCGGCGGACGGCACCCGTTGTGCGTCTGCGGGGTGACGTCGTTGATCGAACCCACCTCGAGGCCGGCGGCCTGCAGCGAGCGGATCGCGGTCTCGCGGCCCGAGCCCGGTCCCTTGACGAAGATGTCGACCTTCTTCATGCCGTGCTCCTGCGCCTTGCGGGCAGCGGACTCGGCGGCCAGCTGAGCGGCGAACGGGGTCGACTTGCGCGAGCCCTTGAAGCCGACTCCGCCGGAGGAGGCCCAGCTGATCACGGCACCCGTGGTGTCGGTGATCGAGACGATCGTGTTGTTGAAGGTCGACTTGATGTGGGCCTGGCCCACGGCGACATTCTTCTTGTCCTTGCGACGCGGCTTGCGAGCCGCGGTCTTTGGTGCAGCCATTGAGTGTTCTCCTGAAAAGCTCTGTGTGGTGGTCTAACGAACCGGCGTTACTTCTTCTTGCCGGCGACGGTGCGCTTCGGGCCCTTGCGGGTACGAGCGTTCGTCTTGGTGCGCTGACCGTGCACAGGCAGGCCCTTACGGTGGCGGAGCCCCTGGTAGCTGCCGATCTCGACCTTGCGGCGGATGTCGGCTGCGACCTCGCGGCGCAGATCGCCCTCGACCTTGAAGTTGCCCTCGATGTAGTCGCGGAGCGCGACCAGCTGGTCGTCCGACAGGTCCTTCACGCGGATGTTGCCGTCGATGTTCGTGTCGGCGAGGGTCTTGAGTGCGCTGGTGCGCCCAACGCCGTAGATGTAGGTGAGTGCGATCTCAACGCGCTTGTCGCGTGGGATGTCGACTCCTGCGAGACGTGCCATGTTGGCTCTCCTTGCGGATCGTGGAGGTGTGGTGCGCATCGGGGGTTCGGGCCTCCGGCCCGAGGTGTCCCCCGCTCGTGATCGAGGTGAGCCTTCGGCTCATCGCGGCTCTCGCACGGACGCTGCGCGTCCGATGGGATGAGACCCGCGCGGGTTCTTCGATGCGCTGGATCGGTTATTCAGTTGTGTGTTCTGCGGAGCCGCCGGCGGCGACCGGGCCTCAGCCCTGGCGCTGCTTGTGGCGCGGGTTGCTCTTGCAGATCACCATGACGCGTCCGTGGCGACGGATGACCTTGCAGTGATCGCAGATCGGCTTGACGCTGGGATTGACCTTCATGATGGTTCCTTCGTGTGTATCGCTGTCCTCGTACTCGCAGAGTGCCGCGAGTCGTTACTTCCCAGCGACCTACTTGTAGCGGTAGACGATGCGGCCGCGGGTCAGATCGTAGGGCGTCAGCTCGACGATCACGCGATCCTCGGGGAGGATGCGGATGTAGTGCTGGCGCATTTTGCCCGAGATGTGAGCGAGCACTTTATGTCCGTTGGTCAGCTCGACGCGGAACATCGCGTTCGGCAGAGCCTCGACGATGTGTCCCTCGATCTCGATGACGCCGTCTTTCTTCGCCATAGCCTCACTATCGCTTGCGTAGGTGTACTGGTCATGCGAATGCTCAGCCGCTGCGTCTCCGACCGATCCGAATCGAGCCGGAGCGAACGCAAAAGCAGGCGCAAAGCACCAATGATCAAGAGTACTCGGCGTGTCGGCTTTTGTAAAGCTCGGCGCGTCTCCATCGGCGAGGCGCGCCGGCGAGCGCGGTCACGGGATCGGAACGGGGCGCACGCCGAGCGGCTCCAGGCCGCTCGCGCCGCCGTCCGCTGCGGTGAGCACCCAGATGCCCCGTTCGTGCACGGCGACGGTGTGCTCCCACTGGGCGCTCATCGAGCCGTCCGCGATCGTCACCGTCCAATCGTCGTCCTCGACGACGGTGTCGATGCCGCCCGCGGAGATGATGGGCTCGATGGCGACCACCAGCCCCGGTTTGACCTCGGGCCCGCGACGGCGCACCGGTACGTTGAACACCGGCGGATCCTCGTGCATGCTGCGGCCGATCCCGTGGCCGATGTAGTCCTCGAGCACGCCGAAGTCGCTGCGCGAGCGCACGTAGCCGGCGACCGCCTCCCCCACCTCGTTGAGGTGCGCGGCCGAGGCGAGCCGCGCGATCCCGCGCCACATCGCCTGCTCGGTGACGTCGCTGAGCCGCTGATTCGCCGCAGTGCGCTCCGGGTCGGCGTGATCGGGCAGCACCGCGGTGAACGCCGAGTCGCCGTGCCACCCGTCGACCACGGCGCCGGCGTCGAGAGCGACGATGTCGCCCGGCTCGAGCGGCCGATCGGTCGGGATGGCGTGCACCACGTGCTGATTCACGTTCGCGCAGATGGTGTGGCGGTACCCGGGCTCGAGCATGAAGTTCGGCGCTCCGCCGCGCTCGCGAATGGCCCGCTCAGCGATCGCGTCGAGTTCGAGCGGCGTCACGCCCGGCGCCACCGCCGCGCGCATCTGCTCGAGCGCCGCGGCGGTCGCAAGACCCGGCTCGATCATCAGGCGCAGCTGCGCGGGCGACTTGTAGATCGAACGTCGCAGCAGACCTCGACGGGCCAACGGCTACTGCCCGACTCGGGCGCTCAGCTTCGCCGACAGGCCGGCGGCGATCCGCTCCGAGACCTCGTCGATCGTGCCGAGCCCGTCGACGGCGACGAGGATGCCCCGCTCCGAGAACAGCTCGATGAGGGGCGCCGTCTGCGCGGCGTACACGTCCTGGCGGTGCCGGATGACCTCTTCGGTGTCGTCGGCGCGCCCCTCGAGCGCTGCGCGCTTCAGCAGGCGGGCGATGACCTCCTCGGGGTCCGCTTCGAGCAGCACGACGGCGTCGAGCGACTCGCCGCTCAGCATGCCGTCGAGCGCGTGCACCTGCTCGACCGTGCGCGGGTACCCGTCGAGCAGGAACCCCGACGCGGCGTCGGCCTGCGCGAGCCGGTCGGCGACGATCTCATTGGTGAGCGCGTCGGGCACGAGCTCGCCCTGCTCGATGATGGCCTGCACCTGCTTGCCGAGCTCCGTGCCGCCCTGGATGTTCGCGCGGAAGATGTCGCCCGTCGAGATCGCGGGCACGCCGTAGCGCTCGGCGATCCGGCCGGCCTGCGTGCCCTTGCCGGCGCCGGGAGGCCCGATGATGAGCAGACGTGCGGTGGTGGCTTCGGTCACTTGAGGAGCCCTTCGTAGTGGCGCTGCTGCAGCTGCGCGTCGATCTGCTTCACCGTCTCGAGGCCCACGCCCACGATGATGAGGATCGACGCTCCGCCGAACGGGAAGTTCTGGTTCGCCCCGAAGAACGACAGCGCGATGAGCGGGAGCAGGGCGATGACGCCGAGGTAGAGCGAACCTGCGCTCGTGATGCGGGTGAGCACGTAGTTGAGGTACTCGGCGGTCGGGCGCCCGGCGCGGATTCCCGGGATGAAGCCGCCGTACTGCTTCATGTTGTCGGAGACCTCTTCGGGGTTGAACGTGATCTGCACGTAGAAGAAGGTGAACCCGATGACGAGCAGGAAGAAGACGAGCATGTAGACCGGCTGGTCGCCGTAGACCAGGTTGTTCTGGATCCACACGACCCAGGGCTTCGGGTCCTCGCCGATCTGCGGCTGGTTGAACTGCGTGATCAGCATGGGCAGGTACAGGATCGCCGAGGCGAAGATCACGGGGATGACGCCCGCCATGTTCACCTTGATCGGGATGTAGGTGCTGCTGCCGCCGTAGGTGCGACGCCCCACCACGCGCTTCGCGTACTGCACCGGGATGCGCCGCTGCGACTGCTCGACGAAGACGACCGCCGCCACGACGAGCAGGCCGACGGCGAGCACGATGAAGAAGACCTCCCAGCCGCGCGACTCCTTGATGATCCACATGGCGCCGGGGAAGGTCGCCGCGATCGACGTGAAGATGAGGAGCGACATGCCGTTGCCGACGCCGCGCTCGGTGATGAGCTCGCCGAACCACATGATGAGACCCGTTCCCGCGGTCATCGTGATGATCATGATGAGCACGGCCCACCATTCCTGGGAGACCAGGTTCTGGCACGCCTGGTTGGCCGCGGCGCCGAACAGCTGGCCCGAGCGGGCGACCGTGATGAGCGTGGTGGACTGCAGGATCGCGAGGGCGATCGTCAGGTAGCGGGTGTACTGCGTGAGCTTGGCTTGACCGGCCTGGCCCTCCTTGTGCAGCGCCTCGAAGTGCGGGATCACGACGCGCAGGAGCTGGGTGATGATCGACGCCGTGATGTAGGGCATGATGCCGAGGGCGAAGATCGACAGCTGCAGCAGCGCGCCGCCGCTGAAGAGGTTGATCATGTCGTACAGACCGGAGCTGCCCTGATTCTGGTTTGCCACCAGGCACGCCTGAACGTTGTTGAAGTCGACGAACGGTGCGGGGATGAATGACCCGAGCCGGAACAACGACACGATGGCGAGCGTGAAGACGATCTTCCGCCGCAGATCGGGTGTCCGGAAGATCCGTCCGATGGCGCTGAACAAAATCTGCCTCCTGGAACGTCGTAAGGGGCTTCGCCTACCGACGAGAACCAATTTCTTCAGCCTACACGGCGAGCGCCGCAAGACCGAGCCATCGCCATGAATGGCGGGTGAAACACAACAGCGGGGGTGGGTGGGTACGGCATGCATGCCGTACCCACCGCGCCCCCGCTACTCGGGAGATTCCCGAGGATACTGCTGATCCGAATGGACCGTTACTTCACTGCTCCGCCTGCGGCGACGATCTTCTGCTCCGCGGAGCTCGAGACCTTGTCGACCTGCACGGAGAGCTTTACCTGGAGGTCGCCGTCGCCCAGCACCTTGACGGGCTGGTTCTTGCGCACGGCGCCCTTGGCCACGAGATCCTCGACGGTCACGTCGCCACCCTGCGGGTAGAGCTCTGCGAGCTTCGCGACGTTCACCACCTGGTACTCGGTGCGGAACGGGTTCTTGAACCCGCGCAGCTTCGGGGTGCGCATGTGCAGCGGCATCTGCCCGCCCTCGAAGCCCACCTTGACCTGGTACCGGGCCTTGGTTCCCTTGGTACCGCGGCCCGCGGTCTTGCCCTTCGATGCCTCGCCGCGACCCACGCGGGTCTTGGCCTTCTTGGCACCGGGAGCCGGACGGAGGTGGTGCGCCTTCAGCACCGACTCACGCTCCTCGTTGTTCTCGCTCATGCGTCGATCTCCTCAACCACTACCAGGTGAGCGACCGCGCGAATGTAGCCGCGGTTGGCCTGGGTGTCCTCGCGAACGACCGACTGGCCGATCTTCTTGAGGCCCAAGCTGCGCAGCGTGTCGCGCTGGTTCTGCTTCTCACTGATGACGGACTTCGTCTGCGTAACCTTCAGGCTCTTCGCCATTACGCACCTGCCTTTGCCTTCGCGGCAGCGTCGGCCGCGGCCTTCGCCTCGGCGCGCACGATGCGGGCCGGAGCGACGCGGTCGAAGTCGAGACCGCGGCGAGCTGCGACGGAGCGGGGCTCCTCGAGCTGCTGCAGCGCCTCGACGGTCGCATGCACGATGTTCAGGGTGTTCGACGAGCCGAGCGACTTGCTCAGCACGTCGTGGATGCCGGCGCACTCGAGAACGGCGCGGACCGGACCACCGGCGATGACACCGGTACCGGCTGCAGCCGGACGCAGCAGCACGACGCCGGCTGCGGCCTCGCCCTGCACGGGGTGCGGGATGGTGCTCGCGACGCGGGGGACGCGGAAGAAGTTCTTCTTCGCCTCCTCGACGCCCTTCGCGATCGCGAGGGGCACCTCCTTCGCCTTGCCGTAGCCGACGCCGACGGTGCCGTTGCCATCGCCCACCACGACGAGCGCGGTGAAGCTGAAGCGACGGCCGCCCTTGACGACCTTCGAGACGCGGTTGATGGTGACGACGCGCTCGAGGAACTGGCTCTCGTTGCGGTCGCGGCCGCCGCGCTCGTTGCGGGTGCCGCGATCGCGGCTTCCGCGACGCTGCTCGCGCGGCTCGTTGCGGTGATCCTGAGCCGGAGCGGCCTGCGCGGCCGTCGTCTCAGACTGGGCCTCTGCAGACACTTGCTGCTCCTTCGTTTCGTTGCTCACAGGGTCAGCCCTCCTTCACGAGCGCCATCGGCGATCGCGGCGACGCGACCGGCGTACTTGCTCCCGCCGCGGTCGAAGACCACTGCGTCGATGCCAGCGCCCTTGGCGCGCTCGGCGACGAGTTCGCCGACCTTGCGTGCCTTGGCGGTCTTGTCACCGTCGAACGAGCGGAGGTCGGCTTCCATGGTGGAGGCCGATGCGAGGGTGAGACCCTTGGAATCGTCGACGACCTGTACGAAGACGTGGCGCGACGAGCGGTTGACGACGAGACGGGGGCGGACCTCCGTGCCGACGATCTTCTTGCGCAGGCGGGTGTGGCGGCGAACGCGCGCAGCCGACCGACCCTTAGCCCGGGATACTGAAGCGGCCATGGGTTACTTACCAGCCTTTCCTGCCTTGCGACGGACGACCTCGCCCGCGTAGCGAATGCCCTTGCCCTTGTAGGGCTCCGGCTTCTTCAGCTTGCGGATGTTGGCTGCGGCTTCGCCGACAGCCTGCTTCGAGATCCCGCTGACGGTGATCTTGGTGTTGCCCTCGACCGCGAGCGTGATCCCCTCGGGGGCCTCGACGCTGACCGGGTGCGAGAAGCCGAGCGCGAGCTCCAGGCCCGAGCCCTTCTGCTGCACGCGGTATCCCGTGCCGACGACCTCGAGCTGCTTCGAGTAGCCCTCGGTGACACCGATGATGTTGTTGTTGATGAGCGTGCGGCTCAGGCCGTGCAGCGCTCGGGAGTCGCGCTCGTCGTTCGGACGGGTGACGAGTACCTGTCCGTCTTCGAGAGCGACGCGGATGGGCTCTGCGACGACGAGCGAGAGCTCGCCCTTCGCGCCCTTGACCGTGACCTTCTGGCCGTCGATCTTGACATCTACACCGCCGGGAACGGCGATGGGAAGCTTACCAATACGTGACATGACGCGTTACCACACGTAGGCGAGGACTTCCCCGCCGACGCCCTTCTGCTCGGCCTCGCGGTCGGTCAGCAGACCGGAGGAGGTGGACAGGATCGCGATGCCGAGTCCGCCGAGCACGCTCGGGATCTCGGTCGAGCCCGCGTACACGCGAAGGCCGGGCTTGGAGACCCGCTTGATGCCCTCGATGGAACGCTCGCGGTTCGGGCCGTACTTCAGGGACATGGTGATGGTCGTGCCGACGCGCGCCGCCTCGACCTTCCAGTCCTGGATGTAGCCCTCGCGCTTGAGGATCTCAGCGATCCGCTCCTTCAGCTTCGAGCCGGGGAGCGAAACGTCGTCATGATGCGCAGAGTTTGCGTTGCGCAGCCGGGTGAGCATGTCTGCTACCGGATCAGTCATCGTCATGAGTGACTCTTTCTTTCTCGCCTGGTTTCATACGTCGGTACACCGCCGCATGACCTGGGTGACACACGGATTGGGTGCCCGGGAAATCCCGGGCACCCTCACCGTTTGGACTATTCAGTTATTCCGACTTGAACGGGAAACCGAGCGCGCGAAGCAGCGCACGGCCCTCATCGTCGGTCTTGGCGGTGGTCACGACAGTGATGTCGAAGCCACGCACGCGATCAATCTTATCCTGATCGATCTCGTGGAACACACTCTGCTCGGTCAACCCGAAGGTGTAGTTGCCGTTTCCGTCGAACTGACGCGGCGACAGCCCGCGGAAATCGCGGATGCGCGGCAGTGCGAGGTTCACGAGACGGTCGAGGAACTCCCACGACCGATCGCCGCGAAGCGTGACGTGAGCACCGATGGCCTGGCCCTCGCGCAGCTTGAACTGCGCGATGGACTTGCGGGCCTTCGTGACCATCGGCTTCTGGCCGGTGATCTTCACGAGATCGGCGATCGCACCCTCGATGACCTTGCTATCGCGAGCGGCCTCGCCGACACCCGTGTTCACGACGACCTTGACGACGCCGGGAACCTGCATGATGTTGGCGTAGCCGAACTCCTCGCGGAGCTGCGGAACGATCTCGGAGCGGTACTTCTGCTTCAGGCGGGGCTGAGCGGTGGTCGCTGCAGTCTCGGTCATGCGAGATCCTTCCCGGACTTCTTCGCGAAACGAACGCGAACCGTCTTCTTCTTGCCGTCCTTCTCGACCTCTTCGACGCGGAATCCGACGCGGGTCGGCTTCTTCGTCTCGGGGTCGACGACTGCGACGTTGGACACATGGATCGGAGCCTCGACGGTCTCGATGCCACCCTCGCGGGTGCCACGGTCCGACTGGCCGACGCGTGCGTGCTTGGTGACGTAGTTCACGCCCTCCACCACGACGCGGTCGGTGTCGGAGAGAACCTCGATCACTCGACCCTGCTTGCCCTTGTAGCCGCCGCGCTCCTGCGACGGGCCAGAGATGACCTCGACGAGGTCACCCTTCTTGATCTTTGCGCCCATAGGACTAGATCACCTCCGGTGCGAGCGAGACGATCTTCATGAACCGCTTGTCGCGGAGTTCACGTCCGACCGGCCCGAAGATGCGGGTGCCGCGGGGCTCCCCGTCGGCCTTGAGGATAACGGCGGCGTTCTCGTCGAACGCGATGTACGAACCGTCCACGCGACGGGTCGACTTGCGGGTCCGGACGATGACGGCCTTGACCACATCGCCCTTCTTGACGTTGCCACCGGGGATCGCGTCCTTGACGGTCGCAACGATCGTGTCGCCGAGACCGGCGTAACGACGCTTCGAGCCACCGAGGACACGGATCGTGAGCAACTCCTTGGCGCCGCTGTTGTCGGCCACCTTGAGTCGGGATTCCTGCTGAATCACTTGCTACTCCTTCACTGAGTAAGCCCGAGGGCTTACTTCGCCTTCTCGAGGACCTCGACCAGACGCCAGCGCTTCGAAGCGCTCAGCGGCCGGGTCTCGTGGATGAGCACGAGATCGCCGATGCCGGCCGTGTTCTGCTCGTCGTGGGCCTTGACCTTCGACGAACGACGCAGCACCTTGCCGTACAGCGGGTGCTTCACGCGATCCTCGACCTCGACGACGATGGTCTTCTCCATCTTGTCGCTGACGACGTATCCGCGGCGAGCCTTACGGTAGCCGCGCTGTTCCTTCTCGACCTCAGCCATGTTCAGGCCTCCTTCGTCTCAGCGGCGGCATCCGCCTGCTCGGTCTTCTTGCTGCTCTTCTTCGCCTTCGCGGGCGCAGCAGCCGGGGTGGCACGAATGCCGAGCTCGCGCTCGCGCAGCACGGTGTAGATGCGAGCGATGTCGCGCTTCACCTGGCGGACGCGACCGTGGCTCTCCAGCTGGCCCGTGGCCGACTGGAAACGAAGGTTGAAGAGCTCGCCCTTCGCCTTCTTCAGTTCTTCTGCCAGTCGCTCGTTCTCGAAGCTATCGAGCTCGGTGATGGCCAGTTCCTTGGTACCGATCGCCATTACGCGTCGCCCTCCTCGCGCTTGATAATGCGGGCCTTGAGCGGCAGCTTGTGAATGGCGCGGGTGAGCGCCTCACGAGCGAGCTGCTCATCGACACCGGCGACCTCGAAGAGGACGCGGCCCGGCTTGACATTGGCAACCCACCACTCCGGCGAGCCCTTACCCGAGCCCATGCGGGTTTCCGCGGGCTTCTTGGTGAGGGGACGGTCGGGGTAGATGTTGATCCACACCTTGCCGCCGCGCTTGATGTGACGCGTCATCGCGATACGAGCGGACTCGATCTGACGGTTGGTCACGTAAGCGGGGGTCAGCGCCTGGATACCGAACTCGCCGAAGGCGATCTGGTTACCGCCCTTGGACTGGCCGGTACGGCTGGGGTGGTGCTGCTTGCGGTACTTGACTCGACGGGGAATCAGCATGCTTACTTCTCCGCTCCTGCTGCAGCGGGTGCAGCCTCGGCCTGTGCACCACGGGGCGCACGGCGGCGGTCGCCGCGGTCGCGGGACGGCTTCTGGGCCGCCTGCTCGCGGGCGAGTTCCTTGTTGGTCAGGTCGCCCTTGTAGATCCAGACCTTCACGCCGATGCGGCCGAAGGTGGTCTTCGCCTCGTAGAAGCCGTAATCGATGTTCGCGCGGAGCGTGTGCAGCGGCACACGGCCTTCGCGGTAGAACTCCGAGCGGCTCATCTCGGCGCCGCCGAGGCGGCCGGAGACCTGGATGCGGATGCCCTTGGCGCCGGCGCGCTGAGCGCCCTGCAGACCCTTGCGCATCGCGCGGCGGAACGCCACACGAGCAGCGAGCTGCTCGGCGATGCCCTGGGCGACGAGCTGAGCGTCGGCCTCGGGGTTCTTGACCTCGAGGATGTTCAGCTGGATCTGCTTGCCGGTGAGCTTCTCGAGGTCGGCGCGGATGCGCTCGGCCTCGGCGCCGCGGCGACCGATGACGATGCCGGGACGCGCCGAGTGGATGTCCACGCGGACGCGGTCACGGGTGCGCTCGATCTCGACGCGCGAGACGCCCGCACGATCGAGCTGCTTCGTCAGGTGCTGACGGATCTTGATGTCCTCGGCGAGGTAGTCGGCGTAACGCTGACCGGCCTTCGTCGAGTCCGAGAACCAACGCGACACGTGATCGGTGGTGACCCCGAGGCGGAAGCCATAGGGATGAATCTTCTGGCCCATACCTAGGCTCCCTTCTTCACGGCGGCGAGCTCATCAGCCGTCTGCAGCACGATGGTGATGTGGCTGGTGCGCTTGTTGATACGGAATGCGCGGCCCTGTGCGCGGGGGCGGAAACGCTTCAGCGTCGCGCCCTCGTCCACGAAGGCACGAGCCACGACGAGCTCGTCCTCATTGAGACGCAGGTTCTCCTTGTCGGCCTTGACGCGCGCATTCGCGATCGCCGAGGCGACGAGCTTGAAAATCGGCTCCGCTGCGGCCTGGGGGGCGAACTTCAGGATGGCGAGGGCCTCCTGCGCGTTCTTCCCGCGGACCAGGTCAATGACACGACGGGCCTTCTGGGGGGTGATGCGGATATGACGCACGCGTGCGATCGACTCCACCATTTCTCTTCCTCCTTCACGTCACCGCTTAGCGGCGACGGCCCTTCTTGTCGTCCTTCACGTGACCGCGGAAGGTACGCGTGGGCGCGAACTCGCCCAGCTTGTGACCGACCATGGTCTCCGTGACGAACACGGGGATGTGCTTCCGACCGTCGTGCACCGCGATGGTGTGACCCAGCATCGCCGGGATGATCATCGAGCGGCGCGACCAGGTCTTGATCACGTTCTTGGAACCGGCTTCGTTCTGGACAATCACCTTGTTCAACAGGTGGTTGTCGACGAAGGGGCCCTTCTTGAGACTACGAGGCATCTTCTACTCTCTCCTACCTGTCGACTAACGCTTCTTGCCAGCGTTACGGCGACGCACGATGAGCTTGTCGCTTTCCTTGTTCGGATGGCGCGTGCGGCCTTCCTTCTGGCCCCAGGGGCTGACCGGATGACGTCCACCGGAGGTGCGGCCTTCGCCACCGCCGTGCGGGTGATCGACCGGGTTCATGACGACACCGCGCACGGTCGGGCGGACGCCCTTCCAGCGCATGCGGCCGGCCTTGCCCCAGTTGATGTTCGACTGCTCGGCGTTGCCCACCTCGCCGACGGTCGCGCGGCAGCGCGCGTCGACGTTGCGGATCTCGCCCGAGGGCAGACGCAGCTGGGCGTAGGGGCCGTCCTTCGCCACGAGGCGGACCGAAGCGCCGGCGGAACGAGCGAGCTTCGCTCCCCCGCCCGGCTTCAGCTCGATGGCGTGGATGACGGTACCGGTCGGGATGTTGCGCAGCGGCAGGTTGTTGCCCGGCTTGATATCCGCGCCGGCGCCCGACTCGATGATGTCGCCCTGCTTCAGCTTGTTCGGGGCGATGATGTAACGCTTCGTGCCGTCCACGAAGTGCAGCAGCGCGATGCGCGCCGTGCGGTTCGGGTCGTACTCGATGTGCGCGACCTTGGCGTTCACGCCGTCCTTGTCATGACGACGGAAGTCGATGACGCGGTACTGGCGCTTGTGGCCACCACCGATGTGACGGGTGGTGATCCGGCCCTGGTTGTTGCGGCCGCCGGTCTTGGGGAGCGGGCGGAGCAGCGACTTCTCAGGCGTCGAGCGGGTGATTTCAGCGAAATCAGCAACGCTCGAGCCGCGACGACCCGGGGTCGTCGGCTTGTACTTGCGAATTGCCATGATGTGTTCCTCTTCGCCCCTTCTACAGCGCAGCCGTGAAGATGTCGATGGAGCCCGACTTCAGGGTGACGATCGCGCGCTTCGTGTCCTTGCGCTTGCCCAGGCCGAACTTGGTGCGGCGGGACTTGCCCTTGCGGGTCAGCGTGCGGACCTTGGCGACCTTCACATTGAAGACCTCCTCGACGGCGAGCTTGATCTCGGTCTTGTTCGACTCCGGCTGCACCTCGAAGGTGTACTGGCCGTTGGCGTCGATGAGACCGTAGCTCTTCTCCGAGACGATCGGGCGGATGATGACGTCGTGTGCGGACTTGTTCAAGCTCACTTCGTGTCCTCCTGAGCGGCACGGCCATCGACGAACGCGTCGAAGGCGGCCTTGGTGAAGACGAGATCGTCGCTGACGACCACGTCGTAGGCGTTGAGCTGATCCTGGAACAGCACGTGGACGTGCGCCAGGTTGCGAACGCTGAGCGCCGTCAGCTCATCCTCACGGGTGATGACCACGAGCACGCGCTTGCCCGGCGCCACCGACGCGAGGAACTCGCGAGCGGCCTTGGTGCTGGGCTTGTCGGCGATGCCGAACGTCTCGACGACGTGCAGGCGGTTCGCGCGGGCGCGATCCGAGAGCAGGCCGCGAAGTGCAGCAGCGATCATCTTCTTGGGGGTGCGCTGAGCGTAGTCGCGCGGCACGGGGCCGTGCACGACGCCGCCGCCGCGGTGCTCGGGAGCGCGCACCGAACCCTGACGGGCGCGGCCGGTGCCCTTCTGCTTGAACGGCTTGACGCCCGAACCGGAGACCTCGCCGCGGTTCTTGGTCTTGTGCGTTCCCTGACGCGCAGCGGCGAGCTGAGCGGTGACCACCTGGTGGATCAGCGGGATGTTGGGGTCGACGCCGAAGATGGTCTCGGGAAGATCAACCGACCCGGCCTTCTTGCCCTGTGCGTCGAACACCTCGAGCTTGGTAGCGGTAGCCATGAACTACGCCCCCTTCACTGCGTTGCGAACGAATACGAGACGACCGCGCGCGCCGGGAACCGCACCCTTGACCAGGATGAGCCCCTTCTCGGCGTCGACCGCCTGCACGGTGAGGTTCTGCACGGTGACGCGCTCGCCGCCCATGCGACCGGGCATGCGCTGACCGCGGAAGACGCGGCCGGGAGTGGCTGCGCCACCGATCGAGCCGGGCTTGCGGTGGTTGCGGTGCGCGCCGTGCGATGCGCTGACGCCCTTGAAGTTGTGACGCTTCATGGCGCCGGCGAAGCCCTTGCCCTTCGACGTGCCGACGACGTCGATCAGCTGACCGGCCTCGAAGGTGCCGTCGACGGTGAGCTCCTGGCCCAGCGAGTACTCCGACGCGTCGGAGGTGCGCACCTCGGTGAGGTGGCGGCGCGGCGTGACGCCGGCCTTCTCGAAGTGACCGGCCGTGGGCTTGTTCACCTTGCGGGGGTCGATCTGACCTGCGGCGATCTGCACGGCGCTGTAGCCGTCGACCTCAGCGGTGCGGATCTGGGTGACGACGTTCGGCGCCACCTCGATGACGGTGACGGGAACGACGTTGCCGTTCTCGTCCCAGACCTGCGTCATACCGAGCTTGGTGCCCAGAAGACCCTTCACGTTGCGTACTACTGACATTTCCGGATCCCCCCTTAGAGCTTGATCTCGATGTTGACGTCGGCAGGCAGATCGAGACGCATGAGCGAATCGACGGCCTTCGGGGTGGGATCGACGATGTCGATCAGGCGCTTGTGCGTGCGCTTCTCGAAGTGCTCGCGGCTGTCCTTGTACTTGTGGGGCGAACGGATCACTGCGATCACGTTCTTCTCCGTGGGGAGCGGCACGGGGCCGATCACGGTCGCACCCGCGCGGGTCACCGTGTCGACGATCTTGCGTGCGGAGCTGTCGATGACCTCGTGGTCATACGACTTCAGTCGGATGCGGATCTTCTGTCCCGCCATGTGACTCTCTACTTTCTACTTGCGTCGTACCGCTCCCCCGAGGGATCGCGGCATTGGACGTCTTACGTACCAGCGCCCTGGCTGCAGCGCTTGCGCGCTTCGTGCTGGGTCTCTGTTCACCTGTCAATACCGCCCTGCCCGTATGGACGGGCGAGGCGGCCCCACGCGCACGAAAGCGGCCGGACTGACGTCTGGCCGCCCAACGGCGTGCAGGTCTCGTTCGCTACCCGCGGCCTAACCGGAACCCCGAGCGAACGGGGCGGTTATGCACTGCCTGGCAGTGATCCGCACCGGAGCGCGGAGTACTGAACCTGTCTATTCTCGCACGCGGGCAGCCACCGTGCAACCCGGGCGTGTCGCGCGCCTCAGGCGCGGCTCGGCAGCAGCTTCGGGAGCAGCAGGTAGAGCACGAGCACCACCAGTCCGGCGGCGAAGAGCGCGAGGGATCCCGCGATGCCGGTGAAGAGCGAGCCGAGCCCGAGCAGGGACGTCGCGAGCGTCGCCGACGCGGCCATGCCGGAGGCCTGCACGTGGGTGTAGCCGAGCTGCTGGATGCGCTGGTAGACGTGCTCCTTGTGCGGCTCGTCCCACCGTCGCCCCGCACGGACGCGCTTCACGAGCGTGACGGCGACGTCGCCGAAGTAGATGACCATCGGCCCGATCGTGGCGAGCAGGGGCACTCCGGCGACGAGAGCGGCGAAGCTGGTGATCGCCACTGCGCCGCCGAGCAGGTAGCTGCCGACATCGCCGAGAAAAGCGCCGGGCTTGGTGAGATTCCAGGGCAGGAAGCCGGCGAAGCCCGCGGCCAGCACGAGACCGGCGGCGCACAGCCACGGCACGCCCAGCATCCATCCCGCTGCCGCGAACGTGAGCCCCGCGATGATGCCGTGGAAGCCGCTGATGCCGTTCAGGCCGTCCATGAAGTTGGCCACGTTGATGTAGCTCGAGATGAAGAGCACGGCGTACACCGTCAGCGCGAGCGACGCCCAGAGCGGGAAGGCGGGGCCCCCGCTCACTGCGCCGAACGACGCGCTCCCGCCGTCGAGCGCGGGAGCGTAGTCGACGCCCCGAGGCGCGGTGCGCAGCAGAGTGAGGGCCGCGGCGAACGCAAGTGCGAGGAGCAGCACGCTCCGGGCTGCGACGCTCAGCCCGCGCAGGTCTTCGGCGAGACCGAGCAGTCCGGCCGCGATCGAGCCGGCCAGCACGATCACCAGCATCAGCCACCCGGCCTGGGGAGTGGAGCTCGCGGAGAGCAGCAGCACGGCAGTCGCCCCCGGGATCCCCATGGCGATGAGCACCGAGAGCCCCAGGCCGCGCAGCACCGGGCGCTCGTGCGAGGAGCGCTCGTTCGGCACGTCCATGATGCCGAGACGCACGAGGAGCGGACGGACGGCGAACGGCAGCAGGGCGCTCGCGACGAGGGCGACGCCTCCCGCGAGCCCGGCTGCGGCGAACGGGGTCACTGCACCCGCTCCTCGGCTTCGGCGGTCAGATCCATGCGCGCCACCCACCCCTCGTGGTCCAGCACCGCAGGCGAGATCGAGTCGACGCGCGCATGCGAGATCTTGGGATGGTACGGGCGCTCGTCTCCCTCGCCGTCGCCCACGAGCTCCTCATGCAGCTTTTCGCCGTGCCGCAGCCCCGTGAACACGATGTCGACATCGCGACCCGACTGCGCGATCATGCGCTTCGCAACGTCGAGAATGCTCACCGGCTCCCCCATGTCGAGGATCAGCACCTCGCCGGGCCGGCCGATGCCGCCCGCCTGCACCACCAACTGGCAGGCCTCCGGGATGGTCATGAAGAACCGCGTGACGTTCGGATGCGTCACGGTGACCGGGCCGCCCGCGTCGATGAGCTTGCGGAACGTCGGCAGCATCGACCCGCGGCTGCCGATCACGTTGCCGAACCGCACGGAGAGATACCGCCGACCCGTGTGCTCGGCCATCCACGCGGTCAGCTTCTCGGCGACCCGCTTGGAGTGCCCGAGCACGCTCGTGGGGTTCGCCGCCTTGTCCGTCGAGATGTTGACGAACGTGCTCACCTCAGCCGCCTGGGCCGCGCGCAGCACGTTCAGCGTGCCGAGCACGTTCGTCTTCCACGCCTCGTCGGGGTACTGCTCGAGCATGGGCAGGTGCTTCAGCGCCGCTGCGTGGAAGACCACCTCGGGGCGCCGCTCGAGGAAGAGCCGCTCGAGCGCGCCCGCATCGCGGATGTCGGCGAGCACCACGTCGTTCGTGTCGAGCAGCCCGTGGCCGCTGATGGAGAGCTGCGTCTCCTGCAGCGATGTCTCGTCGCGGTCGAGCATGATGAGCTCCCGCGGCGCGAAGCGCGCGAGCTGGCGGCAGAGCTCCGACCCGATCGAGCCGCCGGCGCCGGTCACCAGCACCCGTCGATCCTGGAGGTACGACGCGATCGACTCGGTGTCGAGCCGGACCGGGTGCCGACCGATGAGATCCTCGATCGAGAGCTGGCGCAAATCGGAGATCACCGCGTTGTTGCGGAGGATCTGGTCGAGCGGCGGGAGCACCAGGGCCGTCATGCCCGCCCGATTCGCCGCCTCGTCGACGCGACGCATGAGCCCCGCATCGGCGTCGCCGATGCAGACGATGAGCTTGGTCGCGCGCGTGCGCCGGGCCACGTCGGCGAGATCGTCGAAGCCGCCGAGCACGCGCACGCCGCGCACCTCCTGCCGGCGCTTCTTCGGATCGTCGTCGATGAAGCCGACCGGGAGGGCGGACCCCTTCGCGTCCGTCAGCAGTCGCTTCGCGGTCTGCACGCCCAGATACCCCGCCCCGTAGAGCAGCGTGCGCTCGGCCTCGGAGCCCGGGAGCATCTGCCGCTCGACGTACAGCCGAGCCACGTAGCGCGCGACCCCCATGAGGCTGAAGGTGATGGGGGCGGCGATGAAGAGGGTGCTGCGGGGAATGCCGTTGCCGTAGCCGACGATGTAGGCGAACAACCACGCCACGGTCATGACGACGACGATGTCGAGCACGAGCACGCGCACCTCGTCGAAGCTGCCGACCTGGTAGCGGTTGCGGTAGAGGGAGAACACCCAGCCCGCTCCGAGCTGCAGCAGGGCGGTGATGCCGATGACGACGAGCGTCCACCCCCAGTGGATGCGCATGAGGTTGAAGTCGAACCGCAGCACGAGCGCTGCGAGGATCCCGATCCCCCATGCCGCGGCGTCGGCGATGAAGAGCACGCCGTACTGCCGGGTGAAGTGGGCGATGCGGCCCGCGGCGGACTGCGGCACACGGCCTCCCTTCATTGCGCCCGGGTCCGGTGACGTCGGGCGTGGATCAGCTTCGAGGATACCGCGGCGCGCCTGCGCGGAAGCGGAGGCCGCGCGCAGGCGCCCGGGAACGAATGCGGCCCGGGATGGATCCCCGGGGAACGGAAGAACCCCCGGGGACGGATCCCCGGGGGTTCTCGTACCCGGCCCGAAGGCGGCGGGTACTGGTGGTGCTCCGAGACTTACTCGACGACCTTCGTCACCGTGCCGGCGCCGACGGTGCGGCCACCCTCACGGATCGCGAAGCCGAGGCCCTCTTCCATAGCGATCGGCTGGATCAGCTCGACCGACATGTCCGTGGTGTCGCCGGGCATGACCATCGGCTTGTCCTCGGGAAGGGTGATGACACCGGTCACGTCAGTCGTACGGAAGTAGAACTGCGGACGGTAGTTCGTCTCGAACGGGTTGTGGCGGCCGCCCTCGTCCTTCTTCAGGATGTAGGCGGTGCCGTCGAACTTGGTGTGCGGGGTGATCGAGCCCGGGGCCACGACGACCTGGCCGCGCTCGACGTCCTCGCGCTTCGTGCCGCGGAGGAGCAGACCGCAGTTCTCGCCGGCCCATGCCTCGTCGAGCTGCTTGTGGAACATCTCGATACCGGTGACGGTCGTCTTCTGCGTCGGGCGCAGACCCACGATCTCGACCTCGGAGTTGATCTTCAGCGTGCCGCGCTCGGCGCGGCCGGTGACGACGGTGCCACGACCGGTGATCGTGAAGACGTCCTCGACGGGCATCAGGAACGGCTTGTCCTTGTCGCGCACCGGATCCGGGATCGACTCGTCGACGGCTTCCATGAGCTCGACGATGGAGTTGACCCACTTCTCGGTGCCCTGCAGCGCCTCGTAGCCCGAGACGCGGACGACGGGGACGTCGTCTCCGGGGTAGCCCTGCTTGGAGAGCTCCTCGCGGACCTCCATCTCGACGAGCTCGAGGATCTCCTCGTCGTCGACCATGTCGCTCTTGTTGAGGGCGACGAGCAGGTAGGGAACGCCGACCTGCTTGGCGAGCAGGATGTGCTCCTTGGTCTGAGCCATCATGCCGTCGGTCGCCGCGACCACGAGGATCGCGCCGTCCATCTGCGCAGCACCCGTGATCATGTTCTTGATGTAGTCAGCGTGACCGGGGGCATCGACGTGCGCGTAGTGGCGCTTGTCGGTCTCGTACTCAACGTGCGAGATGTTGATGGTGATGCCGCGCTGGCGCTCCTCGGGAGCCGAGTCGATCGTGTCGAAGTCGCGCTGCACGTTCACGTCGGACGGGAACTTGTCGGCGAGGGTCTTCGAGATCGCCGCGGTAAGAGTCGTCTTACCGTGGTCGACGTGACCGATCGTTCCGATGTTTACGTGCGGCTTGGTCCGCTCGAACTTGGCCTTCGCCACTATGGTCCTCCTCAGGACGTCGAGTACCGTTTTCCTCCGACGGTTTCGGAGGACACGAATACGGGGTTGGTGTCACTATGTTACAAGCTCAGGGCTGCGATCGCGACCTGAGCCGACCGGCCGGCGGAGATGCAGTGCGCCTCCGCCGGCCGGCGGGCGGAATTACTCGCCCTTGGCCTTCTGGATGATCTCCTCGGAGACGGCCTTCGGAACCTCGGCGTACGAGTCGAAGGTCATCGAGAACACCGCGCGGCCGCTGGTCTTCGACCGCAGATCGCCGATGTACCCGAACATCTCGGAGAGGGGAACGAGCGCGCGAACGACCTTGACGCCACTCGCATCCTCCATCGACTGGATCTGCCCGCGACGCGAGTTCAGATCGCCGATGACGTCGCCCATGTACTCCTCGGGCGTACGCACCTCGACCGCCATGAGCGGCTCGAGCAGCACGGGCTGCGCAAGACGCGCGGCTTCCTTGAACGCCATCGAACCGGCGATCTTGAACGCCATCTCCGACGAGTCGACGTCGTGGTACTGGCCGTCCAGCAGCTGCGCGCGCACGTTGACAACGGGGAAGCCCGCCAGAATGCCGTACTGCATCGCGTCCTGGATGCCCGCGTCGACCGAGGGGATGTACTCGCGCGGCACGCGGCCGCCGGTCACCTTGTCCTCGAACTCGTAGGTCTTGTCGGCGTCGCCCTCGAGCGGCGCCAGCGAGATCTGCACCTTCGCGAACTGACCCGAACCACCGGTCTGCTTCTTGTGGGTGTAGTCGTACTTCGGCACCTCGCGGCGGATGGTCTCGCGGTACGCCACCTGCGGCTTGCCGACGTTCGCCTCGACGTTGAACTCGCGCTTCATGCGATCCACGAGGATGTCGAGGTGCAGCTCGCCCATGCCGGCGATCACGGTCTGGCCGGTCTCGGCGTTGAGGCTCACGCGGAACGTGGGATCCTCTTCAGCGAGCTTCTGGATCGCGACGCCCAGCTTCTCCTGGTCGCTCTTCGTCTTCGGCTCGATGGCCACCTCGATGACGGGCTCGGGGAACGTCATCGACTCGAGGACGACCTGGTTCGCCGAATCCGAGAGCGTGTCGCCGGTGGTCGTGTCCTTCAGACCGATCACGGCGTAGATGTTGCCCGCCGTGAGCTCGTCGACCGGGATCTCCTTGTTGGCGTGCATCTGGAAGATCTTGCCGATGCGCTCCTTCTTGCCCTTGGTGGAGTTGACCACCTGGGTGCCCGAGGGGACGCTGCCGGAGTACACGCGCACGTAGGTCAGACGACCGAAGAACGGGTGCACGGCGATCTTGAACGCGAGCGCCGAGAAGGGCTCGCTCGCCGACGGCTTGCGCTCGATGACGACGGACTCGTCGCGCGGGTCGTGCGCCTCGATCGCGCCCACGTCGAGCGGGTTCGGGAGGAAGTCGACGACCGCGTCGAGCATCGGCTGGATGCCGCGGTTCTTGAACGCGGAGCCGCAGTACACGGGGTAGATCTCGTTGTTGACGACGAGCTTGCGGATGCCCGCCTTGATCTCGTCGATGCTGAGCTCTTCACCCGCGAAGTACTTCTCGAGCAGCGCGTCGTCGGCCTCGGCGACCGCCTCGACGAGCTGCGCGCGGTACTCCTCGGCCTTCGCCTGCAGATCCGCCGGGATCTCCTGCGTCTCGTAGGCTGCGCCCAGCGAGACGTCGCCCTTGGCGTCGCCCTCCCAGACGAATGCCTGCATCGACAGCAGGTCGACGACCCCGATGAAGTCGGACTCGGAGCCGATCGGGAGCTGCATGACGAGCGGCTTCGCACCGAGGCGGCTGACGATGGTGTCGACCGTGAAGTAGAAGTCGGCGCCCATCTTGTCCATCTTGTTGACGAAGCAGATGCGGGGCACGCCGTACTTGTCGGCCTGGCGCCAGACGGTCTCGGACTGGGGCTCCACGCCCTCCTTGCCGTCGAACACGGCGACGGCGCCGTCGAGCACGCGGAGCGAGCGCTCCACCTCGACGGTGAAGTCGACGTGGCCGGGCGTGTCGATGATGTTGATCTGGTTCTTGTTCCAGAAGCAGGTGACGGCGGCGCTGGTGATGGTGATGCCGCGCTCCTTCTCCTGCTCCATCCAGTCAGTCGTCGAAGCGCCGTCGTGCGTCTCGCCCAGCTTGTGGTTCACACCCGTGTAGAACAGGATGCGCTCGGTGGTGGTGGTCTTGCCGGCATCGATGTGGGCCATGATGCCGATGTTGCGGACCTTGCTCAGGTCGGTGAGCACGTCTTGTGCCACAGGGTTCTCCTCCGGGGTGGGGGTGAAGTTTCGGGAGATGTCGACTCGGCTGCCGAACTGCGCCGTCCAAGTCGCGGGGCGGGGCCCCGATGACGGTCGGCCGGTGCGTGCGGGCACCGGCCGACCGTCGAGGTTCTACCAGCGGTAGTGAGCGAACGCGCGGTTCGACTCGGCCATCTTGTGCGTGTCCTCACGACGCTTCACAGCGGCGCCGAGGCCGTTGGACGCGTCGAGGATCTCGTTGGTGAGGCGATCCGTCATCGAGTTCTCACGACGAGCCTTCGCGTAGCTGGTGAGCCAGCGGAGGGCGAGCGTGTTGGCGCGATGCGGCTTGACCTCGACGGGCACCTGGTAGGTGCTGCCGCCGACGCGACGCGAGCGGACCTCGAGGGTCGGGCGCACGTTGTCGAGCGCCTTCTTGAGCACCGTGACGGCGTCCTGACCCGACTTCTCGGCGACGGTCTCGAGAGCACCGTAGACGATGCGCTCGGCGAGACCCTTCTTGCCGTCGAGGAGGATCTTGTTGACGAGCTGGCTGACTACGGGCGAGCCGTAGACAGGATCAGCGACGACGGGGCGCTTGGGAGCGGGACCTTTACGGGGCATTACTTCACCTTCTTCGCACCGTAGCGGCTGCGAGCCTGCTGGCGATCCTTGACCGCCTGCGTGTCGAGCGCGCCGCGCACGATCTTGTAACGAACACCGGGGAGGTCCTTCACACGACCACCGCGCACGAGCACCAGCGAGTGCTCCTGCAGGTTGTGGCCCTCGCCCGGAATGTAGGCGGTGACCTCGGTGCCGTTGCGGAGCTTCACACGGGCGACCTTGCGCATCGCCGAGTTCGGCTTCTTCGGAGTGGTGGTGTACACACGGGTGCATACGCCAGCCTGCTGCGGGTTCGCCTTCAGAGCGGGCGCCTTGGTCTTAGTGACCTTCGGCGACCGGCCCTTGCGAACCAACTGCTGAATGGTAGGCAATAGTTCTCCTCATTTGTCCTGCACGGTGACAGGAATGCTTCAATGGATGAGCATGTGCGACCGCTTGCGCGACCGCGGACCTGCTGTTCCGCGAGCGGAACCGAGTGCAGGTATGCCGTGGGGGCCCACTTCTCGCGAAGCGTCCGACCCTGCGGCGCAGTCCCCCGGAGCCGTCGTGCAGGCACGACTGAGCCGGTGGAACACACCAACACACAACTATACGCTCGGCCGCGCGCTTTGGCAACGGCGCGAGCGTCGCCCTCAGCGGGGCGGTTCGAGATTCCGACTGAGATCGTCGAGCATGCTCCGCACCTGGGGCTCCACGAACCGCTGGACCGCGGTCTCGATGCGCCCCCGATGGGCCACGAGGGCGAAGCAGACCTCGCGCCCCGCCTCCTCGGCCTGCGCATCGGCGAGCTCGATCTCGCGGCGCAGCCGCTGCTTCTCGTCGGCGCTCAGCGGCGGCCGCGGCAGCGGCGGCTCGGGCCGGGACTCCTCCGCGAGCCCCGCGAGGGTGAAGAGGAACGGCTGCTCCTCGTCCCCCGGCTCGGGATCGGGGTCGAGTCCGTCGAACTCCGGTTCGAGCCCGGCGGCCGGGTCGTACCCGCCCGCATCCCACAGCTCGGCGCCCTGCAGCTCCGCGTGCAGCGTCGGCAGCCGCGATTCCGTGAACTCGTCGACGCGCTTGTCGATGATCCGCTGCAGGCGAGACACGAGGGCGTGCACCACCTGATGCGGCACATCGGCCGTGAGCCCCGCCGCAGCGACCATTGGCGATCCGGTGCAGCGACGGCACACGCGCGAACGGCCCCGGTGCGTCCCGGGGCTCCACCGCGGCACCCACCGCAGCCACGAGTCGACCGCGGCGTCCACCCGTTCCTCGATGCCGGCCGCCACCCTCACTCCTCGTCCTCGTCGCGCTCCCACGGCCACCTCGGCGCCGGCCGATCCGTGTAGACCCGACGGGCGAGAACGGCCCAGAAGAGAAGCGCCGCGGCAGCCCAGATCACGGGCAGCGCCGCCGCGAACGGGCTGAGCCAGGTCTCCCCGACCGTCATCCCCGCCAGCATGCCGAGCACGCCCCACCACAGGTAGATGCCCGCTGCCGCCCCCACGAGCGACGACCACGCGGGCTCGCGCCGGCCGCGCAGCAGCGTGATCGCCTGGCGCCACAGCAGCACCGCGAGCAGGGCGAGGCCGCCGAAGAGGATGAGCGGCGCCGCCCACGAGACGACGTCGCCCGACTCGACGGGGTCGCGCCCGAGCAGCAGCGCGAGCCCGCCCCACACCGCGACGAGCAGCGCCGTGGCGACGACGATCGCCGCGCCGACGAGGCCTGCGACGTAGCCGCGGGTCACCCCGCGACGCGGCTCGGGAGTCATGCCTGAGCGGGGGCCTTCGACTCCGCGAGGGAGGCCTCGTAGTCGGCCAGCTCGCGCGCGTTGCGCTGCTTGATGCGGCGGCCGCGGCCGCCGATCCAGGCTCCGAACCAGACGGTGACCTCACGCGCGACGAGCGCCGCCCCGAGCGCCGGCACCGTGAGGCCGAATCGCGTCACCAGGGTGTGCAGGTCGCCCGACCAGCCGCGCGATCCCCCGAGCATCTCGCGCGGGCTCTCGAAGGGCGTGCCGAAGTACGCGAGCCCGAGCGTGACCGCAACCCACACGAGGGCCGCCACGAAGAAGCCGCCGAGCACGAAGGCCCACCATCCCGCTCTGCCCACGACGAGCACGAGCAGCACGAGGCCGACGAAGAACGCCACGGCGCCCGCGATGATCGGCCACGACGTCAGCCACGGGACGAGCCCGTCCGTGAGGAACGCGGAGGGCGGGAACATCGGCGCGAGCCAGAGCGCGAGCACGCCCGCGAAGACCGCGGCGAACCCGATCGTCGCGACGATGGCGATGAGCACTCCCGCGCCCCGGTTCCCCTTGATGTCCGGGGGCATCGGCGTCTGCACGTACAGGCCCGCCATCGGGTGGTCGGAGCTGATGCGGATATCGTCCTCCCGCTCGCGCGCCTTCGCCTCCGCGGCGGCCGACGGGAGGTCGTCGAGCGCGGGCAGCGCCTCGGTCTCCTCGCGGGTCGGCGCCGCCGGGGCGTCGGAGCGCTTCGCGGGGGGATCCATGTCGAGCTGGGTGTCGACGAGCGATGCCTGCTCGCGACGGGCCCGTTCCGCCGCCTCATCCGAAGCGGGAGCGCGATCCGCCTCCTCCGCCCCGACGGTCTCGATCTCCGACTCCGACCGCTCGCCGTCGACGACCGCACCGCTCTCGCCGCCGGTCGTGCGCGAGCGCTGCACGGCGCGGAGCACCTCCGTGCGGCTCGCCTCGGTCTCCTCGACCGGTGCCCCCGGGTTCGCGGAGGTCTCGGGCGCCTCTGCAGCCCTCGACGCGGATCCGTCGCGCTCGTCGCTCATCGCTTCACCTCTCGTAGCGGATCGGGATGCCGGGGCGGTGCTCGCACCCGACACGATCATGTGCGCAACAGTACAAGCTCGGAGCGATCGCGCGCGTCTCCCGCGCCGTGGCGCGGCGATACACACGAAACGGGCGCCCGCACCCGAAGGTGCGGACGCCCGTCTCGACGGCGCTGCAGACTAGCTGTAGTTGCCCGGGTTGAACTCGTCGGCCGTGAAGCTGTCGAAGTCGACGAACGAGAGATCGTTCTCGTCGAAGGTGCCCTCGGTCGCGAAGAGGCGGTTCGGGTAGCGCTCCGCCTTCGCCTCCTCGGTCGCAGCCACATCGACGTCGCGGTACACGCCCAGACCGGTACCGGCCGGGATGAGCTTGCCGATGATGACGTTCTCCTTGAGCCCGATGAGCGGATCGCGCGATCCCTCCATCGCGGCCTGCGTGAGCACGCGCGTCGTCTCCTGGAAGGAGGCGGCGGAGAGCCACGACTCGGTCGCGAGCGAGGCCTTGGTGATGCCCATGACCTCGGGGCGCGCGGTGGCGGCCCGCTTCGAGTCGAGGAGCGCCTCGCGGTTGATGCGCTGGTACCGCGCGCGGTCGACGAGCTCGCCCGGAAGCAGCTCGGTCTCGCCGTGGTCGACGACGGTGACCTTGCGCAGCATCTGGCGCACGATGACCTCGATGTGCTTGTCGTGGATCGGCACGCCCTGCGAGCGGTACACGCCCTGCACGCCCTCGACGAGGTACTTCTGCACCGCGCGCTCGCCCGGGATGTGCTTGCCGCCCTCGGTGGAGCCGACCTGCAGGATGTCCTTCGGGTCCAGCGTTCCGGCGAGGAAGGGCTGGCCCAGCTCGACGTGATCGCCGTCCTCGACGAGCAGCGTGGCGCGCTTCAGCACGGGGTACGCCTTCTCCTCGGTGCCGTCATCCGGCGTGAGCAGGATGCGACGGCTCTTCTCGGAGTCGTCGATGACGACGCGGCCGGCAGCCTCCGCGATCGGCGACGCGCCCTTCGGGGTGCGCGCCTCGAACAGCTCCTGCACGCGGGGCAGACCCTGCGTGATGTCGTCGGCCGAGGCCGAGCCGCCGGTGTGGAAGGTGCGCATCGTGAGCTGGGTGCCCGGCTCGCCGATCGACTGCGCCGCAATGATGCCCACGGCCTCGCCGATGTCGACGCGCTGACCGGTCGCCAGCGAGCGCCCGTAGCACGTCGCGCACACGCCGACGGCCGACTCGCAGGTGAGCACGGAGCGCACCTTGATCTCGGTGACGCCGCCCGCGACGAGCTTCTCGATGAGCACGTCGCCCACGTCCTCGCCCGCCTGCGCGACGACCTGGCCGTCGCCGTTCACCGCATCCGCGGCGAGCGTGCGAGCGTACACCGAGTTCTCGACGTTCTCGTCGCGCACGAGCACGCCGTTCGCGTCGGGAGCGGCGATCGGGAGGTCGAGGCCGCGACGCGTGCCGCAGTCCTCTTCGCGGATGATGACGTCCTGCGACACGTCCACCAGACGACGGGTCAGGTACCCCGAGTCGGCGGTGCGCAGCGCGGTGTCGGCGAGACCCTTGCGCGCACCGTGGGTCGCGATGAAGTACTCCGCCACCGACAGGCCCTCGCGGTACGAGTTGATGATCGGGCGGGGGATGATCTCGCCCTTCGGGTTCGACACCAGGCCGCGCATGCCGGCGATGTTGCGGATCTGCAGCCAGTTGCCTCGAGCACCCGACGACACCATGCGGAAGATCGTGTTGTCCTCCGGGAACTGCTCGCGCATCGCCGCGGCCACCTCGTCGGTCGCCTCGGTCCAGATCTCGGTCAGCGCCTTCTTGCGCTCGCTGTCCTGGATCATGCCGCGCTCGTAGTCGCGCTCGACCTTCGCCGCGCGCTGCTCGTGCTCCGCGATGATCTCGCCCTTGTTCGCCGGCGTGACGACGTCGGAGAGCGAGACGGTCACACCCGAGCGCGATGCCCAGTGGAAGCCCGCGTCCTTGATCCGGTCGAGCGTCGCCGCGACCTCCACCTTCGGGTACCGCTCGGCGAGGTCGTTGACCAGGCTCGAGAGCGATCCCTTGTCGGCCACGCGCTCGAAGTACGCGTAGTCGGCGGGCAGGGCCTCGTTGAATATCGCCCGTCCGAGCGAGGTCTCCACGAGCACCGGCTTCTCCGACGTGACGCCGTGCTCATCGGTGTACCCGGTGAGACGGATCTTGACGAGGGCGCCGAGGTCGAGGGTGCCCTCGTCCATGGCGAGGATCGCCTCGGCGATCGATCCGAAGGCACGGCCGGTGCCGACGGAGTCGCGCTTGATCGTCGTGAGGTGGTGCAGACCGATGATCATGTCCTGCGAGGGCAGGGTCACCGGGCGGCCGTCGGACGGCTTCAGGATGTTGTTCGACGCGAGCATGAGCACGCGCGCCTCGGCCTGGGCCTCGACCGAGAGCGGCAGGTGCACCGCCATCTGGTCGCCGTCGAAGTCGGCGTTGAAGGCCGCGCAGACGAGGGGGTGCAGCTGGATCGCCTTGCCCTCGACGAGCTGCGGCTCGAACGCCTGGATGCCGAGGCGGTGCAGCGTCGGTGCGCGGTTGAGCAGCACGGGGCGCTCGCGGATGATCTCCTCGAGCACGTCCCACACCTCGGAGCGCGCGCGCTCGACCATGCGCTTGGCGGCCTTGACGTTCTGCGCGTGCGACAGATCCATCAGGCGCTTGATGACGAACGGCTTGAACAGCTCGAGCGCCATCTGCTTCGGCAGGCCGCACTGGTGCAGCTTGAGCTGCGGGCCGACCACGATGACCGAGCGGCCCGAGTAGTCGACGCGCTTGCCGAGCAGGTTCTGACGGAAGCGCCCCTGCTTGCCCTTGAGCATGTCGCTCAGCGACTTGAGGGCGCGGTTGCCGGTGCCCGTGACGGGGCGGCCGCGACGACCGTTGTCGAACAGCGCGTCGACGGCCTCCTGCAGCATGCGCTTCTCGTTGTTGACGATGATCTCCGGCGCACCCAGGTCGAGCAGACGACGCAGGCGGTTGTTGCGGTTGATCACGCGGCGGTAGAGGTCGTTCAGATCGGAGGTCGCGAAGCGACCGCCGTCGAGCTGCACCATCGGGCGCAGCTCCGGCGGGATCACCGGAACGACGTCGAGCACCATTGCGGCCGGGCTCGCACCCGTCTGCAGGAAGGAGCTGACGACCTTGAGGCGCTTGATGGCGCGGATCTTCTTCTGACCCTTGCCCTCGGCGATCTGCAGGTGCAGCGTCTCGGCCTCCGCAGCCAGATCGAAGGACTCGAGGCGCTTCTTGATCGCCTCGGCGCCCATGTACGCCTCGAAGTAGTCGCCGTAGCGATCCTGCAGGTCCGCGAAGACCGCGTCCTCGGGCTTCAGGTCGCCGACCTTGAGGCTCCGGAAGTCCTCCCACACGCGCTGCAGACGAGCGATGTCGTCGTCGAAGCCCTTGCGGATGGCCGTCATCTCCTTCTCGGCCGAGGCCTCGGCGCGGCGGCGCTGGTCGGCCTTCGCCCCTTCGGCCTCGAGCGCGGCGAGGTCGGACTCGGCCTGCTGCTGGCGCTGCGCGATCGAGATGTCGCGCTGATCCTCGAGCGCCTTGAGCTCGAGACGCAGCTCGGCCTCCAGCTCGCCCAGATCCTCGTGACGACCCTCTTCATCGATGTCGATGATCATGTACGCGGCGAAGTAGATGACCTTCTCGAGGTCCTTCGGCGCCATGTCGAGCAGGTAGCCGAGACGCGACGGCACACCCTTGAAGTACCAGATGTGCGTGACCGGCGCGGCGAGCTCGATGTGGCCCATGCGCTCGCGGCGCACGCTCGACTTCGTCACCTCGACGCCGCAGCGCTCGCAGACGATGCCCTTGTAGCGGACGCGCTTGTACTTGCCGCACGCGCACTCCCAGTCGCGGCTGGGCCCGAAGATCTGCTCGCCGAACAGACCGTCCTTCTCGGGCTTCAGCGTGCGGTAGTTGATGGTCTCCGGCTTCTTGACCTCGCCGAACGACCAGCTGCGGATGTCTTCAGCCGTCGCGAGACGGATCTGCAGCTCGTTGAAACTCGTACCCTCGAGCAAAATGTTCTCCTTGGGGATTTCAGTAGAAGTGAAGGTGTCGCCGGCTTAGATCTCGTCGATCGACGAGGATTCGAAGCGGGTGGAGAGATTGATGCCGAGCTCTTCCGCGGTGCGGTGCGCCTCGTCGTCGTTGTCGCGCAGGTTGACCGCGTTGCCGTCGACGCCGAGCACCTCGACGTTCAGGCAGAGCGACTGCATCTCCTTCATGAGCACTCGGAAGGACTCGGGCACGCCGGGCTCGGGGATGTTCTCCCCGCGCACGATCGCCTCGTACACCTTCACGCGACCCAGGATGTCGTCGGACTTGACCGTGAGCAGCTCCTGCAGCGCGTAGGCCGCGCCGTACGCCTCGAGCGCCCACACCTCCATCTCGCCGAAGCGCTGGCCGCCGAACTGGGCCTTTCCGCCGAGCGGCTGCTGCGTGATCATCGAGTACGGACCCGTCGAGCGCGCGTGGATCTTGTCGTCGACGAGGTGGTGCAGCTTCAGGATGTACATGTAGCCGACCGAGATCGGGTACGGGTACGGCTCGCCCGAGCGGCCGTCGAACAGGCGGGTCTTGCCCGACGAGTCGATGAGTCGCTCGCCGTCGCGGGTGACCAGCGTCGAGTCGAGCAGCCCGGCGATCTCGGCCTCGGAGGCGCCGTCGAACACCGGCGTCGCGACCTTCGTGTTCGGAGCGGCCTCGAGCGCCTCCTGGGAGAGCTTGGCGGCCCACTCGGGGGTGCCCTCGACCTTCCAGCCCTGCTTGGCGATCCAGCCGAGGTGCACCTCGAGCACCTGACCGAAGTTCATTCGGCCGGGGATGCCCAGCGGGTTCAGGATCACGTCGACGGGCGTGCCGTCCTCGAGGAACGGCATGTCCTCGACCGGGAGGATCTTCGAGATGACGCCCTTGTTGCCGTGGCGGCCGGCGAGCTTGTCGCCCTCGGTGATCTTGCGCTTCTGGGCGATGTACACGACCACGCGCTGGTTGACGCCCGAGCCGAGCTCGTCGTCGTTGTCGTTCTCCGCGTCGAAGACCTTGACGGAGGTGACGGTGCCCGAGACGCCGTGCGGCACCTTGAGCGACGTGTCGCGCACCTCGCGGCTCTTCTCGTTGAAGATGGCGCGCAGCAGGCGCTCCTCGGCCGAGAGCTCGGTCTCGCCCTTCGGCGTGACCTTGCCGACGAGGATGTCTCCGGGTGCGACCTCGGCGCCGATGCGGATGATGCCGCGCTCGTCGAGATCCTTGAGCGCCTCCATGCTCGCGTTGGGGAGGTCGCGGGTGATCTCCTCCTTGCCGAGCTTGGTGTCGCGCGCGTCGACGTCGTACTCCTCGATGTGGATCGACGAGAGCGTGTCGTCCTTCACCAGGTTCTGGCTCAGGATGATGGCGTCCTCGAAGTTGTGACCCTCCCACGACATGAAGGCGACGAGCAGGTTCTTGCCGAGCGCGAGCTCGCCGTTCTCCGTGGCGGGGCCGTCGGCGATGACCTCGCCGGCCTCGATGCGCTCGCCGGCCTTGACGATGACGCGGTGGTTGTAGTTCGTGCCCTGGTTCGAGCGGTCGAACTTGCGCATGAAGTAGCTCTTCGTGCCGCCCTCGTCCTCCTGGATGGTGACGAAGTCGGCCGAGACCTCCTCGACCACGCCCGACTTCGCCGCGGTGATCACGTCACCCGCGTCGATGGCGGCGTAGCCCTCCATGCCGGTGCCGACCACCGGCGACTCGCTGCGCACCAGCGGCACGGCCTGACGCTGCATGTTGGCGCCCATGAGCGCGCGGTTCGCGTCGTCGTGCTCGAGGAACGGGATCAGCGAGGTCGCGACCGACACCATCTGGCGGGGCGAGACGTCCATGTAGCCGACGCGCTCGGCGTCGACCATGATGACCTCGGAGCCGCGGGGGCGCGCGAGCACCTGCTTCTCGGCGAAGGCGCCGTCCTGCGTGAGCGGTGCACCGGCCTGAGCGATGAGGTACTCGTCCTCCTCGTGCGCGGTGAGGTAGTCGACCTGGTCGGTGACCTTGCCGTCGACGACGCGGCGGTACGGGGTCTCGATGAAGCCGAAGGCGTTGATGCGCGCGAACGTCGCGAGGGCGCCGATCAGGCCGATGTTCGGGCCTTCCGGGGTCTCGATCGGGCACATGCGGCCGTAGTGCGACGGGTGCACGTCGCGCACCTCGACGCCGGCGCGGTCGCGCGAGAGCCCGCCGGGGCCGAGCGCGGAGAGGCGGCGCTTGTTGGTCAGGCCCGCGAGCGGGTTGTTCTGATCCATGAACTGCGACAGCTGCGACGTGCCGAAGAACTCCTTGATCGCCGCCAGCACGGGCCGCGTGTTGATCAGGGTGTTCGGCGTGATCGCCTCGATGTCCTGCGTGGTCATGCGCTCGCGCACGACGCGCTCCATGCGGCTGAGGCCGGTGCGCACCTGGTTCTGGATCAGCTCGCCCACGGCGCGGATGCGGCGGTTGCCGAAGTGATCGATGTCGTCGGTCTCGAGGCGCACGTCGACGGGCTCGCCGTCGCGGGTGCCCGGGAGCTTCTCGGTGCCCGCGTGCAGGCCGACGAGGTACTTGATCGTCGCGACGATGTCTTCGAGCGACAGCACCGAGTCGGTGATGGGCGCGTCGACGCCGAGCTTGCGGTTGATCTTGTAGCGGCCGACCTTCGCGAGGTCGTAGCGCTTGGGGTTGAAGTAGCTGTTGTCGAGGAGCGCGCGCGCCGCCTCGATCGCCACCTGCTCGCCCGGGCGCTGCTTGCGGTAGATGTCCTTGAGCGCCTCTTCCTGGGTGACGATCGCGTCCTTCTCCAGGGTGAGGGCGATCGACTCGTAGCCGGCGAACTCCTCGAGGATCTCCTCGCTCGTCATGCCGAGGGCCTTCAGGAACACGGTGACCGACTGCTTGCGCTTGCGGTCGATGCGCACGCCCACCTGGTCGCGCTTGTCGACCTCGAACTCGAGCCACGCGCCGCGGCTCGGGATCACGCGAGCGGTGAAGACGTCCTTGTCGCTCGTCTTCTCCTGCGCCCGCTCGAAGTAGACGCCGGGGCTGCGGACGAGCTGCGACACGATGACGCGCTCGGTGCCGTTGATGATGAAGGTGCCCTTGTCGGTCATGATGGGGAAATCGCCCATGTAGACCGTCTGGCTCTTGAGCACCTGCGTCTCGGTGTTGTAGAACGCGGCCTCGACGTACAGGGGGGCGGCGTAGGTCTTGCCGCGCTCCTTGCACTCCTCGATGGTGAACTTCTGCTCGTCGAGAATGGGGTTCTCGAAGGAGAGCTGCATCGTTCCGGCGTTGTCTTCGATCGGCGAGATCTCGTCGAAGATCTCCTCGAGGCCGCTCTTGAGCGCGATGTCATCGCGCCCCTGGGCTTGCGCCTCGACGACACGGGACTTCCACGTGTCGTTGCCGACGAGCCAGTCGAAGCTCTCGAGCTGCAGTGCCAGCAGGTTGGGCACCGACAGCTTGTCGGAAATCTTGGCGAAGGAGAGCCGCTGGTGATTGCGGCCGTTCTTCGGGTTCTGGGTGGACGATGCGTTGCGCGCAGCAGCCAAGGAAACTACCTCCGTGGGCCCCGTCGGGCCGGTTGACCTGGTCTTGCGAGAATTGCTTCGGGATCACGCCATCGAGGCTCATCTGCGCTTTCGCGCCAGCTCCCGGGGCCTACCGCTATATGCAGGCACACTGGTGTCCGTAGTGCAACTGTCAACTGTAACAGCATCGTTACCGCCTGTCCAGTGCGACATGGCGTACCGCCCGGGTCGGCATTTCGGGCCGCCGCTCACAGGAGTCTCCACTAGCGTAACGGAATGGCCCCCTCCGACCGCGCCCCCGCTTCTCGACCGCAGCAGTCGGCGGCGGCCCGACGCACTCCCCCGCCCGCCGCTGTCGCAGCGTCCATCGTCGCCGTGCTGGTGATCGGGGCGTTCGGCGCCTACCAGCGCTTCGCGCAGACCGGCGTCTTCGCGATCGACAGCTGGTGGGCCGACACGGTGTCGATCGAGCGCGGGTCGGCGCTCTTCGCGGTGGCCGTGTTCCTCGCCCAGGTGGGCGACGGGATCGGCGCGGCTGCGTGCGCCGCGATCCTCGCAGCGCTCTGCTTCGCGCTCCGCAGACCGCGAGACGGGGCGGCGGTCCTCACCGCCGCGCTCCTCGGCGTCGTCATGTCGGAGGCGGTCAAAGCCCTCACCCTGCGCACGAGACCGACCGGCCAGCTCTTCGAGAGCTTCGGCGCCTCGTACCCTTCCGGGCACTCGATGGGCGCCTCCGCACTCGCGGTCTCGGTGGTGCTGATCGCGATCGGCTCCGATCGCATCGACTCACGCCTGCGCGGCTGGATCACCGCCGCCGCAGTGCTCTGGATCGCGGCGATGATGTGGAGCCGCACGGCGCTCCACGTGCACTGGCTCACCGACACCGTCGCCGGAGCCCTGCTCGGCATCGCCGCCGCGATCATCGCCCGTCGCCTCTGGTTCGGCCCGCAGTCGGCGCCCGTCGTGCGGCGGTGACGAGGCCGGCGCGTAGGCTGATCCGCATGAGCGAAGCGCGCCGCACCGATCGCCCCGCACCCGCGGCTCACGAGGTCACCCTCTCCTCCGGCCTGCGCGCCGAGATCGAGCCCGACCGCTGGGTGCCCGGAGCGGTGCAGCTGCTCGTCGACGGCACCCCGCAGTCCCACGTCAACCTGAGCGACCCGTCGGAGCTGTTCTTCGAGTACATCCGCCGCATCGGGCACGTCATCGATCTCTTCCGCCCGGCCGGGCGGGCCGTCTCCGCGCTCCATCTCGGCGGGGGCGCGTTCACGCTGCCCCGCTACGTCGAGGCGACGCGCCCCGGCAGCCGGCAGCAGGTCGTCGAGCTCGAGGGCGCGCTCGTCGACCTCGTGCGCGAGGCCGCGCCCCTCCCGAAACGGGCGAGCATCCGCGTGCGCCGCGGCGACGCGCGCGCCGTCGTCGAGAAGCTCCCGGAGGGCATGCGCGGCGCGATGGACCTCATCGTGGTCGACATCTTCGCGGGGGCCCGCACGCCCGCGCACGTCTCGAGCGTTGAGTTCTACGCGCTGCTGCGCCCGTTCCTCGCGCCCGGCGGCCTGCTCGTCGTCAACGCCGCCGACGGGGCGGGGCTGCCCTTCGTGCGCGGCCAGGCGGCAACCCTGTCGAGCCTCTTCGCCTCCACCGCGGCCGTCGCCGAACCGCAGGTGCTCAAGGGCCGCCGCTTCGGCAACGTCGTGTTCATCGCCTCCGACACCGACCTCGAATCCCTCGACTGGCTTCCGCGGCTGCTCGCGGGCGGCCCCCACCCCGCGCGCATGGTCGTGGGCGCCGAGTTCGACGAGCTCGTGCGCAGCGCCGCCCCCGTCACGGACGCGACGGCGGTCGACTCCCCCGAGCCCGCACGAGCGCTCTTCGAACGGGGCTGACGCGATGGCGGATCTCGCACGGGTGCGCGTCTGGGCGGAGGCGCTCATCGCGATGCACCTCACTGCACCCGATGCGCGCGCCGAGACGCCTCCCGGGGATCGCTGGACCTTCGCGTTCGACCACGCCAAGAAGCGCGCGGGGCTCTGCAACTACACCGACCGGCGCATCACGGTGTCGCGCTACCTCGCCGAGAAGTTCGCGGACGACGAGATCCATCAGGTGCTGCTGCACGAGGTGGCGCACGCGCTCGCGGGGCCGGCCGCCGCGCACGGCCCCCGGTGGAAGGCGATCGCCGAGGAGATCGGCTACGTCGGCGGCGTGACGCATCGCGGGGAGATCGCCCACGAGCGCGCAACCTGGGTGGGCACCTGCGACGCGGGCCACGAGCACTTCCGCTTCCGCAAACCGACCCGCGTGCACTCCTGCGGGGCGTGCGCGCGCCGGTTCTCGCCGCGGCACGTCATCACGTGGCGCAGAAGGTGAGCGCGGGAGCGCTCCCGCGATCCGGCATCAGCAGCTGATCGAGGCGAGCGCCTGGCGCAGCAGCGCGCCGCGGCCGTTCGAGAACTCGTCGAGCGTCGCGGGCGACATCGCCTCATCGGGCGCCATCCACGTCACCTCCAGCGCGTCCTGCCGCGGATTGCAGGTGCCGGTGACGGGTACCACGTAGACCAGCGAGACGGCGTGCTGCCGGTCGTCGACGAAGGGCGAGATGCCCGGCATCGGGAAGTACTCGGCGACCTGCGCAGGCACGAGCGCCGCGGGCATCTGCGGGAACGCCATCGGCCCGAGATCGTTCTCCAGGTGCCGGAAGAGCGCTTCGCGCAGCGTCTCGCCGTAGCGCACCCGGCCCGACACGAGCGAGCGCTGCATCACGCCCTCCGGCGTGCTCCGCAGCAGCAGACCCACCTCGACGACCTGGCCCAGCCCGTCGAGCCGCACCGGCACGGCCTCGACGTACATGATCGGCATGCGCCCCCGCACGAAGCTCAGCTCGTCGTCGCTCAACCAGCCCGGGTTGCCGGGCGGCGTCGGCCGATCCTCGGGGCCCTCGGGGTCGGGCAGCTCGGCCGTGTCGATCGTCATACCCCACCCGTCTCGTCGTGATCGCCCCCGGATCGCGGTGCGATCGGGCACGTCCATCCTGCCACGCCCGCTCCTCCCGACGCGCGTGGCGCGCCTCGCCTAGGCTGTGAACCATGCACGCGCACCCGAGCCCCGCGACCCCCGGCCCTCGACGGGTCGCCGTCGCCCAGATCGCCAGCCCCGACGACGAGTCGCCGACGGCGCGCATCGCGCGCGTCGAAGCGATGCTGCGCGAGATCGAGGGCGCCGACCTCATCACCCTGCCCGAGCTCTGGAGCGCCGGGTACTTCGCCTTCGAGCGGTACGCGGAGCGCGCGGAGACGCTGGACGGCCCGACGGTGCAGATGGCGCAGCGAGTGGCGCGGCATCTCGGCAGCGAGGTGCATCTCGGCAGCATCGTCGAGCGCGGCGCCGACGGCGGACTGCACAACACGGCCGTGCTGGTCGACGCGACGGGGCGCGTGACGCAGGCGTACCGCAAGATCCACGTCTTCGGCTACCAGTCGCTCGAGTCGCAGCTGCTCACCGCCGGTCGCTCGTTGAGCGTCACCCCCGGCTCCCTCGGCGCGACGGCGAGCACCACCTGCTACGACCTGCGCTTCCCCGGGCTCTGGCAGGAGCTCAGCGAGCGCGGGGCCGAGACCGCGATCGTTCCCGCGGCGTGGCCCGCCGCGCGCCGCGAGCACTGGCGGCTGCTCACGCAGGCCCGCGCGGTCGAGCACCAGCTCTGGGTGGTCGCGACGAACGCCTGCGGCCGTCAGTCCGACGTGCAGCTCGGCGGGTTCAGCCGCGTGATCGACCCGTCGGGCCGCGTCGTGGCGGAGTGCGGCGACGGCGAGGAGGTGCTGATGGTCGACGTCGATCCCGCGCAGGTCGCCGCCGTGCGCGCCGAGTTCCCGGTGATCGGCGATCGCCTCAGCGCCGCCGACTACCGCGCGCTCGCAGACGGCGGCCTCTGAACGGCCCGCGGGGCCGGAGCGCGGCCCTTCCGCGCAGATCGCTCCGCCGATCGCTCCTCGGACGCTACTCCGGCAGGATCGTCACGTCGGGCCCGAGGATCGCGGTCGACGCCTCGACCTGCTGCTCCGGCGTCACCCCGAAGCGCGTCGCCTGCAGCAGATCGCCCGAGGCGGCGAGCGGGGTGATCGACAGGTTCGTGCGGGCGAGCAGTTCGCCCGCCGCCTCCTGCTCAGCCGTCCAGTCGTAGTGCATGTAGGTCAGCACGCCGGTGGGGTGCTCGATCGAGACCGATCCCGAATCAGGATCGCGCACGGCGTCGAACCCGGCGATCACGCCCGTGCGCTGGTCGAGCTCGAGCTGCGTGTTCAGCATGTTGCCGATCGAGTACCAGACGAGCGTGCGTCCGCCGTCCGCCCGATCGAGCCACGCGGTGGGCTGCAGCACGTGCGGGCCGGTGCCGACGATGACGTCGGCACCGAGGTCGGCCGCGTGCTGCGCGAAGGCGCGCTGCTGATCGTTCACCTCGTGCGAATCCTCCGTGCCCCAGTGGGCGGAGACGATCACCACGTCGGCCGCCTCGTTCGCCCGCGCCATGAGATCGGCGACCAGCGCGTCGTCGCCCATCAGGTTCAGCGAGACGCCGTCGATCGGGGCGTTCGAGTACTCCGCGAACGAGACCAGGGCGAAGCTCACGCCGCCCTGCTCGAATACCGGAACAGCCCGCTGCTCCTCCGGACTGCGGTTCGCGCCGCTGACGATGGCGGGCGCGAGCCCGTCCCACACCCCGCGGGTGGCGGCGATGCCCTCGGCGCCGAGGTCGGCGCTGTGGTTCGTCGCGAGGTTGACGAGGTCGCACCCTGCGGTGTCGCGCAGCGCCCCCGCGAACTCGACGGGCGCGTTGAACGTCGGGTAGCCGCTGATGCCGAAGTCGGCCCCGGCGCTCGGCACCTCCTGGTTGCAGAACGTCACGTCGGCGGCGTCGAGCTGCGGGGCGATGCCCGAGAAGAACTGCCCGTAGTCGGGGGTGCCGCTCGGCAGCAGCGCCTGCGCGTTGACCGAGTCGTGCGGCAGCATGTCGCCCATCGCGATCACCCGCACCCGGCCGTCCTCGGCCGCGTTCTCGGGCGTCGCCTCGGGCTCGGCGGGCTCCTCCGCCTGGTCGGGGCTCGGCGACGGCTCGGGCGGCGCATCCTGTGCGGCGGGCGGATCCGCCCCGCGCTCGGGGCCCCACACCAGCGCCGCGGCAGCGCCGCCGGCCCCGAGCAGGGCGCAGACTGCGGCGATGGAGATCACGAGTCGAGCCCGACGGGAGAGGCGGCGCCTGCCGGTGACCGCGATCGGCGTGTACTCCGTCGGGGCGTCCTGCGGAGTGTCGCTGCCGTCGTGCATGGCTCCAGGGTAACCGGCGACGGAGCGCCCGACGCAGCGCCGCTCCGTCGGTAGCATGGTTCCATGGCGCTGCGACTCCCGAGAACCGCGATCGCGGCGTGCTGCCTCTCGGCGGCGGCGTTCGCCCTCCTGGGGTGCGCCCCCGAGCCCGGCACTGCGGCGGGAGCGGCGGCTGACGGGGCGGCCGAGACGCCGCCCGAGGCGCCGTCCGCCGACGAGCCCCGCGCCGCCGAGGAGTCGGGCGCCGCGTCGGATGCCGCGCCGGAGTTCGACCGCTCCGCGCACTCGATCGATGATCCCATGTCGATCTGGGTGGTCTCCAACAAGCAGCGGCCGCTGCAGCCGGTCGACTTCGCGCCGACCGATCTCGTCATGCCCGAGGGTGTGGAGAACGAGTTCGCGCAGCCGCTGCGCGAACCGGCCGCACGCGCAGTCGAGGCCCTCGTCGGCGCCGCGGCTGCGGACGGGATCGACGTGCGCATCATCAGCGCTTACCGGGACTACGCCACGCAGGTCGCGCTCTACGACGGCTACGTCGCGCGCGACGGGCAGGAGGCGGCGGACACCTACTCGGCGCGCCCGGGTCACTCCGAGCATCAGACCGGGCTCGCCGTCGACTTCGACGATCACGGCGCCTGCTATCTCGCCGCATGCTTCGGGGAGACGCCCGCGGGCCTGTGGCTCGCCGAGCACGCGGCGGAGCACGGCTTCGTCGTGCGCTACCCCGAGGGCGCGCAGGAGGTCACGGGCTTCATGGCCGAGCCGTGGCACTTCCGCTACGTCGGCCCCGAACTCGCCCTCCGCATGCACGAGCAGCGCGTCGCGACGCTCGAGGAGTTCTTCGAGCTGCCGACCGCCCCGGGGTACGCCCGGTGAGCGCCGACGCGGGCGAGCGCGTGATCCGCGTCAGCGCCGTGGTGATGCGAGACGCCGCGGGCCGGGTGCTCAACGTGCGCAAGCGCGGAACCGCGGCGCTCATGCTCCCCGGCGGCAAGCACGAGCCGGGCGAGGCCGCGATCGACACCGCGGTGCGCGAGTTCGGCGAGGAGCTCGGGGTGCAGCTGGATCGCTCGCGTCTGCGCGAGCTCGGCGTCTTCCGTGCGAGCGCCGCGAACGAGCCGGGTCACGTCGTCGAGGCGACGGTGTTCGAGCACCCGCTCGTGCCCGACGCCCTGTCGGCGGGGCCGCAGGCCGAGATCGCCGCGCTGGAGTGGGTCGATCCCGGCGCCGCGCGGCCCGACATGGCCCCGCTCAACACCGAGCACATCTTTCCGGCGCTGCGAGCCGACCGCTGAGCTGACGGCCGAGCCGACGGCCGGGCCGACCGACCGGGTGATCGGCCGGCCGGCTCAGCGCGTCAGAAGGACTGACCCTCGAGCCACTCCGTGGCGATCTCGGCCGCCGGGCGCTCGTCGTTCACGCTCTGCCCGTTGAGCTCGACGAGATCGTCGGCGCTCAGCGCCGCGTTGACCTCGTTGATCACGCCCTCCGCCTGATCGTCGATCTTCTCGCTCGCGATCGGCACGACGTGCGAGGCGAGGAAGATGCCCTTCGTGTCTTCGAGGGTGACGAGATCGTTCGCCGCGAGCGACGGATCCGCCGAGTAGATGTTCGCGAACTGGATGGCCCCGTCCTTGAGCGCCTTGACCGTGAGCGGCCCGCCGCTGTCCTCGATCGGCGTGAACTGCACGCCCTCGATGCCGTAGGTCTCCGCCAGCCCCTTCGGGCCGTACGGGCGGCTCTCGGCCTCCGAATTCGATCCGAACGTGAGCGGATCGGTGACGTTCTTCAGGTCGTCGACCGTCTCGAGATCCCACTTCTCGGCGAACTCGCGCGTCACCACGTAGGTGTCCTGGTCGGTGGCCGGCGACTGGTCGAGCACGCGCAGCCCCTCGGGCATCGCCTCGGAGAGCGCGTCGTACACCTCGTCCGAGACGCGTTCCGGGGCGTCGGCCTCGAAGTACTGCAGCAGGTTGCCGGAGTACTCGGGGAACAGGTCGATCTTGCCGCTCTCGATCTCGGGGAGGTACACCTCGCGCTGGCCGATGCGGAACTGGCGATCGACCTCGAACCCGTCGGCCTCGAGCGCCTGCGCGTAGATCTCGGCGATGATCTCGTTCGAGTAGTAGTCCTGCGAGCCCACCACGATGGGGCCGGATTCGGAGGAGGCGTCTCCGCCGCCCTCCTCGGCGAGCGGGTCGCCGCTCGAGCAGCCGGTGAGGGCGGCGGTGAGCGCGATGGCGCCTGCGGCGAACGCCGCGCCCAGGCGGGCGGAGCGGAATGCGGGTCGACGATGCATGATCGGGTTCCTCTCGATGGGAGTGTGGGCGAATACGGGAAGATGCGGGGGCGTCGGTCGGCGGTGCGGGGCGTCAGGCGGAGCCGACCGGAACGCGCGCGATGCGTCGGGCGGCTGCGCGCTGGCAGAGCGAGAGCAGCACCTCGAGCACGAGTGTGAGCGCGATCACGAGCAGTGCGCCGGCGAGCATCAGGCCGTAGTCTCGCGACTTGAGGCCGGCGAACAGGTACCGGCCGAGGCCCACGTCTGACGTGTACGCCGCGAGCGTCGCCGTTGAGACGACCTGCAGGGTCGCCGCGCGCACGCCGCCGATCATCACGGGGAGCGCCAGGGGCAGCTCGACCCGCAGCAGCACCTGCACGGGGCTGAAGCCGACGGCCTTCGCGGCCGACGGGATGGACGGCTCGATCGCGCTGACGCCGGCGTACGCACCGGCGAGCAGCGACGGGATCGCGAGCACGATCAGCGCGAGCACGGGGGCGGTGACGCCGATGCCGAGCGCGAGCCCGAAGAGGGTGAGCACGCCGAGCGTCGGCAGCGCTCGGGCCGCGCCCGCGAGGGCCCCGACCGCGCCGGCGCCGCGCCGGGTGTGCCCGATGATCGAGCCGAGCGGCAGCGCGATGATGCCCGCGAGCAGGAGCGCGCCGATCGCGAGGGCGAGATGCTGCAGCAGCCGGGCGGGGATCCCCCCGCTGCCGCTCCAATTCGCGGGGTCAGTGAGCCAGGCGATCGCGTCCGCGAACAGGTTCATGCGCGCTCTCCGTCCGCAGCCGAAAGGGGCGCTGAGGCCGGGGCGGGGGCCGCAGCCGGGGCGGGCTCCGTCGTCGGCGTCGCCGTCTTCCGACTGCGATGCGGCCCGCGCTCCGATGCCCGACGCGTCCACGGGGTCAGTGCGCGGCCGATCGCGAGCACGGCGACGTCGAGCAGCAGCGCGAGCAGCACGGTCGCGATGACGCCCGTCCAGATCTCGGCGAAGATGCCGCGCTGGAACCCGTCGGTCAGCAGTGTGCCGAGGCTCGGCACGCCGATGAGGGCGCCGAGCGTGACCAGACTGATCGTCGACACCGATACGACCCGGATGCCCGAGATCAGCACGGGCACCGCGAGCGGCAGATCGACGCGCCAGAACAGCCCTCGCGGGGCGAAGCCGATCGCGAGCGCCGCGTCGCGCAACTGCCCGTCGACCGAGGCGAACGCGTCGCAGGCCGTGCGCACGAGCAGCGCCACCCCGTAGACGCTCAGCGCCGCCACCATGGTCTGCCAGGAGCGCAGCGACGTGCCGATCAGCGCGGGGATGATGATGAGCAGCGGCAGGGCCGGAATCGCGTACGCCAGCGACGCGATCGACAGCAGCGGGCCCCCGATGCGCGGCCTGCGGAACGCGAGGCGGCCGATCGGCACCGCCACGACGATGCTGATGAGGATCGCGGGCACGCTCAGCAGCAGATGCTGGAGCGCCAGCTCCAGCACGAATTCCCAGTTCGCGATCGGCCAGTTCACGGCCCGAGCACTCCCACCGGCCGGCCCGCCGCGTCGACGGCGAGGCGCTGCCCGCCGTTCTCGACCACGTGGAGACGGCGCTCTCCGCGGTCGGCGCCGACGAAATCGCGGACGAAGTCGTTCGTCGGGCTGCCGAGGATGTCGGCGGGGGTGCCGCTCTGCGCGATCCGCCCGCCCGCCTCGAGCACGACGACCTCCTCGCCGATGAGGAACGCCTCGTCGACGTCGTGGGTGACGAACAGGATCGTCTTGCCGAGTTCCGCCTGCAGGCGCAGCAGCTCCTGCTGCAGTTCGCGTCGCACGATGGGATCGACGGCCCCGAAGGGTTCGTCCATGAGCAGGATGTTGGGGTCGGAGGCGAGTGCCCGGGCGACGCCGACACGCTGCTGCTGACCGCCCGAGAGCTGCGCCGGGTACCGGTCGCCGAGCGCGGGATCGAGGCCCACGCGCTCGAGCAGCGCACCCGCGGCGCGGCGCGCCTCCCGGCGCGAGGTGCCCGTGAGCACCGGCACGGTGGCGACGTTGTCGGCGACGGTGCGGTGCGGGAGCAGGCCGCCCTGCTGCAGCACGTAGCCGATCGAGCGCCGCAGGTCGACCGCGTTGCGATCCCGCACGTCCTCGCCGTCGATCAGCACCCGGCCGCCGCTCGGCTCGACCATGCGGTTGACCATGCGCATCAGGGTCGTCTTGCCGGATCCGGACGAGCCGACCAGCACCACGGCGCGATGCGAGGGGATCGTGTACGAGAACTCGTGCACGGCGGTGGCTCCGCCCGGGAACACCTTCGACACCCGCTCGAATTCGATCACGTCGCCCCCTCGGTGCGTGCGCCGAAGGCGGCGCTGACCTCCACACTAGTGCGACGGGGCCGCCCCCGTACAAGGCCTTGTGACCGAATCGTGCCCTGCGTTATGCGTCGGCGCCGAGCGCGGCGGCGAGCGCCTCCCGCACGACGGCGATGCCCCGATCGAGCTCCTCGGCCGTGATGGTGAGCGCGGGGAGGAACTTCAGCACCTCGTCGCGAGCACCCGACGTCTCGATCACCACGCCGCGCTCGAACGCCTGCTGGGACGCCGCCCCGGCGAGCTGCGGCATCGCGGTGGACGCGAGGCCGTACATGAGCCCGCGACCGCGCACGGCGAACTCCGCCGCCGGGAACTCGGCGGCGATTCCCTCGAGCGCGGACCGCAGCTGCTGCTCCCGCTCGGCGATCGCGTCGGTGAAGGCGCTGTCGGCCCAGTACGTCTCGAGCGCGACCCGCGCCGAGACGAACGCGAGGTTGTTGCCGCGGAAGGTGCCCGTGTGCGCACCGGGCTTCCACACGTCGATCTCCGGCCGCATCAGCAGCAGCGCCATCGGCAGGCCCGACGCGGAGATCGACTTCGACACGGTGACGAGATCGGGCACGATGCCCGACGCCTCGAAGCTGAAGAACGCCCCGCTGCGCCCCACGCCCGACTGGATGTCGTCGACGATGAGCAGGATGCCGCGCTGCTCGGTGATCGCGCGGAGCCGCTGCAGCCAGGCCGCGCCGGCCACGTTGATGCCGCCCTCGCCCTGGATCGTCTCGACGATCACGGCGGCGGGCAGGTCGAGCCCCGAGCCGGGATCGTCGAGCATGCGCTCGAGCAGGTCGAGCGTGTCGATGCCCGCGCCGAGGTAGCCGTCGTAGGGCAGTCTCGTGACGTCGCCGAGCGATACGCCCCCCGCGGCGCGGTACTTCTCATTGCCGGTCGCCGCGAGGGCGCCCAGGCTGAGGCCGTGGAACGCGTTGGTGAACGCGACCACGTTCTGCCGGCCGGTCGCCTGGCGGGCCAGCTTCAGCGCCGATTCCACGGCGTTCGCCCCGGTGGGCCCCGTGAACTGCATCTTGTAGTCGAGGCCGCGGGGTGCGAGCACAAGACGCTGAAAGGCATCGATGAAGTCGCGTTTCGCCGAGGTCGCCATGTCGAGGCCGTGGATGATGCCGCCGCGCTGCAGGTAGTCGATCAGCGCGCTCGTGAAGACGGGGTTGTTGTGCCCGTAGTTCACCACACCGGCGCCGCTGAAGAAGTCGAGGTACTCGCGGCCGTCGTCGGCGGTGAGCACCGATCCCTGTGCGCGCTCGAAGACGACGGGGAACGAGCGGATGTACCCGCGCACCTCCGACTCGTACCGATCGAATACTGCAAGGTCGCTCATGGCTCAGCTCTCTCCATCTACCGTCGCATGGTGCGGGGTGCCGCACCGGCTGTCGGACCGACGCGGGGTTCTGCGTCGATCGCCTGATATCGAGGATAGGCGGTTTCGACGGCTGCCCGACTCAGGCGGGCGGCGTAGCGCGGGAACGCGACGAGAGAAGGGAGGATTGGCCGCTTTAACGCGTACGGGCGTGAACCGAGGTTCCAGAGCGACCAATCCTCCGGCGAGATGCGTTCATTGCATCTCTGAGCAGCGTGCCCCCAGTCGCTAGGGGGGTGGGTGGCCTGCGGGCTTCTGCTGTACTGCAATACTCCCCCGGCGTCGGGCCCCTGCGACGCTCCTGAGCCGAATCCCGGTATCGCCGGCGCGTTTTGCAGTAGCGAAAATCGTCGCTTACGTATCCGAACCAGCATTCTCAGCACTTCTGGGGGCTAATTACGCAATTCTCTCGAGCGATTTTGCGTATGGTGCGGACCCGCCGCTCCCCCGGCACGGGCCACCGGTGGTCGCTCAGGCGCAGCGCGTTCGGCGACGATAGGTGAGCTTACGAGACGACCGCTGTCACATGCGCCGCCGCGTCGGCGAGCGGCGAGGACCAGTCGAATCGCGAGGCGTCGAGCTCACCGGGGTGCGAGGTGACGACGGCTAGGGCCACCGAGTGGGGGAGCTCTGTCGCGAGGAGGCGCTGCAGGGCGCTCAGGAAGCGCGGTGCGGTCGCGATGAGCACCGGCGCGAGATCGACGAGGACGAAGCGATCGGGCGACCCGCCGACTCGACCCTCGGCGAGGGCGTCGAGCGCCGCGATCGCCGCTTCCCCGTGGCGCACGTCGTATGCGAGGTCGTATTCTTCGAGCTGCACGTCGTCGGGCAGCAGCACCAGCGGTTCCCGTCCGGTCAGGCGGATGGAGGTCTCGAGAATCGAGATGCATCGCACCGACCAGTTCTCGTCGAACTCCCGCGCGAAGAGCATTCGCCTCGCCGAAGCCCATGACGGCTCGAATTCGCGGGGCGCGCGACGCAACCCCTCGGAGTGCTGATCGGTCTGCCAATCCACGAGCAACATGCGCTCCTCCACTTCGTCTGGAGTGGCACGCGTCAGCGCGGAGGCGCGCACGTGCTCGGGTGACCCCGGCGTTCGACGTGCGATTGCGTCGCGCAACGCCGAGCGCCGGGGCGGGAGCACGGGCGCCGAGAGCGCCCGTGCGGCGAGGACGCCTCAGGCGTCGTCGGTCTGGCGAACGACTCGTCGAGGCCGGCTCCCCCAGACCAGGGCTGCGAGCCCACCGCCGAAGAGTGCGACGATCCAGCCGTGGAGCGGCGACAGCGAACCGCCGCCGGTCGTCGCGAGCGCCGCCGGCGGGTCGCCCGCGTCGTGCGACGGTGCGGCAGCGGAGGTTTCTCCGCTCGTCGCGGCGGGGTCGGTCGCGACTGCCGCACCCGGAGCGGCAGGACGCTGCTCGACGGGAGTCGAGCCGGCAGCTTCGGGTGCCGGGTCCGCAGGTGCGTCAACCGGGGCGGCCGGCGTCACGGTCGGCGTGTACGTCGATGAGGCCACGTTTCCCAGCGCGTCGGCGACCCGGTACGCGACCGGGGTCGCCGTACCGGTGAAGGCGGGCTCCGGGGTGAAGACGATCAGACCGCCCTCGAGCGTGTAGACGCCCTCGCCCGGCACGGTGACCGTGGTGGTCGGAGCACCATCGGCATCCAGCAGCGTCAACGAACCGGGGTCGAGCGGAGCGGACTCGGCGCCTGCCGAATCATTCGCGAGCGGGTCGATCGACTGCGGCTCGCCCTGCGGGCCCGTCGTCGCGTCTGGGGTCACGACCGGCGCGACGGGGGTGACCGTGGGCGTGTAGGTCGCGGTGGCCCAGTCGCGGTAGTTCTGGTCGGTCACCTGGTACTGCACGGGAGTCGCGGTGCCCGTGAAGCCCGGCTCGGGGGTGAACACGATGCGGCGGTTCTCGACGGTGTACACGCCCTCGCCCGGCACGACCACCGTGTCCGTCTGCTCCCCGTCGGCGTCGAGCAGCGTCAGGGAGTCGGGTTCCAGCTGCAGGTCGTCAGAGCCGGCGGAGTCGTTGGCGAGCGGATCGATCGACTGCGGTGCGCCCTGCGGGCCGGTGGTCTCGTCGTCGGCCGCGATGGGCGGCGGGGCCGATCCGACCTCCACGTTCTTCGACATCGTGCCCTGGGGCACCAGAGCGTTCTCCTCCTCGAAGTACGAGGCCTGCAGCCCGATGACGTTGACGCCCTCGACCAGTCCGTCGATGACGATCGTGTTGTCGGCGGAGAGCGTCACGGGCCGCTGCTCGCGCACGCCGTCGCGCACCACCACGAGCACGTAACTGGTGTTCGCGTTCTGCGGCGAGATGTGGTGATCGGTGACCACGGTGTTTCCCGCCGAGTACTCCTTGAGCACGAGGCTCTCGACGGTCAGCGTGACCGAGTACTCCCCGCTGCTGCTCCACGGGAGGTACTCCCGGTCGAGCGAGAAGCTGAGAATCGCGCTTCCGATGTACCCGTCGGGAGCCAGCGCTAGCGGCCCCTCGATATCATCCGCCGCGAGGGCGACGATCGGCGCCGCGTTCGCGGCAGCGGTGGAGCACGGCGCTGCGATGAGGACCGCGGCCGTGGCCGCCGCCGCGAACGCTCCGCGGATGCGGCGCGGCTTCTGCTCGACCTGGTATTGCGCGCTGTGGAGGAACACGGCTATCGACCCCTTGCTGTCTTGAATCTGGCGTAACCACCTGATTCAAGCAAGCGGATGCCGAGTTGAACCGTTTTCCGATGGATTGCAGTATGTCTGGGCTCGAATTTAAGTAGTCGCGGGCTCTACAGCAGTGATCCGCTGCCCACTTTTGCAGCAAGGGACTCCCGGCTCGACACCCCGAGCTTGCGCATGATGCGGTACATGTGGCTGTCGACCGTGCGCACGCTGACCACGAGACGAGCGGCGATCTCCTGGTTGCTCAGGCCGTTCGCCGCCAGCGTCGCCACCTCGCGCTCGCGCTTCGACAGCGTCGTTCCCAGCCCGCCGAATCGCGTCGTGTTGAAGACGCGCCCGCTGTGGCGCATGCGCAACCGGCGCTCGTTCGCGGCCGCCTGCTCCCGCAGCTCGGAATCGGGATGGTCGGTGGAGAGGTCGACGGCCCTGCCGTACGCAGCCATCGCCAGCCCGATGCGCTGATGGGCCTCCAGCTCGTGGGCGGCGTCGAGCACCGCTCGCGCATCGCCGCGCGTCGCCGCGATGAGGTACCTGATATGAGACGCGTGCACCACGATGTCGGGCCGCTGCTCGATCAGCGCGATGGCCTCGGCGAGCCGGGCCTCCGTCGGGTGCATCTCGAGCGACGCGAGCATGCCGAGCTGGGCGGCGAAGATCGCTCCGCGATCCCGCAGCGCGAGCGACGAGTTCCACAGAATGCGCGCCGCACTCTTGAGCTTCCCATCGAGCACTTCGAGCTGAGCCTCTCCCCACGCCGGGCTCTGACCGGGCAGCGCGAGCTCCGCAGCGCCCTCCGAGCGGAGCAGGCCGACGTACTTCAGGCACAGGTCGCGCTGGCCCCGGCTCGCCGCGAGCACGGACGCCGCCACGAGCACGATGGTGCGACTGCCAGGGGGGATCGGCGAGAAGTCGCCCGTCGACAGCACGACGTCGAGCAGCTCGCCCTGGTACTGCATGTCGCCGCTGTGCAGATTCGCGTAGGCCACAGCTCCGGCGAACGCGCGGAAGGCGTGCAGATCGAGGTTGCCGCGCGCCTCGTCGAGCCCGTTCGTGACGTCTCGATACCCCGACTCGAAGTCGCCCTGGGCGAGGAGGCTCATGCCCTGGATCGCGAGCGCCGCGGCGCGCTCGCCCTGCGGGTCGAGCCGGCGCAGCTCGGCGTACACGCGGTTGGCGTCGTGCAGGCGGCCATCGATGACGAGCACGTGCAGCTGGCTCTCGAGCAGCGCGGCCTGCACGGGAACGGGAAGGTCGTCGGTGACCTCGAGCACGACCTCGAAGCCCTCGGGCACGGCCCGGAAGTCGGCGAGGATGCTGATGCCGCGCGCATCAAGGATCCTGCCGAAGCTCGCGAGCTCCCGCGAGCGGTGATCGAGGAATTCGAGCGCCTCGTCGACCCGGCCCAGGCCGTAGGCCAGCCAATCGGCGCGGCGCGAGTAGTACTCCGCTCTCGCCGCCAGGTCGCCGCTCCGGTCGTCGGTCTCCGCGTACACCCGCTCGATCGTCGCTCCCGAGACGGCCACCCCGGCTTGCGCGAGCACCTCGACGTACGCATTCGCGGTGTGCACATTGGGGCTCTTCTCCCACTCGTAGCCCGCGACCAGTTGGCGCGTCTTGAGCGATTCCCGGAGCATGCCGGCGAACAGCGCATCCTGCGTCTCCCCGGCCGTGTTCAGGTCGCTCCACACCTCGTCGAGCTCGAAATCGGGGGACGCGCCGCCGAGCGTCGTGAGGATCTTCTCGGTGAGGCGGATGCGTCGGGCCGAGAGCGGATCGTGCCTGAAGTAGCTCGTGAACAGGGGCGGCACGACGGAGACGTAGTTGCTCCGCGTACCCTGCGCGAAGGCGATCATCGCGCGCTCCTCGAGCAGTTCCAGGGTCGGCCAGTCCACGAGGGTGCGCACCGTGTCGATGTCGGCGAGCCCGACCATGGCGATCGTCTCGAGGGCATCGCGCGCAGAGGGGTCGAGGCTCTCCAGGTGCATCTCCATGACCGCCCGCAGCGTCGGGCTCCAGAGCTCTCCGATCGCCGTCCAGGGATCGCCGTCGATCTGCACGAGCCGCCCCTCGCGCACGGTCGCATCGATCAGCGCGAGCGCGAGCCCCACGTTGCCGCCCGACTTCGTGTAGAGCCGTCGGGAGGTGCCGGGCTCGATCACGCCGCCCAGATACTCGCTCATCGCGGCCTCGAGGTCCTCGAATCGCAGCGGGAGCATGTCGATGACGTAGGTGGGGGCGAGCGTCGCGGCCGGCAGACCGCTCGGCGTGTGGCGTGCGCGGAGCCCCTGGAGTCGCGAGATCACGATCGGCACGCCCGTCGAGCGCCGCACGAACTCGATGACGCCCCACGACGCCTCGTCGAGGTCGTCCCAGTCGTCGACGAAGAAGGCGCAGCGGTCGTTGGCGACGCGATCGATCAGCTGACGCCCCACCTCTTCGATGAGGTTGTCCATCCGGCGCGCGGCAGCCAGTTCGACCGTTCCCGAGAGTGCGAGCGCGGCGAACGGATTCTGCTTCAGCGAGGCGACGCCGCGCACCTCGTGCACCGTCCACTCGTTCTCATCGAGCCGTTTGGCGAGCGCCCCCATGAACGCGGTCCGCCCGCTCCCGCGGCTTCCCACCACGTCGACGCTCAGCCCGCTCTCGATCAGGCTCTGCGCTTTCGCGAGGCTGCGTTCCCGACCCTTCACCCGCGGAGCTCCCCTCCTCATCGAGTACCCCGTCCGCGGTCCACGCTAGCATGACGCCCGGGCGCGGCACAGGGCCAGTCGACATGGACGGGTGAGGCCGTGGCCGCCGCGCCGGCGCTCACGAGCGGCAGCATCGCGACTCGCGAAACCGACCGGCCACCCCAAGCGCACATGAACTCCCCCACACTCTGATCGCGGTTCGTGTGCAGCCTAAAATCCTTCGTGGAGACGATTGCGCAAAAATGGCGCCTTTCAGCAATGAACGGACGCATTTCCCGTACGAATTCGACGCGATGCAGTATGCGGAAGAGCGTTTTGCAGTAGTGCGATGACCGATACTCATCGTCGGCCGCCTTCGTTTTCGCAGCACGGCCGGGACGCGAAGACGCACGCGCGGGATGCCCGAACCGCGCGAACCCCCGGTGCGCGCTGGGCGCTCACCGGGGGTTCGTCAGGGGTGCTCGGTGCGGGAGGTCAGTCGGCCTCGGCCGCCCCCGCACCGGCGCGTCAGGCGTCGACGGTCGCCGCGACGGCCTCCACATCGGCTTCGAGGTTGCGGCGCAGCGCCGCCCCCAGTTCGGCGTCGACCTGCGTCCAGTACGCGATCGCGCGCTCGCGGATCTCGGGGCTCTGCACGGCGCCGACGGCACCGGTGATGGTCTTCAGGAATCGCGCCTGCGCAGCCGCATCGAACACCTCGCGGTAGAGCGTGCCCGCCTGACCGAAGTCGTCGTCCTCGGCGTGGAGCGTAGCGGCGGTGCGCACCAGCTCGCCATCCGACTCCCAGGAGCCGACACCGGCGGCTGCCGCGTCAGCGGTGGGGCCGCCCTTCGAGTTGGGCGCGTACACCGGGGTGCTCGGGGAGTTGAACCCGTGGCGCTGCGCGCCGTCCTGCGAGTAGTTCGCCACGGGGGCCACCGGAGCGTTGACCGGGATCTGGTTGTAGTTGGTGCCGACGCGGTACCGCTGCGCGTCGGGGTACGAGAAGACGCGCGCCTGCAGCATGCGGTCGGGGCTGATGTCGATGCCCGGAACCGTGTTCGCCGGCGAGAACGCCGCCTGCTCGATCTGCGCGAAGAAGTTCTCGGGGTTGCGGTTGAGCGTGTGCACGCCGACCTCGATCAGCGGGTAGTCCGCGTGCGGCCACACCTTGGTGAGGTCGAACGGGTTGAAGCGGTACGTCTTCGCGTCCTCGTAGGGCATGACCTGCACCGACAGCTTCCACGAGGGGTACTCGCCGCGCTCGATCGCCTCGTAGAGATCGCGGCGGTAGTAATCGGCGTCGGCGCCGGCGATCGCCTCCGCCTCCTCGCTCGACATCTCGACGTTGCCCTGCAGGGCGTCGAAGTGGTACTTCACCCAGAACCGCTCGCCCGCGGCGTTGATCCACTGGTAGGTGTGCGAACCGAATCCGGGCATGTGGCGCCACGAGCGGGGCAGGCCGCGGTCTCCCATGAGGTAGGTCACCTGGTGGGCCGACTCGGGCGAGAGCGTCCAGAAATCCCACTGCATGTCGGCGTCGCGCAGGCCCGAGCCCGGCAGTCGCTTCTGCGAGTGGATGAAGTCGGGGAACTTGATGCCGTCGCGGATGAAGAACACGGGGGTGTTGTTGCCGACGATGTCGTAGTTGCCCTCGGTGGTGTAGAACTTCACCGAGAATCCGCGCACGTCGCGCCAGGTGTCGGGCGATCCCTGCTCGCCGGCGACGGAGGAGAAGCGCTGCACGGTCTCCGTGCGGGCGCCCGGCTGGAAGACGGCGGCACGGGTGTAGGCCGAGACGTCGCCGGTGACGACGAACTCGCCGAACGCGCCGCCGCCCTTGGCGTGGACGATGCGCTCGGGGATGCGCTCGCGGTTGAACTGCGCGAGCTTCTCGACGAGGTAGCGGTCGTGCAGTGCGATCGCGCCGTCGCGACCGGCGGCGAGCGAGTGCTCGTCGCTTGCGACGGGAGTTCCGGTCTGGGTCGTGGTATCGGGTGTACTCATGTTGCTCCTCAGGAGTGTCGCGCAAGACGGATACCGCTCCGGGGCCGGAGCGAACGTGCGTATTCGGCTATGCGGCCGAGGCGGCGCAGTCGGGGCAGGTGCCCCAGAACGTCACCTCGGCGGTCTGTACGGTGTAGCCCCCCGTCTCGGACGGGGAGAGGCAGGGCGCGTGGCCGACGACGCAGTCGACATCCGAGATCGCACCGCACTCGGAGCAGACCACGTGATGATGGTTGTCGTTCACGCGCCGCTCGTAGAGCGCCGCGGATCCCGCCGGCTCGATGCGGCGGGTGAGCCCCGCCGCGGTCAGGTCGGCGAGGATGTTGTGCACCGATTGGATCGATGTGGTCGGCAGCGCACTCGCGACCACCCGGAACACGTGCTCCGCGTCCGAGTGGGGCATGGAGACGAGCGCGTCGAGCACGGCGACGCGCCCCGCCGTGGCCCGCAGGCCGGCGTCGCGCAGTGCGTGCTCGGTGGTCGTCTCCATGCGCCCCAGCCTAGCCGGTTGTTTTGAGCAATTCAAATGTAGGAGCGCCCTCGGCGCGGCGAGCGGCGAGCGCCGCGACGGCGCGCGCCGCGATCAGCGCGCGCGCACGGCCTCCGCGATCGGCGTCTCCCCCGAGTTGAAGCGGATCGTGCGAAGCGCCGTGCTCTCGTCGGCGAGCACGGCCGCGATCGTCGCCGCGACATCTGCACGCGCCACCGTCGAGGCCTCGGGGGGATCGACGTCGATGGCTCCGGTTCCCGGATCGAGGGTCAGGCCGCTCGGCCCGAGCACCGTCCACGCGAGCCCCGACTCGCGCAGGTGCTGGTCGGCCTGCGACTTCGCCTCCGCGTAGGTGAAGAACGAGTTCTCGAGGTCGACGCCGTGATCGCGCGATGCCCCGAAGTACGAGACCATGACGTAGCGCTGCACCCCGGCGCGAGCCGCGGCGTCCATGGTGCGGATCGCCGCGTCGCGATCGACCGCGAGCGTTCGGCGAGGGTCGCCCCCGCCCGCACCCGCCGACCACACCACGGCGTCGTGCCCCGCGATGACCTCGGTCAGCTGGTCGACGTCGAGCTGCTCGACGTCGACCACGCGCGGCTCGGCGCCCGCCGCGCGCACGTCGTCCGCCTGATCCGGATTGCGGATCACCGCCGTCACCTCGTCGCCCCGCTCCGCGAGCAGAGGCTCCGTGAGCAGTGCGATCTTGCCGTGTCCGCCGAAGATGATGATGCGTGCCATGCGCTCCACACTACGCCGCCGCGACCCCGGTTTCTCCAGCGGCGAAACGCGGCCGCCGCGGCCTCGGGGCCGGGTTCGGCGCCCCTCGCTCGCGCGACTAGCGCCGAGCCCGACGCCTCGCAACGGGGTGCCGCCGCGCGCCGCCGTCGGGGAGGCTGGACGTCGTCGGCCCGGAATCCGGGTCTCGACGGACAACGAACTCCCGAACCCAGGAGGTACTCCCATGTCACATCTCACCGGCAAGCGCGTCGCGGTTCTCGCCACCGACGGCTTCGAGGACTCCGAGCTCACGGAACCGATCTCGGCAGTGCAGGAGCACGGCGCAGAGGTCACCGTCGTCTCCACCCAGACCGGCTCGATCACGGGCAAGAACGGCCACGAGCAGGAGGTCTCGCTCACGTCGGCCGACGCGAAGGCCGACGACTTCGACGCACTCGTGCTGCCCGGCGGCGTCGTCAACGGCGATCAGATCCGGCTCGACGCCGACGCGGTCGCGTTCACGAAGAGCTTCTTCGCCCAGCACAAGCCGGTCGGAGCGATCTGCCACGGCGGATGGATCCTCGCCGACGCCGACGTGCTGCACGGCCGCACCGTCACCTCGTACGCCAGCCTCCGCACCGACCTGCAGAACGCCGGGGCGACGTGGGTCGACGAGGAGGTCGTGGTCGATCAGGGGCTCGTCACGAGCCGCACGCCCGACGACCTCCCCGCCTTCAACGCGAAGCTGGTCGAGGAGATCGGCGAGGGCGAGCACCCCGGCCAGACGGCGTAACCCGCTCGCCGCGCGGGCGACGAGCACGCCCGCCGCGACTCAGCCGCTCGCGATGCGGGTCCCGCTCAGGGATTCGGATCGCGGGCGGCTTCGTCGTGTCCCCGCGGGCCGCCGCCCGCCGGGCCTGCAGCGGGCGCGCTCGCCCGATCAGGTTCCGCAGAAGGTGACGTGCGCGGGGCCGCCCTCGGGCGCAGGCCGCTCGTACCGCTCGTTGCCGCTCTGCTCCTCGAACGGACGCGCGAGCACGTCGAGCAGGCGCGAGAACGGCCCGAAGTCGCCCCGCTCCGCCGCAGCGAGCGCCTCCTCGACCAGGTGATTGCGCGGAATGTAGAGCGGGTTGGCGCGATCCATCTCGCCCGCATCGGGCCCCGCGCCGAGCCAGCGCTGCACCCAGCCCCCGGAACCCCAGTCGCCCGCGCCGCTCCCGCCGCCCTCGCGGGGCAGCACCCCGTCGAGTGCCGTCGGGTCTCCCGCGGCGGCCCGCCCCAGGGCCCGGAAGAAGCTCGTGTAGTCGATGCGGTGCCGTTGCAGGTCGGTGAGCATGTCGGCCGTCAACTCGGCGAGCGCGCGGTCGTCGACCGCCGCCCGGCCCGCTGCGTGCGCGAGCCCGAGCTTGCCGCGCATTCCGGCCATCCATGCATCGTTGTAGAGCCCTCCGAAGCGATCGAGGGAGGCGACGGCCGTCGACTTCGCCGTTTCGACATCGGGAGCGAGCAGCGGGAGCAGCGTCTCCGCGAATCGCGTGAGGTTCCAGAGCGCGATGGAGGGCTGGTTGCCGAAGGCGTATCGGCCCTGGTGATCGATCGAGCTGAAGGAGGCCGCGGGGTCGAAGGCGTCGATGAAGGCGCACGGCCCGTAGTCGATGGTCTCGCCCGAGATCGTCATGTTGTCGGTGTTCATCACGCCGTGCACGAAGCCGACCAGCACCCACTGCGCGACGAGCCCGGCCTGCGCGCGCACGACCGCGTCGAGCAGCCCGACGTACCGATCGGGCGCGCCTGCCAGCTCGGGTGCGTGCCGCTCGACGGCGTAGTCGGCGAGGCGCACCAGCACCTCCGCATCCCCGAGCCCCCGCGCGAACTGGAACGAGCCCACGCGCAGGTGACTGCTCGCGACGCGAGCGAGCACGGCGCCGTCGCGCAGTTCGCCGTCGCGCGGCACGCGCCGCCCCGTCGCGACCACGCCGAGCGCGCGGGTGGTCGGCACGCCGAGGGCCGCCATCGCCTCCCCCATGAGGTACTCCCGCAGCATGGGGGCCACCGCGGCGAACCCGTCGGCGCGCGCGAACGGCGTGCGCCCCGATCCCTTGAGGTGCAGGTCTCGGAGTCGCCCCGACGGGTCGCGCAGCTCGCCGAGCAGCAGCGCCCGACCGTCGCCGAGTCTCGGGGAGTAGCCGCCGAACTGGTGCCCCGCGTACGCCTGAGCCACGGGGGCGCTCCCCTGCGGCAGCGCGTTGCCGAGCAGAAAGCGCGCGCGCAGCGGCTCGGGGAGTCGATCGGCGTCGATGCCGAGCTCTGCGGCGAGCGCGTCGTTCCAGGCGAGGGTTCGGGGCTCCTCCGGACGGAACGCACGCCAGGGTACGGCGAGCTCGGGCAGCCGCGAGGCGAAGTCGTGCTCGAGCACGATGCCGGCGGAGACGGGCAGCGCATCGACGGGCTCCGTCCGTTCGGCGTCGGCGCGCCCCGACTCGGTCGACGGCGGCTCAGTGGGCAGGGGCTCGATGGATTCGGCGTCGGCTGACATGCGGCGAGTCTACGGAGCGCGCGGGGCTCGGCAACGGGGGTGGACACGGGCGGCGCCCCGTGGCACGTCGGCGGCGAAATGATCCGCTGCTGCTCTCGGCAGCCTCCGACTTCCGCTTTCGAGCCGAGCGCGCTACAGTTTTACTAGATTGGCTAGATACTTTCATTGGGAGATAGTAGAGAATTGTCTCAACGACGCACCGATCCGCACCCGGCACCCGCCCACGGCGCCCACGCCGCCCACGCCGCACCCGCGGCTGACGCAGCCTCATCGCCCGCGGGCTCGACGCCTCGCCGCGGTCGGCGCTGGCTCCGCATCCTCCTCCCCGCCGTGCTGATCGTGCTCTGGTTCGCCGGCGCCGGGGCCGGGGGCCCGCTCTTCGGCAAGGTCGACGAGGTCTCCTCGAACGTCCAGACGGCATACCTCCCCTCCTCCGCCGACGCGACCGCGGTGCGCGACGTGCAAGACGACTTCCTCGGCAGCGACTCCATCCCGGCGATCGTCGTCTTCTCGTCGTCCGAGGGCACCGCCCTCACCGACGCGCAGCTGAGCGCCATCGACACCGCCGCCTCCGACGCGGCCGCGCTGCCCGGCATCGGCGACGAGAGCTCCCCCGCCATCCCGTCCGAAGACGGCGAGGCCGTGCAGCTCTTCGTGCCGATCGACGCCGACGCCGAGGTCACCGAGGTCGTCGAGCAGCTCGGCGAGACGCTGCGCGACGACGCCCCCGCGGGGGTCGATGTGCACGTCACCGGACCGGCCGGATTCACCGCGGACCTCGCCGCGGGCTTCGCCGGCATCGACGGCATCCTCCTGCTGGTGGCGCTCCTCGCGGTGCTCGTCATCCTCGTGATCGTCTACCGCTCCCTCCTGCTCCCCCTCGTGGTGCTCAGCACCAGCCTGTTCGCCCTGTGCGTCGCGCTCTTCGTGGTCTGGCACCTCGCGGACGCCGGGGTGCTGCTGCTCAGCGGGCAGACCCAGGGCATCCTCTTCATCCTCGTCATCGGCGCGGCGACCGACTACTCGCTGCTGCTCGTCGCCCGCTTCCGGGAGGAGCTGCGAGTCGCGCAGGATCGCGGTACTGCGATCCTCGCCGCGATCAAGGGCTCCTTCGAGCCGATCCTCGCCTCGGGCGGCACCGTGATCGTCGGCCTGCTCTGCCTGCTGCTCAGCGACCTCAAGTCGAACAGCACGCTCGGCCCGGTGGCGGCGATCGGCATCGTCTTCGCCATGCTCGCCGCGCTCACACTGCTGCCCGCGCTGCTGTTCGCGTTCGGCCGTGCCGCGTACTGGCCGCGCCGCCCGAAGTTCGAGCCCGACGTGGTCGCCGCCGAGAACGGCATGCCCACCCGCGGCCTGTGGCGGCGCCTCGCCGAGGTGATCCGGCGCCATCCGCGCCCCATCTGGATCGTCACCACCGTCGTGCTGGCGCTCGGCGCGGTCGGCGTCGCGCAGCTGCAGGCGAGCGGGATCCCCCAGTCCGATCTCGTGGTCGGGCAGTCGGAGGCCCGCGACGGCCAGGCCGTGCTCGGCGAGCACTTCCCCGGCGGATCGGGCAGCCCCGCCTACATCCTCGTCGACGAGGATCGCCTGCAGCAGACCGCCGACACCGCGCTCGCGCAGAACGGCATCGACAGCGTCGCCGTCACGGCGGAGGACTCGCCGAGCGGCACCGCGCCGGTGACTGCGGACGGGATCCAGGCCTTCGGCCCTCCCGGCACCCCGGCCGCAGAGCCCACGGTGCGCGACGGCAAGGTGCTGCTGCAGGCCACGCTCTCCGACGCCGCCGATTCCGACGCGGCGGCGGAGACGATCACCGGCCTGCGCGCCGAACTCGACGGCACGGCGCTCGTGGGCGGCGTCACCGCCACCGCGGTCGACACGAATCAGGCGTCGATCCACGATCGCAACCTCATCATCCCGCTCGTGCTCGGCGTGATCCTCGTGATCCTCATGCTGCTGCTGCGATCCGTCCTCGCCCCCGTGCTGCTCATCCTCACGACGGTGCTCTCGTTCGGCACCGCGCTCGGGGTCGCGGCGCTCGTCTTCAACCACGTGCTCGACTTCCCCGGTGCCGACCCGGCCGTGCCGCTCTACGGCTTCGTCTTCCTCGTCGCTCTGGGCATCGACTACAACATCTTCCTGATGACCCGCGTGCGCGAGGAGTCGCGGCGGCACGGCACCCGCGAGGGCATTCTCCGCGGGCTCACCATCACCGGCGGCGTCATCACCTCGGCGGGCCTCGTGCTGGCCGCCACGTTCGCCGCGCTCTCGGTGATACCGATCCTGTTCCTCGTGCAGATCGCGTTCATCGTCGCGTTCGGGGTGCTGCTCGACACCTTCATCGTGCGCTCGCTGCTCGTGCCGGCGCTCTCGACCGACATCGGCAAGGCGATCTGGTGGCCCTCGAAGCTGTCGCGCACCGAGAATGGTGAGTGATGCATACTCCGAGCACTCCCGCACCCCAGCCGCCCGACGCCCCGCGGGTCGTGATCAGCGGCGCCTCCGGGCTGATCGGCCGCGCGCTCGCGCGCTCGCTCCGATCCGACGGGGTGGCCGTCACCCGACTCGTGCGCCGCGCCCCGCGCCGCCCGAACGAGATCGAGTGGCGCCCGGGCGACGCCCCGCTCGACCCCGAGGTGCTCGCGGGCGCCCGCGCCGTGGTGTGCCTGAACGGCGCGAGCATCGGCCGGCTGCCCTGGTCGCCCGCCTACCGCGCCGCACTGCTCGACTCCCGGATCGCGCCGACCCGCACCCTGGCCGCCGCGATCCGCGAGCTCGGCGCCGACGCCCCCGCCCTCCTCAGCGCCTCGGCCGTCGGCTACTACGGCGACCGGCCCGGTGAGCGTCTGACGGAGGCGAGCAGCCCCGGGAGCACCTTCCTCGCCGAGATCTGCGTCGCATGGGAGCGCGCCGCTCTGGAGGCGGGATCGCGGGCCCGCGTCGTACTGCTGCGCACCGCCCCGCTCATCGACCGCGGCGGAGTGCTGAAGCCGCTGCTGCTGCTCACCCGGCTCGGACTCAGCGGCCCGCTCGGCGGCGGTCGGCAGCGGTGGCCGTGGATCTCGCTCGTCGACGAGGTGCGCGCGATCCGCCACCTCATCGACAGCGACGTATCGGGGCCCGTGAATCTCGCCGGTCCCACGCCGGCCACGGCGAACGACACCGGACGGGCGCTCGCGAGAACCCTGCGCCGCCCGTTCCTCATCCCCGCCCCCGCCTGGGCGCTGCGGCTCGCGCTCGGCCGCGATGCCGCGGACGCACTGCTGCTCTCCGACGCGGACGTCGCCCCCGAGGCGCTGCTGGACTCCGGGTTCACCTTCACCCACCGCACCGTCGAGGAGGCCGTCGACGCGGCGCTCGCGAGCGACCGCTAGCCGTCGCGGTCGATCGCCTCTCCCAGCACGCGGAACGCGCGCTCCGCCACCTCGAGCTCGGCAGCCGAGAACTGAGCCATCGCCTCGCGCATGGCGTGGAGGTGCGGGCTGAATCGCCGGAAGAACTCCTGCCGAGCGGCGTCGGTGAGTTCGATCACGCGCGCACGCCGATCGCTCGGGTGCGGGGCGCGGCGCACATGCCCCGACGCGCTGAGTCGATCGATCAGCTTCGTCGTGGACGCCGTCGAGATGCGCAGGTGCGCCGACACGTCTCTCGGAGTCACGAGCCGGCCCTCCTCCACGCGGATGATGAGGAGGCGCAGCGCGGCCAGGTCGCTCGCGTTCATCGCCATGCCCTGCTTCATCTCCGCGGACATGCGATCGTGGGCGTCGCCGAACCCGCGCACCGCGCGCATCACGGCGAGCACCCCCGCGTCGCGCCCCGCGCCCTCCTGCATCACCGGTGCCGCGCGCCGCTACGCGACGGCGAGGCCGACCAGCAGCCCGATCACCGCGAGCAGGGGCAGCGCGCCCTGCTTGAGGGCGGCTCCCCGCTTGTCGGGCGACGACACCAGCAGCACCACTGCGGCCGCCAGCATCGAGCCGGCGCCCGCGAACACGAGAGCGTACCCCGCCGCCGGCGCTGCGAACAGCACGAGCGCGACGCCGACCAGGGTGACGATCGCGAGGAACAGGTTGTAGAACCCCTGGTTGAACGCCATCTCCCGCGTCGACTCGGCTTGCTGGGCGCTCAGACCGAACGTGGCGCGCGTCTTCTCGCTCGTCCAGGTGATCGACTCCATCCAGAAGATGTACACATGCAGCAGCGCGGCGAGCGCCGCGAGCACCAGTGCGAACACGATCATTCCGACTCCAATCGACGTGCGTCGAGACTACTCCCGTCGCCACTCAGCGTACCGAGGCTCGCGCGGCGCCGCTCGCGGCGCTCGACACCGGCGCCGCGCGGCGGCGCTCACTCGGGCAGGCCGCCGCGCGCGCGGAGCGCGCCGTCCGCGCCGATCTCGATGACCGTCTCGATCCCGATGCCCCCGAGAAACGCGAGGTCGTGACTGACGACGAGGATCGCCCCGCGGTAGGCGTTCAGCGCATCCGTGAGCTGCGCGACGCTCGCCAGATCGAGATTGTTCGTCGGCTCGTCGAGGATGAGCAGCTGCGCGGGCGGATCTGCGAGCAGCAGCCGGGCGAGCGACACCCGGAACCGCTCGCCGCCGGAGAGCGTGCCGACCGGGCGGTCGGCGCTCGCACCGCGGAGGAGGAGCCGCGCGAGGCCGTTGCGGATCTCCCCCGGAGTCGCGCCCGGGGCCACGGATCGCACGTTCTCGACCGCGCTGGCGGCGTCGTCGAGACCGTCGAGGCGCTGCGGCAGGTAGCCGAAGCGATCGGTCAGCAGACGCCCCGACCGGCGCGTCGGGCTCTGCGCTGCGGCGGGAGCGCCGGGCACCCCATGCGGACCCTGCCCTGAGCCCGGCGCCTCGCCATCTGCACCGCGCGACCGCACCAGCCGTTCGAGCAGACTGGACTTGCCGGTGCCGTTCGCGCCGACGAGCGCGACCCGCTCCGGCCCCTGCACCACGATCTCCCGCTCCGCTCCCGCGAACTCGATCAGCCGACGGCCGCGCGGCACCGCCGGATCCGGCAGATCGATCGAGACGCGCTCGTCTCGGCGCACGCGCGCATCGGCGTCGTCGACCGCAGCCTGCGCCGCCCGCACCTGATCGTCGAGCGTCGTGCGCAGCGATCCCGCCGCCTCCTGCGCGCTGCTCGCGCGCCGCCCCGCGAGGATCTTCGGAATGCCGCCGCCGAGCTGCGTCTGACGACCGGCGCGCTCCCGTCGGGCGAGCTTCGTCTCGGCCTCGATGCGCTGCCGCTTCTCGACCTTGAGCGCCTGCTGGGCGGCCCGCGCGGCCTGCTCGGCCGCCGCCTGCTCCGCCTCCTGATGCGCGCGCCAGGCGCTGAACGGGCCTCCGAACACCGTCAGGGCGCCATCGTGCAGCTCGGCCGTGTGCTCCATGCGCTCGAGCAGCTCCGCGTCGTGGCTGACGACGAGCAGCGTGCCCGGCCAGTCGTCGACGAACGCCCCGAGCCGGGCGCGCGCCGCCCGGTCGAGATTGTTCGTCGGCTCGTCGAGCAGCGTGATCGGGGCGCGGCGCAACCGCAGTCCCGTGATCGCGATGAGCATCGCCTCGCCCCCCGAGACGGTCGCGACGCTGCGGTCGAGGTCGAGCGCCGAGAAGCCGATGCGATCCAGCGCGACCGCCGCTCGCGCCTCGATGTCCCAGTCGTCTCCGACGGCGTCGAAGTGGCGCGGGTCGACGTCGCCGGCCTCGATGGCGCGCAGGCCGGCGAGCGTGCGATCGATGCCGAGCAGCGATGCGACCGTCGTCTCACGATGCAGGGTGAGCAGTTGCGGCAGGGCGGCGACCTCGCCGCCGACGCTGATCGTGCCGGAGGACGGCGCGAGCGCACCGGAGATCATGCGGAGCAGCGTCGACTTGCCGGAGCCGTTGCGGCCCGTCAGACCGGTGCGGCCGGTCGGGAAGGTTCCCGTGACATCCCGCAGCCCCGGCGAACCGTCGGGCCAGGTGTACGAGAGGCGGTGCAGCGAGATCGCTGAAGATGCAGACATGGAGCTCGATTCGGGTCGGCTCGGCCCCGTGCGATGCAGACGGCGGTCGAGCGGAGAACAGAGGGTTCTCGCCTGGCCCGCCCGACACTCAGCGGTGTCGCGCGGCGGATGAAGTTCTGTCGACCTCGATATCCATGCCGAGCATTCTACCCGAACCCCGGCGCGCCGCTACCCCCGGAGCACCCGCACGGCGCAGGCGACGCCGGCGAAGACGATCACCACCGCCCCGTACCCGAACACCACGGGTGTGAGGCCCGCGAACTCGACGAGCAGCCCCGCCACGACCGTCGGCACCCCGAATGCGAGATACGACACGAGGAACACGACCGCGAACACGTCGGCCCGCTGCGCGGCGGGGATGTGCGGAGCGAGCGAGCTGACGACACCGAAGAAGGCGGTGCCGAAGCCGGCCCCGGTGACCGCGACCGCGACGAGATACGCCGGCAGCGACCCCGCGGCGAGCGCGCCCAGCGAGCAGGCGGTGCCCACCGCGAGCGCCGCCGTGCCGAACACCGCGATCGCGCGGGGCGAGCGACGGCGCATCAGGAACGCGGCGACGGCGCCCGAACCGGCGAGCACCCCGACCGCGAGCCCCTGCCACACGTGCGCCGTTCCGCCGAGCTCCGAGTGCACGATGCTCGCACCCAGCGAGAGGAACAGCCCTCCCGTCGCCCACCCCGCAAAGATGGCGGGCACGCCCCGCGCGAACTCCGCGCGCATCTCGGCCGGCACCGTCAAGCGGAACCCGAGCGACCGCAGCGCGCCCGGCGCTCGCGGCGCGGTCTCCGGCACGAAGCCGGTCAGCGCCGCGAGCCCCAGGTACACGACCACGAGCGGCGCGAAGACCAGCGCCATCGCATCGCGCGACCCATCGAGCGCGAGGCCGGCGGCGAGCGCGCCGATGCCGAGCCCGAGCATCGGCGCGACCGCATTCCACACGGCGGCCGATCCGGGTCGGCGCGGCGACTCGAGATCGGTGATCGCCGCCGACACCGCGGAGAGGAGCAGCCCGCTCGCCACCCCCTGCAGCACGCGGGCGAGGATCAGCAGCGGCACCGACTCGGCGTGCCAGAACACGAGCACGCTCGCCGCGAGCAGCACGAGCCCCGAGCTCGCGACCGGTCGGCGCCCGACGTGATCGGAGAGGGAGCCCGCCGTGAGCAGCGTCGCGAGCAGCGCCAGCGCGTACACGGCGAACACCGACGTGGTGACGAGCGGCGAGAAGCCGATCGACTCGGCGAGCACCGGGTAGAACGGCGACGGGGCGCTCGCACCCGCCATCATCGCGGTGACGCTCGCCACCGCCAGCGCGAACCCGAACCGCCTGCCGCGCAGCCCACCGCCGGCGCCCGCATCTCACCCCGTCACGCTTTCCCCGTTCCGTTCGAGACGCTCCAACTGAACGAGTTTAGTGGCTCTCCCCCACCCGCTCGTGCGGCGGCCGGGCGCCCTCCGACTCGGCGCGCGGCGCGCGGGCGGGCGCCGGAGCCCGCTTCTCCGTCACCTCGAAGTGCTCGCGGTAGGCGCCGACGAGCAGACGGTACTGCGACACCACCGCGCTCGCCGTGTTGTAGCAGAGCAGCGTGACCGGCAGCAGCACCCACTGCGCGAGCATGCCGAGGCTCCGCCTCCGCGACACGTGCGCCGGCCGCCTGGGGGTGAGCAGCAGGGTGAGCACGATCGTGACGGCGACCCCCACGAGGGCGAAGCGCTGCACCGTGCCCACCATCCCCGGCAGCTCGGCCGCGAGCTGCGCCACCGAGAACGGGGGCGCGGTGAAGAGGTGGTTCCAGGGGGTCGGCCCGGCGAAGGCCGACGCGCGCGCCGCCTCCACCGCCGAGGAGACCGGGATGCCGAGGGCGTGCGTCGCCCAGGCCGCGCCGTTCGCGCTCGCACTGCCCGCCTCGCGCAGCAGCATCGCGAGGGGCGTGCCCGCCCCGCCCGAGAGGCTGCCGACGACGATCGGGATCCATGCGCCGAACGCCACCATCGGGGCGACGCAGGCGAGCGTCACGTGCGAGTCGAGCAGCGTCGCGAAGCGGGCGAGCGTCGCCCCGAAGGGCGCCCGGCGATCCTTCGCGAACAGGCGAGCGCCCACGAACGCGATGTCGGAGGCGCCGTACGCCCATCGGCAGAGCTGCGTGAACTGCGCCCGCAGCGTGCGCGCCAGCGACGCCCCGAGCACCGCATCCTGCGAGACGGGCAGGTGGATCGGCGTGACCGCGTACCGGCCGTCGAAGTGGAAGTAGCTGCGCCAGTACTGGTGACCGTCCTCCACGATCGTGCGCCGGCTCCAGTAGTCCATCGCGATCAGCGCGTCCATCGGCTGCGAGTGCGAGGCGAAGTTGCGGAGCGTGGCGGGGCGCACCGTCGAGATCAGGTTCCAGAGCGTGTTGCCGGCGGCCACCACGCGCGTGGGAGCGGGGGCGTGCCACAGGTTGTTCACGAACGTGGAGATCGGCTGATACGACCGGCGCGCCCGATCGGCGTCGCGTACGAACGCGCAGGTCACGGAGGCGAAGTAGTGCGGATGCACCCGGTTGTCGCAGTCGAGCGTCGTCACCACGACGTCGGCGGGATCGATCTCCCTCAGCCGCAGCCAGGAGCGGAGATGACGAGCCGCGTACGTGATGTTCGCCCCCTTCCCGGCGATCTCGTCGGGCAGCCCGGCCGGGTGCTCGACGGCGATGAAGGCCGCGAACCGCGGGGCGAACGCGTGCCGCAGCCGCACGGCGCGCTCCCGCATCGCCGCCCCGCCCCGCTGCTCGTACGCGAAGACGACCACCAAGCGCTCGGCGCCCGAGGACGCGGCGAGCGAATGCAGGCTCGGCTCGATCACCTCGAACGGCTCGTTGTACGCGGCGACGATGACCGCGTGCACGACGTCGGAGGGGAGCGGCACCGCCTGCGCATCCGCCGAGAGCCTCCGCAGAAACGCATCGTGCGTGCTGGCGAACGGCTCGGGCAGCGCTCGGGTCGCGGGGCCGAGCAGCTGCTCGACCGGCGCCGCGGGGCATGCGCGCGCCCGGCGCACCGCCTGCTCCGTCTCAGCCGCCACCGCCGCCCAGTCGACGCGCTCGGCGAGGCGCATGCGACGGAACCCGCGCAGCGCGTCGACGCCTCCCCGCACAGCCCGCACGAGGGTCAGCGCGATGAAGGCGATGACGAAGAGCATGCCGACGCGCAGATCGACGAGGGAGAGCAGGATCGCGGCCACCGGCACCCCGAGGCTCAGCATCGCCGGCAGCATCTCGAATAAGCGGTAGCCCGCGTCACGGCGCCCACGCGGAATCTCGTTCGCCTCGTTCGCCGCGCACGGATCGCTCGCCTCGCCCGCCGCGAGCGCCGCGTTCGCCTCGTGCGGCGACGGCTGGAGCGCCGGCGGACGGGCCGCGGCGACGGTATCTGCGACCCCGAATTCGGCAGTGGTGGAAGAGCGCCTCACCGGACCGAGTGTATGGCCGCGTGAACAGGAAAAACGGCCGCATCACAGGCTGTTCACCAGCCGTTGATGGACCGTTTTCGCCCGGTTCCCCCGAGAGCTCCGCGTCGCTAGACGATATCCGGATTCTTCTTCGCGTACGCGATCGCCTCTTCCTCCGACAGCACGACGAGCCCCCGCGCCGTGTGCGACAGAGCGGCCAGCACCTTGACCCACGCGACGTTCAGCTCGGGCGGTCGGCTTCCCGAGAAGCGGAAGGCGACGGTCGTGTAGGGCGACAGCCACACCGAGACCCGACCGCTCCCCTGCTCGGGCGTCTTCGTCCAGCTCAAGAAGAAGCACTCCTGCTTCTTCAGCTTCTGCCCGATCACCGTCTTGAGGTGCGCGAGCAGGCGATCCTCGAACTCGTATTCGTTCCCACCGTGTATTAGAAACCCCATGGTCACATGGTGCCAGTCGCGGCGCGTCTCCAGGCGCGCCGTACCTTGCGCGACCCCGACCTGTACAGTATGCGAAACTACCTTTCGTAGAGAACGGCCGTTTCGCGTGCCGATGAGATCGGTTCGGGGGCGGCAGTGGAGATCCAGCGGTTCCGCGCGACCGATCCCGAACAGGTCGCCCACACCTGGCAGACCTTCTCCCCCTCGGCCCGACTGCTCGAGGTCGATGAGGATCGGTGCAAGCTCGACTGGTTCTCGGCGACGGTCGACGGCTTCTCGCTGATCCGCTACGAGCTCGCGGCGTCCGTCGACTCGTCGGTCGCCCCCGAGTCGCAGCTGTTCACCTGCAGCGTGCAGTCGCCGCGCGGCGAGGTCACCGCGGGCCGGCGCTCGCTCCCCGCGGGCAGGCCCTGGGCCTCGCACGGCCTCCCCGTCACCGCGCACTGGGAGGATCGCGCCGTCGTGCAGGCGCTCGTCTTCGACCGCGACTACGCCCAGACGCTGGCCCGCCAGATCTCGGGCGACGACGGACTCTCGATCCAGGTGCGCTCGCCCGAGGCCCGCGGCCCGCACGAGGCCGCCCAGTGGGACCGCACCTTCGGCTACGTCGCCTCGTCCGTGCTCTCAGGGGACGCAACGCTCGACCCCGACACCGTCGTGGGGGCGGGGCTGCTGCGCCACACGCTCTGGACCGTGCTGTCGAGCTTCTCGACGAGCCTGTCGCAGGCGATGGAGACCACCCCGCAGCGATCCGCCGCCCCGGCCACCGTGCGACGGGCGCTCGCATACATCGACGCGCACGCGCACGAGGCGATCACGATCGACGACGTGGCGCGCGCGGCGCACATCTCGACGCGCGGGCTGCAGTACGCGTTCCGCCGATCCCTCGACTTCACGCCGAGCGAGTACCTGCGCCGCGTCAGACTCGAGGGCGCGCACGGCGACCTGCGCGCAGCCGATACGCCCGCCGCCATCGCGACGATCGCGCGGCGCTGGGGATTCACCAACACCTCGCGCTTCACTGCGGCCTACCGCGCCCAGTACGGCGTGCACCCCGGCCGGTAGCTCGAGCCTGCGCACCGTCCGCCGGGTTCGCGCAAGGCCTGTCACGCGCGGCTGCGCGCGGCTAGGGTCGAACCATGGCTGATCTCGAAGAGTTCCAGGTTGACGAGAGCGTCGTCGCTCCCTCGGGCGCGCGCGGCGTCATCTGCGACGTGCGTCGGATGACGAACGGGGCGACGTCGTACGGCGTGCTCGACACCACGGGGTCGATCCGCTATTACACCGCGGACAGCATCAAGCGGGTGCTCTGACGCGCACGCGCACCAGAGCACCCGCTGCGCGAGCTCTCTCCGAACCGAACCGGCTCAGGACTCCTCGTCGGGCGTCGGCGTCTCCTCGCCGGTCGACGGGCGGCGGATGAGCTCGGGATTCTCCTGGCCGTAGCGCGGGTTCTTCTCATGGCCCTCCTGGCCGTAATTCTCAGTCGATCCGTCGAGCACCGGCCGATCGAGGGTCTCCCCGTCGCGCGGGGTGTTCACGGTGCCGGCACCGTTCGATGCCTCGAACTCGTTCGAATCGTGCGGTTCGTTGTGCGAGACGTGATCGTTCGGTTCGTTGTGCGATGCGTTCATGAGTGACTCCTTCCCGAAGTAGCTCTCACGTTACCCACGCGCAGCGGAGTGCGGCTACCCCCGTGCGAGAGAGCCGCGTCCCGTGCTATCGCGCATTGCTCTACGGCGCCGCGTCTCGGGGTAACTCGGGCTGCGCTACGGCCCTGCCGTCTTACGAGCGAGCTTCGACGGATCCAGCACGAAGAGCGCCAGGAGCGCGATTCCGAATGCCGCGATGAAGAGCCAACCGCCGCCATCCTGCATCATCAGCGTCAGGTGGCCGAGCGCGACGACGTGGAAGACGTACTTGCCAGCCGTCTTCACGTTGTAGGGTTCGGGGTCGTCGGAGGCGTTCGCGTCACCGCGCAGAGTGAGCGCCCACCCCTCCGATCCGATCTCTTCTTTCTCGACAAGACGGTGCGTCACCAATCCGAGCTCGCGAGGCCGCTCGACCGTCACAATGTCCCCGGGCTCCAGCTCACCGGCAGGAGTCGGTTTCACAAACACCACTGAGCCGACGGGCAGTTTCGGCTCCATGGAGCCGGAGATCACGACGACGGGCTGCACTTTGAACAGGATCGCAGCGAGAAAGGCGACGATGCACAGCACGCCGATGACCGCAGCTACGGACAGCAGAGCGGATCGGACGAATGCATAGGTGCGCAGCACGGGTGACATCTCGATCGAGGGTTTCCCCGCGCCGAGCGCGGTCTCCTGCGTCGGAGGAGTACTGGTCTGGAGCGTCATGATTTCACCGAAGAAGCGTCGAATCGGATTGCGAAGGCGGATTGTCCTCCATTGAGTTCACGCACCCCGTCCGCATCGAGGTACGAGACGGTCAAAGCGAGCACCCCTTTGCTGCCATCCGCTCCCTCGGTGAAGCTCGCACCCGGGCTGAGCGGTTCCGCTCCGCGCGAAGAGAGTACGCCGAGGGAGCCCTTTGCCTGGTCCCAGGTGACGTTCTCGAAGATGAGCTCACCTGCTGGGTTCACCGCAGAGAATCGTATGAAGGGCGTGATATTCGGAGTAGCCGCATCGACCCTCCCATCCTCGTTCAGCAGCTGGACCTGAAAATCGGTGGCAGCGGCGAGCCCGTTCGTATTGTTGAACACCGGAATCTCGGCGGTCACCGATCCGCCCGGCAGCAGGGTTGCACCCGCAGGGAATGGGTACAGATACGGCGCATCACCGTCGGCCTGTTCCACGGTCCCCTCGGGCGTGACCACGCCAACGTCGAAGACACCGTCGAAGCCCACCGCCGTCACATTGAGTCGAGCGTCATCCTGGAGTGCCGCCGCAGTCACGGTGGCACCGGCCACCGTGAGAGCGATGGCTCCAGCGCCGAGCGACAGGGCGGTCAGACCGGAAATCGCTCGTCTTCCCAGCAATCCACCGGACGACGCGTTTGCGCGCTTCAGTGTCATCGTGAAGTCTCCTTGCTCGTTACCGCCGTTGCGTGACCGGCATGGCGGAACCGTCGCGCTAAGAGAGCTCCGCCTGCGACCAGGGCCGCAATGGCGCCTGCCATGAGCGCACTCAGAGTGCCGTCATCACCCGTCTTCGCGAGGTCTTCTTTCGCTTGTGAGACAGCGCCAACGGACTTTGCGCTCGCTACAGGGTCGTCCGAGACTGCTACGAACCGGAAGTCCAGCGACCCCGACGCACCCTGGTACTCATTACCAGCTTCGATCGGAAGCGCGACCGTGCCGGTAAGCCGGTAGGTATCTCCCGGGCCGAGGCTCGGCAACTGAACGTCAGCAGCCAGCAACTCGCTCGCAGCGCCACTGGCGAGCACTGCACCGGTCTCCGTCTCGGCAAGGGTCACGCGCAGGGGCGCCGCACCGCCGAACAGTTGTTCGGACTCACCGTCAATCTGCATTTCGAGCGGCAATACGGCGCCGCTGACGTTCTTCACCGACATGTCCCATTGCTGGAGGTGGCCGGGAGCCGGCGACTCGATGAGCACTTCAGGCTCGTCGCCCTCGATGAGGTCGGCAGGCTCGATGGCTGACGCCGAAGACCCCGTCATCAAGCTCGCGCCGACGATTCCGACAAGAGTCGTCTTCATCACAAACGCTTGAGACTTCTGCATGGCATTGCTTCCTCTCGGATTCAACCGGATCATTGCTCCCCCACCCGAATTCCGGGCAGCTCGAGCCAGGTGAAGGACTGCCGACGCTTCTCCGCTCCGTAAATCGCCCCGAGTCGACCATCGCCCCATCCGATCAGGACAGAGTCAGACCGCGTGGCGTAGCTGGTATCTCGTGAGCCGCCGATTGCGATGATGTCTTGGAGTGGCAGCTTGGTCGGTGTCTTCGCATCGGTCGTGCCTTGACCCGTCGATCCGTCGGGTCGGATGTTGCCGGTAGCAGCCCACTCCAGGTTGTCTCCCCAGCCCCACACCTCGCCGTTCTCCGTCAACGCGGTGAAGTGGTAGTTTCCTGCAGAAACCCGCTCGACCTTCTGCGGGAGCTCGATGAGTCCGGGAATCAACGCTCCGGCAGCGGTCGTTTCTCGCCCGATCTGACTGTCGGTGCGATTGCCGAAGGTGTACACGGTTCCGTCTTGCAGCAAAAGCGCCGATGCCTGACGAGATGAGGTGAGTGCCCGAATCGAGCAGGCATCCGCTTCGTCGTACTCGGCGATCGCCGGCCCTTCGCACCCGGACGCGAAGGCCGTGAGCGCGGGCAACTCCTCGGGGTTCGGGTTGTTGTTCGTCGCGGACTTCCCAGTACCGCCTTCCCCGATGTAACTGCGGCCCCACCAGATGACTTTGTTCTCTCGGGTGACGACCCACACGATTCGCTGACCGACGTGCATCGAATGCACATTGTCGATCACCAAGTAGGGCGACAACGGGCCATTGGTTTCCGTGGTGCTGCCGTTCCCGGCCTGCCCCCACTGACCGGATCCCCATGTATAGACCTTCCCGCTCTCCGAGAGCGCAGCCATCGTTGCTCGCATCGAACCGAGATCGATGATCCGCTCGCCAGGAGGGAACTCCACTTTTTGCGGCGTCGCACGGAAGTCGTTCACGCCGGACGTCTCACCGATGCCCAAGCGGCCGCGCTTGTTCGACCCCCAGGTCCACACCTCTCCATCCTCAGTCAGCACTCCGAACGTGCCGTAGTCCTCGCCGAGGTCCGATGCACCGACAACTTTGACCACTTTGGGGAGGCTGTACACCGGTTGCGGCGAGCGATCCGATTCCGAAGCTGCGCCATTGCCGCCCATGCCCCGCTCCTTGTAGCCCCAGACCCACGCATATCCATTGGACAGTGCGGCAGATGTTGCGGAGAACTGAGTCGAGACGGCGATGTAGTCCACAGGCGCGGTAAGTGCGGGCACCGCCATCTGAGCGGTGTCCACATAGCCGGCCCGCGTCGGCTCCGCCGCCATCGTCGTAGAGCCCGTCGCCACCGCAGCAAGTGCCGCGACCGCGAACAACCCGAGGCCCCGCACGCGCTTTCTCGCTGCGGCGTAGTCCATTCCCAGCACGCTCATCGCGACTCTCCCGTCACTAGAAGTCCAATCAGTACGTCGCGCCCGTGGTAGAAGGGACCATCGCTGGCGCCCGGCTCGAAGGCGAATTTGACAGTGACGCTGCGAATCTCGCCGGCCGGCCAGTCAGCAAGGGCGACGTCCACGTCACCCGCCGGAAGGAAATCGGTCGCCTGCTCACCCTCGACCGCGACCGACATCAACAGCACATCGAAGGGATCGCGAGTGACCCCGTCGACATCGGGAGTCGGGTTCTGCAGCAACGAGCCTGCCGTGAGATGCACGTCCCCCGCATTCGTCGTTCCATTGTTCTTGACGCGCAGCTGCAGGGTCGCCGTGTCAGGAGCGCCGAGTTCCTCGATGTCCGCCATCGCGGAAAGATCGAGCGCATTCGGCTCCGGGTTGCCCTGCTCGATGACGTCTTCGCTGCCAACTGCGAAGGCCAAGTCGTACGTCGCGCCCACCGGCTCGACTGCGACTGTTGCGTGATCGAAGAAGGCCGCGCTCGTCACCCCGACGGTAAGCCCGAGGAGCGCACCGGCGGCGAGTGCGAGCTTCACGCGATCCTTGACCCGTGATGACTCAGTCATACGTTCACCGCCTCGAATGAGAACTGCACGTCGGTCGATGCCTGCTGCCAACGGTTGTCCACGCTCTCGGGCAGTTCGATGACCACATCGAGCAGGCGCACCTCGCCGGCCTCGAGCGCCGCGTCCCAGGTGAAACTCTGCAGCTCACTGGCCGGCACATGATCCATGACGACGACGTCTCCGTCCATGAGACTGAAGTTCAGCTGGTCGAAGAGCTCAAGATAGCGACCCGTGCCCGGGTCGACGGCGTCCTGCTGCGGGTTGGGATCGCTGATACGCACCGACAGCGCTCCGGCGAGCTTCGGGCTCGCGTTCTTCGCCGCGACGCGCAGCTCCAACCGGCCTCCGGGAGCGAGCGGATACCCACGACCGTCCTCGGTCAAGTGGATGCGATACGCCTCGGGGTTTCCCTGCGCCCAGTCGGAGTCGCTGGGCTGCCACCCAGCGGCACTGCTTCCCGCGGCGACGATGTCGAAGGTGTTGTCTTTTCCATCAATTGCTACATTCACGTCCGCGTAGTCCGTGAACGCTGCAGCGGTGGTCAGCACCGCAACAGCGAACAGAGCGCCAGAGGCCAGAACTGTGCGGCGTCTCCCATCGAGAGTTCTTCTCATTTCGAGGTCCTTCACTTTCACGTGATTCCACCTGCTGCTTTCGGAAACGAGCGGGCGCGAGACTCAGTCGCGCCCGCCCGTTTCGCCTGTTTACGGCTGAACCGACGTAGCGTCGAAGTTCGCCTGAACGTACGACGTCTGGCCCTGCAGCGCGTTGTTCGCGTCAGCACTGCCCTGGTCGGGCAGCGCCACCGAGACCTTGAGCACGCCCTCGGCACCGCTCTCGTACACTCCGAGGTCGAGATCCGCGACCTCGGCCTGCGTCACGCCATCCGCGATGACGGTATCGCCGAGTGCGACGCTGTAGCGAAGCGCGCTGGCCATCGCATCGTCCGAGGTGAATCCCGGACGATCCTGCAGCGAGAAGTTGATGTCGGCGCCGAGGCGCGGGCTCTCATTGCGGAACGGGATCTCGACGGAGATGGTGTCGCCCGGGGTGATCAGATCCGCGCCGGGGATGGCGATGTTGACGCCCTCCGGGGTGTCGGCCTCCTGCCAGGTGCCCGCGACCGGCACGCCCGCATCGTCGGTGCCCACGACCTGGATGTTGAATCGCGACTCCGTTCCGCCGATGCCGCCCCCGTCGGTTCCGTTCCCCAGATTGAGGTTCGCAAAGTCGCTGAAGGCCGCAGCGGTGACGAGACCGGCTGCTGCGAGGAGAGCGCCGCCGGCGAGGAGAACGCGTCGTTTGCCGTGCACGGTGGATGCAATTTCCATGAGTATTCCTTTTGCTGTAGTCCGCTTCGAGAGGGACATGGACGAGTTCGCCAGTGATCAGTGTTACCGATCAGCGACAGTGCCGCGCCTCAGTCGTGGGCGGCACCTTCATCTCAGCGGGAAAGAAATTCGCTACCGGCGTCTTTGGCGAATTTCAGCAGGCTTGTCTGCCGAATGCAGTACAGAACCAGGGAAATGCAGTATCGATGCGGGGGGGAGGGGGGGGGGAATAGGGGAGAGAATTTAAGTAGTCGTACGAGTGGCAGCGAGTATTGCGGTTTCGGCGAAATTCAGTAGCCGAGCGAGCGACCGAGAGAAGAACGGTCGTCGTTCCGCGGCGCCTCGCCACTGCGGAACCACGACCCCCCGTTCCGCGCGCCTTCCTCGCCTCGCACTCGTTCGTGCTAGGGCGTGTTGATCAAGCGGTTCCGCCACTGGCTGGGTGAGTCTCGAACGGTGACGCGGCAGGAGATATCTGACAAGGTGTGGTGGGTGATGTAGCCGTTGATGCCGACAGTGACGGGTCGGTCGCGGCCATGGACAGATCATCGACTCGCTGTCGAAGGAGTGGCGTGAAAGTACCGAACCGGGGGGCCGTGGCGGGACGTGCCGGAACGGTTCCGAAAGTGAAATTCGATCTACGAGCGGTTCAATCGGTGGGCCGGAGACGGCACCTGGGAGAAGATGCTCGCCCAGGTGCAGCAGCAGTCCGACGCGGACGGGAAGGGCAGACCCCGCACCCGTCCCGACCGGGTGCTCGCCGATAAGGGATACCCGTCGAAGGCGAACCGCGCATGGCTCCGCGACCGCGGGATCGCCGCGACGATTTCTGAGCGCGACAACCAGATCGCTCACCGTCGAAATAAGCCGGGCCAGCCGATCGACTTCGGTCACCAGCAGAGCGCTACAAGTGCCGAAACGTCGTCGAGCAATGCTTCGACAAGCTCAAGCAACGGGCGCGGAATCGCGATGAGCTTCGACAAGACCGCTCGCAACTACCGAGCCGCCGCCAGCTTCGCCGCCACTCTGATATGGATGAAGGCGGACCTGTCCCGTCCGGCCTGAGCACGGGCCCGTCGAACCGCAAGGATGAGGCAGGATGATGGAATGAGTTCCTACGTCCGCCCCTTGATCGACGCGCCGGTCTTCCGCGATGCTGACGACGGCGTAATCAACTATGGGAATCGGTGGCACGGGTCGCCTCCGGAGGACACCTACTCGGTCGACACGCATCCCGAGCGGTTCGCGCCGATCCACGTTGTCGCCGATGCCCTCATCGCGCACCTCCGAGAGACGTACGACGTCGAGGTCGATGAAGGTGTTGAGGCGGCGGCCGATCTGCTGCGTCCTGAACTTCATGATGTGGTGCGCGCCGTGCGGATACGGCCCAATGATCCGAAGTGCGCGTCCTTGACGATGGTCTTCACCGCCTATCCGGGGATCCACATGCACGCGGGCCTATTGCACGACTTCTACTACCCAGCCTGCGGTTGCGACGCATGCGACTCGAGCTGGCAGGCCGAAGCCGATGAACTTGAGCAGCAAGTATTGGCGATCGTCAGCGGTAACTACCGAGAGACGATTGAACGCGGACTTCGCCCCTGGGTCGACTACGCCTTCACCTATCCCGACGGCGCGAGCTCCGGGAAGTCCCGCTCCCAAGATCTTCCTGCCCGGCGCCTCAAAGACGCCAAACCCATCCTGCGCGCCCTTCCCGACGGATGGGATTCATGGCCGCGTTCGGCCTCAGTCTCTTGAGCAACACGGCCTAAGGGCCCGCACGGCGAGAATGTCGGCGCCCTCGCGTAGCATCCATGACAGCGAAAGGGGAACCATGGGGATCAGAGAAGAGCACACGCTCGCGAACGGGTACTCGCGCTTCGACGCAGCGACGGCGGAGGAGACGCTGCGCGAGCTGGAGGCCCAGTTCGAGGCGGGCGAGCTGAGCCGCCATGCGTACTTCGAGAAGAAGCGGGCACTGGTGCGTCTCTTCGTGAAGTCGACGACGTCGCCCCGACGCAAGCGCCGCGAGACCGACTACGACGCGGAGCAGGCCGGCCAGTAGCGACGCCGCACACCCACGGCTACCAGCGGCGCCCCGGGCAACGGCGGCGCCCCGGGAGAGCGCCGCGAGCGCGGCGCGCCGGGAGGGCGCCGCGCTCGCGGCGCCCCTACGCGCGGCGGTACTGCGCCGTGATGGGGCAGTCGAACGGGTCGCGGGCCGCGAGGCCCACGCGGTTCAGGTAGTCGATGACGACCGCGTACGAGCGCCACAGCGACGTCTCCGTGTACGGCACGCCGAGTGTGCGGCAGTGCTCGCGCACGATCGCGCGCGCCTTCGAGAGGTGCGGCCGCGCCATGCTCGGGAACAGGTGGTGCTCCACCTGGTAGTTGAGGCCTCCCATCAGCCAGGTCGCCCACCACCCGCCGCGGATGTTGCGCGACGTGCGCACCTGCTTCGAGAAGAAGTCGAGCTTCGCGTCGTGCGCGATCACCGGCATGCCCTTGTGGTTGGGCGCGAACGACGCGCCCATGTAGACGCCGAAGACAGCGAGCTGCACCCCGATGAAGGCGAACGCCATGCCGACGGGGAGCAGCAGGAAGACGGGCACGAGCACGACCGCGAACCGCACGAGGATGATCGCGAGCTCCGTCCAGCGACCGTTCACCGGCTCCCGGCTGAACAGGTACTTGAAACTGTGGAAGTGCAGGTTGAGGCCTTCGAGCGTGAGCAGCGGGAAGAAGAGCCACCCCTGCCGCCGCGTGATCGCGCGCACGAAGCCGCGCGCCTGCGCCGCATCCTCCTCGATGAAGGAGATGGTGTCGACCTCGATGTCAGGATCCTTGCCGACCCGGTTCGGGTTCGCGTGGTGCCGGGTGTGCTTCGAATCCCACCACGAGTAGCTCATGCCGATCGCGCCCGCCAGCCAACGCGCGAGTCGGTCGTTCGCCGGGCCCGTCGACAGGATCTGGCGGTGCGCCGCCTCATGGGCGAGGAATGCGATCTGCGTGAAGATGATGCCGAGCGCACCCGCAATGAGCAGCTGGAACCAGCTGTCGCCGAGCAGGATGAAGCCGGTCACCGCGCCGCCGAGGGCGAGGGCGATACCGACGGCGACGCTCGCGTAGAACCAGTGCGCGCGGCGCAGCAGGCCCGACTCGCGCACGACCTGCGACACCCGCGTGTACGCCTTGGCGATCGGCGGGAAGTCGCTCGCGCGCGCCCGCGTCGGCTGCAGTCGGCCCAGGCCCTCGAGGGTGCGGGTGTTCGCTGGCGTCATCGTCGGCACCGTTCCGTTCCGGGCCGCTGGTGAGCGAGCCCTGGGTAAGCCACAGGCCGGGTGCCGATCGCTGGCCTCACGCTATCGGCCGCACCATGCGTCCCGCTGAATATGCGCATGCTGCACAGCGCACGCACAGCTGCCGCGGTCGCGGGCCGCGCGATCCGGCACCGACGCGACGAGGATCGCCGGCCATCACCCGCCGAGCGTCGCGTCGCGGCTCAGCTCGAGGATCCGCCGCAGCGCTGCGAGATCGACCCGTGCGAGCCGCGACACGTACAGGCACGCGCGACTCGCCCGATGCGGACCGAGCGCCGCGAGCGCCTCCGGCCACCGCTCCGAGAAATCGCTCGCCAGATAGACGGTGTGCTTCGCCGGACCCGAGGCGAACGCGAGCACCGGCACGGTGCCGGAGTGGCCGCTCTCGTACCGGTAGTGATGCTCGCCGAAGCCGATGATGCGGCCCGCCCACACCACCGGCCGCTCGCCGCTCACCTCCCGGTGCAGGTCGAGCAGCTGCTCCGCCTCATCGCGTCGCGCGCCCGTCACGTGATCGAGCACCTCCCCCACCGGCGTGTCGGAGGGGATCATCGCCGGGGTTCGCGTCGCCATCGAAGCCCCATCCCTCGATCAGTCGTCGGATCGCGCGTCGCTGTGACGGGCGGTGTCGTAGGCGGCGAGCGCCCGCGCACGGGTCGCGCGAAGATCCACGATCTCGGGGAACAGCACGCTGTCGCTCGCCCACAGGCTCACGTAGTGCCCATCGGGGTCGAACTTCTTCTGCTGCGTCACCGGGTTGAAGATGCGGAAGTACGGCGCCGCGTCGGCCCCGCACCCGGCCACCCACTGCCAGTTGAACGGATTGCTCGCGGTGTCGGCGTCGACCAGGGTGTCCCAGAACCAGGCCTCGCCGATCCGCCAGTCCGTAAGCAGGTTCTTCGTCAGGAAAGACGCGGTGACCATGCGCACGCGATTGTGCATGTACCCCGTCTGCCACAGCTCCCGCATGCCGGCGTCGACGAGCCCGTAGCCGGTCTCGCCCCGCTGCCACGCCCGCAGCTGCTGCTCGTCGGGATCCTTCCATGGGAAGTGCGCGAACTGGGGGTTGAGCTCGCGCAGATGCAGCGGCGAATTGTGGAACGTCGTATGCCAGGCGAACTCGCGCCAGCCCAGCTCGGAGAGGAACGCGCCGGCGTCGGCGCCCGATGCGAGGGCCCGATGCCAGACCGTGCGCGGGCTGATCTCACCCCAGCGCAGGTACGGGGAGAGCTCGGAGCACACCTCCTCGGACGGGAAGTCGCGTCGCCCGGCGTACGCGCCCGCGCGGCTCGAGAGGAAGCGCTCGAGCCGCGCGAGCGCCTGATCCTCGCCCGGCTGCCAGCGCTCGGCGATCCCCGTCGCCCAATCGGGGTGCTTCGACTGCAACCGCCAGTCGTCGAGAGCATCGCTGGCAGCGCTCGGCTCCGCGCCCCGCAGCGGCTCCGGAATCGGCAGCGGCTCCGCGGGGCCCGGCATCGCGAGGCACGCCCGCCAGAACGGCGAGTAGACGCGGTAGTGGCCGCCCGACTGGGTCTCGACGGTCCACGGCTCGAACAGGAGCCCTCCCGGGAACGAGTGCGCGTCGACGCCGTCGCCGTGCAGCCGCTCCTTGATGCGCGCGTCGATGTGCCGCTCGGCGCCGTACCGGCGGTTCCAGTACACGTGATCGGCTCCGACCTCTGCGGCGACCGCCGGAACCACCGATTCCGCGGCGCCACGGCGGAGCACCAGCGGCACTCCCCGCTCGTGCAGGGCCTCGCCGAGACGCGTGAGCGACTCGTGCAGCCACCACTTCGCCGCGCCGCCGAGCGGACGCGTCTCGTCCGACTCCTCGTCGAGCACGTAGAGCGCCACCACCCCGCCCTCGTCGCGCGCCCCCGCCGAGAGCGCCGCGTGGTCGGCAAGTCGCAGATCGTCGCGGAACCAGATGAGAGCGGTCATGAGCCCATCGTAGGGTCGCGGATCGTTCCCGTTCCGGGGGTTGCGCACGACCGGCTGCTTCTTCGGAAAATCAAGGGGGTGACGGTACTTCTGGAGTGCGTCCACACTTGTCAGTGTCGTTCCCGCTGAACCGTGTACCCCATGCACTTGCGAGTCAACGACGCGTCGCCCCTTCCATCGCCTGTGCCGGGAGGGGCGACACCCTTTTGGGGGCGCTGCGCTATCTTCGGGGGAAGCAAAAAAGAACCCCCTCGATGTAGAAGCTACGAGGGGGTTCAGTGGCTCCGACCGGCATCGATCCGGTGACCTTTCGATTAAGAATTCTCAGTAATCATCCGTTTATGCGGGATGGAAGGATCTTCGCTTCACCAGACGCCGATTACGAACGACGTAGCAATCGCTTCGCTCGGCTATCGGCCAATGTGCGGGATAGATGCGGGATATACGCCAGTCGATGGCGTGCACGAGTGAGGCCCGCTCGCGACCTGGACGAGGAGATTCTGTCTAGAGAAATGACGAGCAGGCCTCGCCTCAATTATCGCAGACTTGCGTCGAAAGATCCCGCAATCCACCGCTAGAACTCGATGGGCGGTGGGAACACGGTCACCGGAGACCTGAACTTGAACTCGCGATCCTGCGTCGGAACGAGCCGCTTACCGGCCTTCCGCTTTCGCAAGTTGTCCACCAATACGGCGGCATCCTGGGGACGCATTCCATGGCCGAGCAGTGCCGCTTCAAACACTTTCGGATCTATGACCCGCCAGCGATCCGTCGCGTTCATCAGGTCAGCTTTGAACTTCGCAATAGTGTGTTGCTGAAGTTCGTTTCCGTAGCCTCGCGTCGTGTCCGCCAAGAGCTTCGCAATCTCAGCCACGCCGTTGGGTAGTTCATTCATAAGCTCATTGTCTCCGGCATCTCGGACAAAGCGAAAGCCCCCGGCCAACTTGGCCGGGGGCTCACGCAGTCCGCTCACCACATCAGCATTGGCGGGCGAGATTCTTTTTCCTCCAACGTCGACACTCCTCGGCCCTTCCGCTTCGGAGACGATGCTCGCAACACTCGGAGGGCGAGAGCGCCGGCAATAAGCGGCGATACGTCCGCACCGTTGACGCCCACGAACTTCCACCCTTTCGCGTCATCGAACGTGGAGCGAGTAGCGCCTTGCGCGGCAGCATCTAGGCGAGGATCGTAATGCAGCAGTTGCCCCTCACGAACGGCCCGCACGAGCCCGTCGCAAGCAAGAGTGAGTTCGCGTCCAGTCGCCAGCGAGAGCCGCTTCCGGTTCTTTGCGTCACGCACGCCGGCGGCCCAGAGATCGGGCGTGATGTCGCCCGTGCGGAGCGGATCGAACACCACGTTCAGCATCGCGGTTTCCTCCCGCACCTTGCTCAGCGCGTTCCCCACCCATTCGAGCCCCGGAGCCGACGCGAGCACCTGGAGTCGCACCTTCCCAGAATGCAGCGGGATCGCTTCAACGATCGTTGTCATCTCTCGGTTGTAGGTCGTGTCGATGCCGAACACTCGGAAGTCGCCGTGCCGGAACGTGAAGTTCTCATCCCGTCGATTCGCGGTGCCGTTGCGGCCGTTGCCCCAGGCCACTTCATCCAGGGCGAGGGCGTGGTCACCGGACTTTCCCCACTCTCCGAGACGTTCACGCCGGAACACGTCGGGGCGGGCCTGGAGCGCTTGAAGTTCATCCACGATCTTCTCCTCACGAATGACAGCGCCGAGCGACGGGTTGCACTTCGCCCACACCTTCGGATCATCGAGGCGGTCCTCCGGCGCGCACGACCATTCCGACCACGAGAGCCGGTCGTCACCGCCAAGATAAGCGGCAGCACGAACGTCCGCGAAGAACTCGCCCTTACTGGAGTACGGCGGTGTGCCCGTCAACACAAGCTGTGTGCGAGCGTCGCCCTGCCCCGAGAGCGTCGGCAGCATGGCGCCCATCGTCAGATAGTCCAGTTCCTGCGCTTCGTCAGCGATGATCGTCGTGAAGCCGAGCCCACGAGTAGCGGACTTCGAGCGCGCCGTGAACTTCACCTCCGCGCCGTTCGTGAACGAGATCTTCTCCTGGCCATTCGCCGCCCGAACCACCTTCACCATCGCGGACAACGCTGGCACCGCCTCGAGGATCGCCCGGAACCTTGAGAATGACTCCTGCATCGTCCTCACCTCGTGCGCCGTCCAAAGCACCCGCTCCGCCATCAGCACCGCTTTCGCCAGAGCAACGACCTCGAGAATGACTCCCTTACCGTTTTGCCGGCCAACGGCGATGCCGACCCTTGTTGCTGCCCAGCGGTTGTCCTCCGTCAGGCCGAGAATGCGGCGCACCTGCACCTCCTGCCACCCCAGCAAAGAGACACCGGCAGCCTCCGCGAGCTCGATAGCGTCATCCCCCGTCGAAAGATCCGGGATCGTCGGTACAACCTCGAACGTCGGCTCCTGCACCCCCGCAATCACGATGCACCCCGAGCTTTCCGCTTCGCCAGAAGCTCATCTACAGGCGTCGTCGCCGTTGCTCCCGCGTAGCCTCGCAGCGCAGACTCGATATCCAACATGCACCGCGCCAACGAAGCCGTTTCACGTGCTGAATCCGTGCCATCCAGACGTTCCGCAACGATCTCTCGCAGCACCCCAAGTCGCTGCACCGCGTCCTCCGGGTGTGCTTGAATCGCCCTCAACATACTCCTCGGACTACTCATCCGTTATCTCCTCTCAAATCGCCTCCTGGCGGTTCATGCGCCCTGGAGGTATCGCCTATGCCGCGGGTGGACGGCTGATCGCTTCGCGACCCCCTAACCCCCTCCCCTGAATGTGTGTGTTGCCGTGCGTGATCCGTGGATTGCTCGGCCTGGTAGTGGTTGCCCTTGTCCGTCGTTCCGGAACCAGTAGCCAACGACTGCTTGTGCTTGTCGTGTTCGTGTTCGTGGTGTTGCTTGTTTCGCTCCTGCTTGTTCATTGCAAAAGCGGTGCGATGGTTTCGCGTTGTCGATGCTGTCTTGTCCTCCTGCTGCGTGCGCGATGACGTGATCGGCGGCGAACGCGAGCGGTCGCGGTGCTCGGACGAGCCAGTACTTTCCTTCGGCTCTCGCGTCTCGGTCTGCTTCGGCTTGTGTGCGGTAGTCGATTGGGCCGCGTGCGCCACGGCAGAGGTGGCAGGGAAGATCGTGCTTGCGGCCTTCTTCGCGTACTGCTGCTGCGATGCGTCGCCATGCGGTGGTGGCGGTGCGGGATGGTGTGCCGCTGTTCGGCATGGTGCCCTCCTCTCGGGCGCGAGGGGCGGGGTTCTATGGTGAGATACCCCGCCCCCTGCTTCAGTGAGTGCCCCCGGTTACTCGTCGTCCTCGTCGGGCGTGTGGTCCTCGGGGTCTACGTCTACGGTGCGCCAGCCCACGTCGCCGCGAATGTGTCGCTGCTGCATGGGTGCGGGCTCTCGGTAGTCCTCGTATTCCTCGAGGGCGACCGCGTGGATGGTGGCTCCGAGCTGCAGTAGCGCGGTCCACCGGTTGGGTCCGGTCCATGCTTCCCACACTCGGCGGCGGTGGAGTCCTTCGGTGTTGAGGATGAGGCCGATGGGGTTGCTGGTCTGGGTGCCAGCGATGGTTGCTGCGGCGGTGAGTGTCGGCACGAGGCCGTCGAAATTGTGCGCGAGTGATTGTCCTTCTGCCCACGCGGTGCGGATCTCGGAGGATGCGTTGATGAGGTCGCCCGGGTCGGTGGTCGCCGGGATGATGTCGTGGGCTTTGGTGAAGGCAGTGGCGGCGGTGTTGAACTGGCGTCGGAACTTCTCGTAGTTCTTCACCGCGGTCTTAGCGATCTCGGCGTCGAGGACTGGCGCCAGTGCCCGTGCGAGGCCGTTGCGGACTGTTGCTTCATCGACGGAGGATGCTGTGGTCTGCGCGAGGGCGAGGGTGCCCCACATGGCGACTTGCGTGGGGTCTGCGTCTGAGATGACGGCTTCGGCGTATTGCTGGGCCGCGTTGATGGTGCTGGGGTCGCATTCGGTGCGACGTCGGATGAGGCGGTGGTATTCGTCGGTGAACTCACCTCCGGCCGCTTCAATGGCGCGGATGCTCTCTTCTCGGATGAGGGTGTGGTCAAGCATTGGTGTTCCTTTCGATGGGGCGCTCGAGCTCGGCGCGGATGAGTGTTTCGAGCGGTGTCGTGTGGCCGTTCAGTTGGCCGGTGATGATGGCTGCGAGGCTGGCGTCATCGTTGAGGGCGATGGGCGGCGCGTTGTTCACCGTGGGTGCGGGTACGTCGCCCCAGAAGTTCTCTCGTTCAGGCATGAGGTGTCCTTTCGTCGGTTCGCCAGAGGGCGATGCGGAGGCGGTTGAGGGCTGGGGAGTCAATTCGGAGATCCCAGCCGCTCAGACCGAGCGCGTGCAGTTCCTCGAGCTGGTCCGCAGTGAGGTGCTCAACTTTCGCGGAGTAGATCGTCCGCTCGCCGTGGCGTCGAACCTCGAGGTGCTGCGCCCAGGAGGGTCGCCACTCCTCCGGTTTGCCGAGCTCGTCGCGGAGCTGCTTATACGGGGTGGTAATCACGGTCATTCCTTTCTCGGAGTTCTCGGTCGTGCTCGTCGCAAAGGTCGTGCACTGCGTCAACCACTCGACGGGCCTTGTCGAACGGGATGACTGCGAAGCCCCCGTTGCTGTGGATCAAGATGCTGTCCTGCTCCTCGCCGGTAGTCGGACTCGTCCAAACCCGCCGGACGACGCGCACGCGCATTTTCATCAGTCGCCCTCGATTCGTTGGTAGGTGGGGCAGGTGTCGTCGTGGAGGATTTGCACGACGTGGATGTTGTCGGCGAGGTGCACGAGGCGGGTTTCAGATAGGCAGTCGGGACAGTCGTGAGTGTGTGCTGCCATCGTGGTTATTGCGGTCATGGTGACCCCTTTCGCGGGTGTCTGAATTGACGAGTTTCGAGGGGGTGTACCTGTACCTGGGGTATAGGGTCCAGGTACAGGTACACCGCTGTACCCGGTACGTACCCGGTACAGTCGTAGAGCCAAAGTTGGCGTACCTGAGGGTGTATCTGAGGTACACCTCGGCCAGGTACAGTCAGGTACGGTCCGGGAACGGCGTGACGACCGCTTCGATGCCATTGACCTCACGCCACGCCTTCAGAGCTTCTCGAGCTTTGTCCTTACCCCAAGTCATCCGGGCACACACGTCCCGAACGGATGAGGGCGGAGGGTCGAGACGATCAAGTTCCCGCACGAGATCCGGGAGATTGGCGCCCGTCGTGCTCCCGAGCATCTTCGGTTGTTCCCCGGCCTGCGCCGCGACGATGTACGCGTCCAACGCACCGTTGGTGTCGGTCATCTTGAAGCGACCCACGAGCGGTTCCTTCTCCGTGGCGAGGTGACGACGCAGACCACCGTTGCGGTCTTTCACGAGTGTTACCTCGGCCTCTCCGCCGCTACCGGGGGTGAAGGGCCGGTCGATGCGGAAGCGGAGCATTGTGCCGGAGTATGCCCGCTTCTTCGCGCTGGTTCCCGTCGCCCCGTAGGCTGCCGAGTCCTTCGATTTCGCTTCATGGTCGATGACGACGACGCAAGACCCGTGCAGCGCGAACGGTTTCACGGCCCGCCTGAACACGTTCGTGAAGTCATCCGCTGAGTTGCTACTTGCCCCGTACATCGGACCGAGCTCCCCAAACGAGTCGATCACAACGAGCGTCGGTTGCCAGTCCGAAGCGTCTTGCACGATGCCGTCGATCTCGCGCTGGTCGTCGGGTTCGCAATACCGGAATCGGGTCGGGTCACTCAGCACGTCTCCTGCGATCCCGAACGATTGGAAGCGGGACACGGTAGCGTCGACGCCGTTGTGGTCGAGGTCGATCATGAGGACGCTGCCACCGGTGAAGAGCACTTCCGCGGCCGTCGCCTGCGCGTACCATGTCTTGCCCGACTCCGGAGGCCCGAGGACGCAGTTTGCGTGACCGGCGTACACGGTGCCGATCCCATCGCTGCGCTGTCCGATACCGGGGGCCGGGGGTGCGACCGGGCCACGCTCCAGCAGCTCCCGGATGTTCTCGTACAGCGTCGGCGTGTAGCCGGTGATGATCAGTGTCATGCAGCCCTCCTCAGGGCAGGCCCCTCAATGAGGGGTTCGGTGAAGAATCGCTCCGCCTGTTCGGCGAAGTGGTGATCGAGACGGCGCTGATATTCCTCGCGTCGGTCGTTCGGCGAGAATGCCTGCATGTAGAGCACGTTGAGCTGGTGCTCGTAGATGCGGGCTTGTTCCCGTGCCTGCTGCATGGCCTCCGCCCAACCTGCGAAGTACCAGGCCTGGACCGCTGGGGGGAGTTCCCAGAGTTGAAGCTCCCCTCGTTCGGTCTGGTCGCGCCACTGGTCGAGGTGCCGTGCAGCGATCTCGCTAATCGTCAGCCGCGTCACGAGCGCGTCGATCAGCAAGCGAGATGGGCGTCGGTCTCCGCACCCACTCGGACGGATGGTTGAGGCGTGAAGCAAGCTCCTGCAAGCGTCCTGCGACCGCGAGAGCTTCGTCACGGTTCAACCAGTGGGTGACTTCGTCATCGCCGTCGAGCAGCACGATCTTCCGCTGATACTCCGGGTGACCGGGACGCTCCCACTCGCCGTGCGAGACGATGAAACGAGCGATCTGCGTGGTGTCAGGCATGAGTGGGCTCCTTCGCTTTAGCTTCTGACGCAAGTGCCTGATAGAACAACTCGCAATCAGGACAGGTCTCGAACTCGACGTGGGCGACCTCCTGGTTGGGAATCGCTTTGGCGCCTTGGTGTTTCGGCTGGAGCGTTTCACCGCACAGCGCTTTCGCCGTGCCGCCCATCACGATCGAACGCGTAATGTCTGTGCGCCGGACGTAGTGATTGAAGTCGGTCATCAGAGCCCACCTCCGACGCCTTGCTGGTCGGGTTCACCGGGCTCGGTGCCGCGCTGCAACTTCCGGTCCTTTACCGGGACCGGCTGCCAGAACGTCTCGACCTTGATGCCGAGAGCGAAGGCGATGTTCGCCAACTCGCGAACCGTGAACGGGCACTCCTTCGCGGCAAGCTTCCGGGTGAACGTGGGGAGAGGGATGCCGGCGAGCGCGGCGATCGAGCGGTGACGGCGGGGCGAGTCCCCGACGTGCTGCCGGAGCGTCTCCTGGACAGTCTCGGCCGTGACGATGGTTTCCATCAGCACGTCACCTCCTGCTGCTCCATGACGTGCACGGCGACAGCCTGGAGTGCCGCGGCAAGAGCACAAGCCTCCGTGAGGCCGACAAGTCGTTCTCCGGCTCCGTCGAACTCGAGTACAACGTGATTGCCGCCGACGGTGTCGGGCGCCACGGTCGAGCCGGCCACATGGATAACCGCGAAGTTGTCAGCGGCGACATCGGGTGAGATGATGGTGGACATAGTTCCTACCTCTTCCTGGTGGTTGATGGTGTCGGACTTCTTGGCCTCGGCGAGCTGCAACTCGTTCGGGGCTTTTTCCTTGCGCTTAGTCATCGCTCCTCCCGCTGAGAATCGATCCATGCGTCCACGTCAGACTGCTTCCAGCGCACCGAACCTCCGATTTTGATTGCTGGTGGCAGCGGCTCCCCCAGCGAACGTCTCCGGTATACGGACGCCGTACTGATGCCCAACTGCTCCGCAATGTCGGCCGCCCGAAGCAGTGCATTGGGACGAGCGTTGACTTCTAATCCGTTCACAATCTCTCCTCACGTTACAGGTTCTAGAACTTGTGACCTGTAGTGCGAGGTTAGCAAGAGAGCGAAGAAACTACAAGTCCTGTAACCTGTCACCCATGAGTCAGGTGACGAGTATCTCGACAGCCGTCGGAGATTTCCTACGAGAATTTCGGTCCGACCACGGGTTTACGTTGGATCAGGTGGCTCGCTCCGCCCGAGAGTTCGGCGCGAGCTGGAGCGCATCGAGCGTCAAGAACATCGAGAGTGGCAGGGCTGTAACGAGCCTCCAAAACCTGATCTCGCTCACACTCGCTCTCAATAACCTCGCGGGAACACATCTCACGCTGGCCGACGTACTAGGGAAAGCTCAAGCCTTCGAATCCCCGCGGGCGCTCGGGCTTCCAGTGCGTCGTGCGTGGGTCGACAAGGTGTTGGCAGGCGCTCCGGTCGAGATCGGTCATGTTGAGAATCTGCTCGGTGGAGAAGAGAAAGCCAAGCAGATAATTACCGACTTCCCGGAGAAGATGAAGGGTTGGCTCAAGGAACTCCCGAAAGGCATAGACCTTCAGACGATTGAGCGGGTCGAATCGCAAAATCGGTCTGCTTCACTCGCTGAGGAAAGGGCCGCGCGCACTTTAGGAATTCGCCCTGATTCAGTTCGTGTTTGGGCGATAAAACTATGGGGAATGGATCTTGAAGAGAAGGCGGACAAGCTAGCGAGAGAGCGTTTGGAGTCACTCGAGGAGCCTTCTCCCCAGGCTCGTGGTGCGATGACTCGGGCGCTTATTCGTCAAATCCGGGAAGAAGTAGAACGCAATGGCTCGCTCGCGTAATCCGATCGGCTCGCACGGCGTCATCAAGGTTGACGAGCTAGTTCCAAAGGTCAAGTATCGGGCACGGACCCGCTACAGGTTCAGTGATGGGAAATCTCGCCAGGTCGAACGATTCGACACGACCGGACCGAAAGCAGAGAACAAGCTCAAGAAGGCGCTCCTCACAATCGAGGCGGACCGTGGCGGGGAACTCAAGCCATCCACGACGCTGCGTGCGCTCGGTCAGCAGTTCCTCGCATCCAAGCGCGATCTCGGACGCTCGGAGGGCACGCTGGAAACGTACGGCTACGCGGTGTCGGCACACATCACACCGAAGATCGGTGACATGAGCATCGCCGAGGCCAAGCCCGAGCGACTGCAGCGCTTCCTGACATCGGTAGAGAAGGAGAGCGGCCCCGGTGCCGCGAAGAACTGTCGCTCGACGCTCTCAGGGATGCTCGGTATCGCGGTCCGTAACGGTGCGATCTCGCACAATCCGGTACGGGAGCTCGAGCGGATCTCGCAGCGAAAGAAGAAGGGCTCCGCGGCGATCCCTCTGGATCAGCTTCCGGCGTTCCTCAAGGCGATCCGTGCCGACGAGAAGCTCACCGAGTGGGACACGGTTGAACTGATCGAGTTCATGCTGTCGTCGGGGTGGCGCGTCGCCGAGGTCTGCGCACTCGACGCTTCCTCCATCGCTTGGAAGGCCGGCACGGCAACCGTTGAGGCTATCAACGTGCGCGTGAAGGGTAAGGGCATCGTTCGCCAGGAGTTCCCCAAGACCGAGAAGTCCGGCCGCACCACTCCCCTACCAAAGGCCACAATGGCGCTCCTGCGACGTCGGCACGACCGGCTCAAGGAATTCACCACCCTGTTGTTCCCAACGCCTCTCATGCGCCCTCGCGATCCGTCGAACACGCAGCGAGAGATCCGGGACCGCCGCGAGCTGCTCGGCTATCCAGACCTCTCGACTCACTCGTTTCGCAAGACGGCCGCGACGATCCTTGATAAGGCCGGACTCTCGGCTACGGAGATCGCCGACTATCTCGGGCACGAGAATCCATCCATGACGCAGGATGTCTACATGAACACGATCAAGGGTGCGACCAAGGCGCGTGATGTGATGCAGAGTCAGCTCGGCAAGCTGATTTGAAAGTGCGGGGTTTTTGCGGGGTGCTCGACTGAAAATTTTGCGCCCGAGTTAGGGCCACGACCCGGGCCGTAACAGAAAGCCCAGGTCAAAAGCAAAAAGAACCCCCTCGATGTAGAAGCTACGAGGGGGTTCAGTGGCTCCGACCGGCATCGATCCGGTGACCTTTCGATTTTCAGTCGAACGCTCTACCAACTGAGCTACAGAGCCGGGCACTCACCAAAGGCGATCGCCGGAGACGAAGAAGCCCTTCCGAGGAAGGGCTCTTCATCCAGCGACCCTGACGGGACTTGAACCCGCGACCTCCGCCGTGACAGGGCGGCGCGCTAACCAACTGCGCTACAGGGCCATGATGTGTTGCTATTCAATTATTCGTCGGTACCAGTGACCCCAACGGGATTCGAACCCGTGCTGCCGCCGTGAAAGGGCGGTGTCCTAGGCCGCTAAACGATGGGGCCGAAGCGATTTCTCGCTTGCTACCGAGATGAAATCTTACGGGGGTTCTCCACCGCGACGCAAATCGAGCCCGCGTTACCGGTATCTCTGGCGTGTCGCGGTGAGGAGCCGGTCGGATCGAGGGCGCAGAAGCGGTCAGTTCGATGCGTTTCGCGGGCGGGTAGTGCATCGCGCTGACCGCTCGAGGGAGCGGGGCGGGGGCCGGGGCGGGGCGGCGGGAGCCGTGGCGGGGGCGGCGGGAGCCGTGGCGGGGGCGGCTAGCCCGCGACGCGTTCGGAAGCACGACGCCGAGCCCCTCTCGCGCCGCCGAACCCCTGTGGAACCGCCGAGCCCCTGTCGAGATGCGGTGCTCTCGACAGGGGCCCGGCGCGCTGCCAGGGGCTCGGCGCGCTGGCAGGGGCTCGGGCGCGAACACGGGCTCGGGGCGCGAACAGGGGCTCGGGGCGCTGACAGGGGCTCGGCGCGCTAGCAGGGGCTCGGCGCGCTCCCCTACCAGTGCCGGTGCTCGTGCGATCCGGACGGGTCCGTGCGGTAGTCGGGCCAGGGCAGGTCGATCGGGGGCTCGAAGTCGCGCGGCAGGAGCGCGGGCATCGGCTCGGCCGCCGTGCGCTCGGCGAACTCCCGCTGGGCTTCGGCGAGCACCTCGGGTTTCGTCAGCAGGTCGATGAACGTGCCGGCGACCGTCTTGCCCGCGGTGACGATGGTCGGCGCGATCGTCTCGGGGATGCCTCCGAGTGCGTTCATGACCCACGCGGGGTACGGTCCCGCCCCGGGCACGGGCTGCAGGGCGGGGCGCGACACGTAGAAGCGCACGAGCGGCGCGTAGTGGCTCATCTCGACGTAGTCGTCGCTCGTCCAGTTGCGCTGCCACGCGGGCATGTGCTCGCGCAGGCCCCGCTCCGCCTCCTGCGGCGAGATGAGCTGCTCGGTCTCGGCGAGGAACGGGCGCTCGGCGGGCTCGATCCCGAGCGAGCGCTGCACCTCCTGCGCGATCGCCACGGCCTCCGGCCCGTAGCTCGGCGCCCCCACCTCGGTCAGGTTGTCGAACAGCACGGTCGCCATCGCGTGGTTCGTGCGGCCGGGTCGGCTGCGGGCGATCCAGCGCTCCTCGAGGTCGCAGTGCCCCATCGCCGCCGCCGCTGCGGCGTTGCGGTCGAGCACCTGGAGAATGTGCTCGGCCATCTCGATGTCGGGCGTGCGCCACGAGAACTGCACGCGTGCGACGCGCTGCGGCAGGTTGTCGGCCGTCGCCTGGCCGTCGGTGAGGATCGCATCGGAGAAACTCCACCCGCCCGTCGCGGGCAGCATGGCGTCGAGCATGCTGCGCGAGGCCGAGTACATCTGCACGAGCGACAGGTTCGCGCCGGGGGCGCGGGCGGCCGAGTGCGACGCGGGGATGGGCGAGTTCGGGTCGGCGCTCGACAGCTGCCACTGCTCGGGGCGATCGCAGACGAAGCTGTAGACCTTGCTGTAGTAGGCGCCGCACTGCGTGTCCCAGCGGGCGGTGTTGCAGAGCGGGAGCATGTAGAAGGGGTGGAACGAGACGATCGCGTCGGCGTCGTCGTAGTAGCCGCGCAGCCCGTGCACCACTTTCGAGCCGTGCATCTTCTCGGCGGGTTCTCCCGTGTAGTGGAGCGTGCCGCCGATGCCGTGCTCGCGCATCGCGTGCTGTACGGCGAGCACGCCGGCGAGCGTCGAGATGCCGAGCACGGAGTGCGGGTCGGTGTGGCCCGGGGCGAACCGCGAGAGGCCGTCGCGCGGCGTCTCGGTGGTGGTCGCGGCCTGGTTGTTGCCGGGCACGGCGTCGTACTCGGCGTACGTGAGCAGCGTGGGCCCGTCGCCGTTCGACCAGCGCGCGCTGAACGCAGTGGGCATGCCCGCCGACCCGTCTTCGACGGTGAACCCCTCGGCGCGCAGCCGCTCGACGTACCACTGCTGGGAGCGGTACTCGCGCCAGGCGGGCTCGGCGAGTTCCCAGATGCGGGTGTGCCATTCGGTGAGCTGCGGCAGGCGGTCGTCGATCCACGCCTGCGCGGTGCGCTTGGCCTCGGCGGTGAGTGCGGTCACGATCTCTGGGTCCTCTCTGATGCGGCGTCGGGGGTGCGCCCCGGAGCGGACCCCGGGGTGGTTCCAGGGGTGCGTCCCGGAGTGGTTCCCGGGGGTGCGACGACGGGGCGGTTCACGGGCGCTTCGGGGGCGCCGGTCTCGCGCAGCGCGACCGCGTTCTGCGCCTGGATGCGCACGTACTCGATCTCGGTGCGCGCCGAGAAGTAGGCGATGTGCGGGGTGAGCACCACGTCGCGGCGCCCGACGAGCGGGTGCCCGGGGCTCGGCGGCTCCTCCGAGAGCACGTCGAGGGCCGCGGCCGAGAGCCGCCCGCGGTCGAGTGCGGCGGCGAGCGCGGGTTCGTCGATCAGCGCGCCGCGCGACACGTTCACGAGCACCGCGCCCTGCGGCATGCCGTCGATGAACGCGGCGTCGACCATGCGCTCGGTCTGCGGCGTGAGCGGCAGGTGCAGCGAGAGCACGTGCGAGCTCCGCCGCACCTCGTCGAGGTCGGTGCGCGTCACGCCGAGGCCGTCGAGCTCGTCGCGCACCGCGGCGGTGTCGGGCAGCAGCGGGTCGTAGCCGAGCACGCGCCCGAAGAGGGGGCCCGCGAGGCGCGCGAGCTCGCGGCCGATCTTGCCGAGCCCCACGATGCCGAGCGTGGTCTCGCTGAGGCGCGGCGGTGCGGCGTCGGCGCGCGAGTTCCAGTCGCCGGGGGTGGCCGAGGCGAGGTAGAACGGCAGCTGGCGCACGGCGTGCAGCAGGATCGCGAGGGCGTGGGTCGCGACCTCCTCGGTGGCGGCGCCGGGCACGTTCGTCACCCACACCCCCCGCTCCGCCGCGGCGTCGGTGTCGACGTAGTCGAAGCCCATGGACATGAGGGCGATGATGCGCAGCTCGGGCAGTGCGTCGATGATCTCGCGCGTGATGCTCGCGTAGCCGGGCAGCAGCACCTCGGCGTCGCGCGCACCGGCGATGATCTCGGCGGCGTCGCGGGTGCCGAGCACGCGCACCTCGTAGCCGGCGGCTTCGAGCAGGCGCACGCCGGGCGTGATGTCGGTGTCGTCGGCGTCGGTGTAGACGGCGACGGGGCGCCGCGCGTCGAGGTGGTGCGTCATCGTCGGGCCTCCCCCGAGTCGTAGGCGTACGCCGCCTGGTCGATGTGGATGAGCTGCAGGCCGCCCTCCGCGCCCGCGGCCTCCACCGCGGCGGCGAGCTGCTGCGCGTCGGAGGCGCGGCGCCCGGTGCCGCCGAAGGCCGTCGCCACCGCCGCCCAGTCGGGCTGCACGAGGTCGACGCCGACGGGCGCGATGCCCGCGTCGGCCTCGTTCTGCTTGATCTCGGCGTACCCGCCGTTGTCGACGACGATGACGGTCACGTCGAGGCGCTGCTCGACGACGGTGATGAACTCCTGCATGGAGAACATGAGGGCTCCGTCGCCGACCACCACGAACGCGGGCCGGTCGGGTGCGGCGATGCGCGCGCCGAGCGCGGCGGGGAGGCCGTACCCGAGGGTCGCGTAGGTCGCCATGTACGGGGTCGAGTTCGGCTCGGAGACGCGCAGCGTGTTGAGCAGGCCCCAGTAGGCGATCTGCGACGAGTCGGTGGCGACAACGGCCCGCTCGGGCAGGGCCGCGGCGATGTGCTCGGCGAGGGCCGTGTTCTGCGCCGACAGCTCGGCCGATTCGGCGCGCACCCGGGCCACCGTCTCGGCGACCGACGCCTCCGCCCGCTCGCTGCGCTTCTGCGCCTCTGCGGCGTCGACGGGGTGCTGCTCGAGGGCGTCGAGGATCGCGGCGAGCGCGGGGCGCGCGTCTGCCACGATGCCGAGATCCGCGTGCTGGTTCTTCGCGATCTGGGAGTCGAGCAGGTCGATGCGGATCACGGTGCCCCGCGCTGCGAGACGGTCGACCCAGAGCTCGGCCTCGCCGAGCTTCGACCCGACGACGAGCAGTACGTCGGCCTCCTGGGCGCGGGAGCGGCCGGCGGCGAGGCGCAGGCTCGATCCGATCGCCAGCGGGTGCCGCTCGTCGAGCACGCCCTTGCCGTTGAGCGTCGTGATGACCGGAGCGGAGAGCCGCTCGGCGAGCGCGCGCAGCTCGGCGGCGGCGCCGCGCGAGCCGCCGCCCGCGAGCACCACCGGCTCCCGGGCCCCGGCGAGCAGCCGTGCCGCGGTCGCGACGCTCTCCGCGTCGGGCCGGGTCGCGGGAGCGCCGGCGCGGGGAGCGAGCGCGTCGGCGGGCACGTCGGCCTCCGCCTCGAGCAGGTCGAGTGGAATCTCGATGTAGACGGGGCGGGGCCGGCGCGCGGCGAACAGCTCGAAGGCGTCGTGCACCGCGGCGACGGCCTCTGCGGCGGTCTGCACGCGTCGGCCCCACTCGACGATGGCCGAGGCGGCCGCGAGCTGATCCTTCGTCTCGTGGAGGGTGCCGACGTCGGCGAACTCGGCGCCGCGGGCCGGGCCGGGAGCGATGATGATCATCGGGCGTGATTCGCAGTACGCGGTGCCCGCGGCCGAGAGCGCGTTCAGCAGTCCGGGGCCGCTCGTCGTGATGACGACCCCGGGCAGGCCGGTCTGCAGCGACCACCCGTCGGCCGCGTAGCCCGCGCCCTGCTCGTGGCGGGTCGTGACCGGGCGGATCCCGAGCGCGTCGAGCGGCCGGTACAGTTCGAGATTGTGCGTGCCGGGGATGCCGAAGACGGTGTCGACCCCGTAGCCGCGGATCGTCTCGACGACCACCCACCCGGTGGTGCGGCGCGCCTCGGTCGAGGCGATGGCGCTCATCAGCGCACCTCGTCTGCTGCGAAGCGGCGACTGCCGTCGACCCAGGTCTCGCGCACCGCGATCCGCGCGATGTCGGCGCCGTCGACCTCGAGCGGGTTCGCGCCGAGCACCACGAAGTCGGCGCGCTTGCCGACGGTGATCGACCCGAGCTCGTTCTCCCGGCCGAGGGTGATCGCGCCTTCGAGGGTGTGCCCGCGCAGGGCGGCCTCGGGGCTGATGCGGAGCGAGTCGGGGCCGAGCTGCGCGCCGCGACGCGTGACGCGGGTCACGGCGGCCTGGATCGCTTCGAGCGGGCGCGGCTCGGCGACGGGGGCGTCGGAGGAGATCGTCACGGGCACGCCCGCCTCGATGAACTCGCCCAGCGGGTTGAACCGCTCACCCGGGGTGCCGATGGCCTGCTCCACGCCCTCGCCCCAGTTGTAGTAGTGCTGGGTCTGGTTGACGGGCCGGATGCCGAGCTCGGCCATGCGCGTGATCTCCTCGGGGGTCGGCAGGCCGCAGTGCTCGATGCGGTGCCGCGCGTCGGCGTCGGGCCGTTCGATGAGCGCCTGCTCGATCGCGTCGACCACGAGCTTGATCGCGGTCGGCGACTGCGCGTGCGTGGCGGTCTGCAGCCCCGCCGCGTGCGCCTTGCTCACGAGTTCCGTGTACTCGCGCGGCTCGTGGTACAGCTGCCCCGTGCGGCAGGGATCCCCGACGTACCCCTCGGGGAAGTACGCGGTCCAGCCGCCGAGCGTGCCGTCGGCGTACAGCTTGATGCCGGTCGCGGCGAGGAAGGGGTTGCCGAACGGCCCGGTGAGGCCGATGTCGAGCACCTGGTCGAGCAGGTGCGACAGGAAGTACATCGAGACGCGCATGTCGAGCGCCCCGCGGTCGGCGGCCTCCAGGTACGCGGCGAACTCCCGCTTCGACACCTGCGCGTCGCCGATCGCGGTGACGCCGCCGCGCAGGAACTCGCGCTGCACGAGGTCGAGCTGCCGCTGATGCTCGGCCGGCTCGTCGCCGAGGTGGAAGTTGGGCCCGTGGTGCCCAATCTTGACGCCGTGCAGGCCCGTGAGCACGTTGCACGCGGCGTCGGAGAGCTCGCCCGTGAGCTCGCCGTCGGCGTCGCGGAAGAACTCGCCGCCCTCCGGGTTCGGAGTGTCGCGGGTGATGCCGAACTTCTCGAAGGTGTACGTGTTCACCACGCCGCCGTGCCCGGAGGCGTTCATGATGTACACCTCGCGATCCGTCGCGATCTCGTCGAGCTCCTGGCGCGTCGGGTGCCGGCGCTCGGCGAGGTTGCGCTGCTCGTAGCCGTAGCCGCGGATGGGGGCGCCGGCCGGCAGCCGCTCGGCGCCGGCGCGCATGAGCTCGACGATCTCAGGGATCGACCCCGCCTGCGCGGGCGAGATGTCGATCCAGGTGAGCATCTGCCCGTACATGAGCGGGTGGGCGTGCGGGTCGATGAACCCGGGCACGATCGTGGCCTCGGGGTAGTCGGCGCGGGCGGGGTCGAGGCCCGCCGCGGCAGCCGCCGCCTCGACGTCCGCGATACTGCCCACGGCGAGGATGCGGCCGCCGGCGCTGAGGAACGCCTCGGCCTCCGGCTGGTCGGCATCGACGGTGAGGATGCGCTGCGCGGTCACGATCGTCGGGATCGAGTCGCGGGCGTCGTAGGTGGCGAGCTGTCGCACGGTGGTGCTCCTTCGGTGAGGGGGTGGTTATTTCCGGTTGGCCGCGCGGCCGGAGGTGGGAACGGCGGTCGTGTCGAGGCGGGCTTTGAGGGAGCCCGTCGCGGGAGCCGTGTCGGAGTGCTGCGGGGCCAGGGCGCTGCCGAGGATCGCGAGCACGGCGAGCAGCCCGAAGAACGCGATGACCGACCAGAAGTTGCCGGTCGCGACGAGCAGGCCGGTGGCGATCGCGGGCGACAGGCCGCCCCACACCGCTGCGCCGATGCCGTAGGAGAGCGACATGGAGGTGTAGCGCGCCTGCGGGCGGAACATCTGAGCCATGAGCGTCGAGAGCGGGGCCCAGGCGCCGCTCAGCGTGAGGCGCAGCACGGAGACGAAGAGGTAGATCATGGCCACGTTGTGCGCGTCGATGAAGAGCACGAGCGGGATCACGGCGACGAGCGAGAGGCCCGACCCGAGGATCATGATCGTCTTCGCGCCGACCTTGTCGCCCAGCAGCGCGAGGGGCAGCGTGACGAGCGTCTCGACGAAGGCCGCGACCGTCATCGCGCCGAGGATGATGTCGGCGTCGAGACCGATGTCGGGGCTGGTCGCGTAGCTCTGCACGAACGTGGTCGCGAGCACGTAGCCGCCGGAGGACATCGCGATGATGCCGAAGCCGAGCAGCATGGGCCACCAGTTGTTGCGGAGTGCGAAGAGGATCGGCGTCGACTGCTCGTGGCCCTCGATCTTGGCCTCGAAGACCGGCGTCTCCTCGACGCGGTACCGCACCCAGAAGCCGACGCCGATGAGCACGATGCTGAACAGGAACGGGATGCGCCAGCCCCAGGTGAGCAGCACGTCGTCGCCCATGAGGGCGAGCACCCAGAAGGCGCCGGTCGACAGGAGCGCGCCGAGCGGATTGCCGAGCTGCGTGAAGCCGCCGTAGAAGACCTTGAACTTCGGCGGCGCGCTCTCGACCGCCATGAGGCTTGCGCCGCCCCATTCGCCGCCAACTGCGAGGCCCTGCGCGATGCGCAGCACGATGAGCAGGATCGGCCCCCAGATGCCGATCGTCTCATAGGTGGGCAGCACGCCGACGAGCGTCGTGGCGATGCCCATGAGGAGCAGGGTGATGGTAAGCGCGGGCTTGCGGCCGAGCTTGTCGCCGATGTGCCCGAAGATGATGCCGCCGAGCGGGCGGGCGAAGTAGGCGACGGCGTAAGTGCCGAACGAGGCGAGCGTGCCGAGGCCCCGGTCGAGTTCGGGGAAGAAGACGACGGGGAAGACGATGGCGGCGGCGGTCGCGTAGACGTAGAAGTCGTACCACTCGATGGTGGTGCCGACGGCGGCGGCGAAGCCGGACTTGAGCGCGCGGCGGTGCGTGTTCGCCGGCGCGGTTGCGGTGGACATACGGAAGCTCCCTTGCTTGAGGACGGCGCGGTGCGCGCAACTGGATCGACTGTAGATGAGCGGCGGCGTCGGCGCTCGGCACGCGTTCGCTCGGAGCGCGCGATTCGCCGTCGTTTCGCGCCGTGCATTTCCCGCTTGCTCCGATTACGCTTGCATTCGACCGGGGTGCACCGAATTTTTGCGGCGCGACTCGCTCAGATCAGCGTATTTCGAGAAGCTTCGGCGACGACGCCCGGAGCGCGAAGGAGCAGCACGCCATGCAGCCCATCACCCGCCGCACGAACGCCCCGCGCACGCCGCAGGGCGCGGCCGACCTCGACGACTTCGACGCCTCGCTCATCCGGGCGCTGCAGGCGGACGGGCGCGCCAGCATCCACGATCTCGCGATCCTGCTCGGGGCGAGCCGCGACTTCGTCGCGCAGCGACTGCAACTGCTCACGCACGGCGGGGGGCTGCGCATCGTGGCGGCGCTCGACCCCGGATTCGTCGGGCATCACGTGCTCGTGCACGCGAAGGTCGAGGTCGACGGGCCCATCGCCCCGATCGCGGAGGAGGTCGTGCAGCTGCCCGACGCCGTCTTCGTCTCCATGACCAGCGGGCCGCTGCCGCTCGTCTTCGAGTCCCGGCACGGCGACAGCCACGAGCTGCTCGAGGTGCTGGACCACGTGCGCGGTCTGCCGACGGTGCGCCGCGTGCTGGTCTCCACCTACGTCGAAGTGCTCAAGGGGTTCTTCGTCTCGCACGGGCAGACCGACATCGTGCTCGACCGCATCGACTACGAGCTGATCGCCGTGCTGCAGCAGGACGGGCGCACGAGCTACCGCGCGCTCGCCGACACCGTGCACCTCTCGCCGTCGTCGACCCGCGCGCGCGTGCAGCGCCTGATCGACGCCGGCGTCATCCGCATCGCCGCCATCAAGTCGGGGAGCTTCTCACGCAATCGGCTCGCGATCGGGGTCGGCATCACCATCGACGGCTCCCCCGAGCCGATCCGCCGCTTCATCATGGAGTCGCCGTACATCGACTTCGCGGTGCGCTCGCACGGCAGCTTCGACTTCATCGCGACGCTCGTCTCGGCGTCCTCGGCGCATCTGCTGCCCGTGATGGACGCGATGCGGGGGCTGCCGGGGGTGAGCGCGCTCGAGTCGTGGACGCACTACGACATCGTCAAGGAGGATTACGCGCGCACGCTCGGCAGGGTGCTCGTGCGGGAGTGAGTGCTGCAGCGGACTGCGCGCCGGTGCTGCGGGGCGGCACAGCGTGCGGCCGAATCCCTATCTGGGCGCCGAGTCCCTAGAGGGACGCCGAGTCCCTATCGAGGCGCCGAGTCCCTATTGAGATGCCGCTCATCTCGATAGGGAATCGGTGCGCAGGCAGGGGCTCGGCGAGCCAGCAGGTGCTCGGCGGGCAGGCAGGGGCTCGGCGGGTGAGCGGGCGGCGGCTCGGCTCAGAAGCCGCCGAGCGCGCGCTGCACGCGGCTGAGGGAGATGTTCTCGTGCAGCATGACTCCGGAGCTCGTGCGCTGCTCGAAGTGGTAGCCCATTCGGCCCTGGCGGAGCAGGCCGATCAGGTGGGGTTCGGCCGCGTTCCACATGATCCAGGTGGGAAGCCCCTCGGCGTTCTTGCCGAGGTAGGTGATCTCGATATTGCGCGACCCGATGCGCTGCACATCGGGCATCAGCTTGTTCTTCGACAGGGCGACGCTGCCGGTATCCGCCTGCTCCATCTCACTCATAGCACGATCCTAGCGAATCGGGCGACTCGAGGGGCCCGAAACGGCGGGAGCGAAGCGGATCGGGCCGGAGTATTTCGCCGTGTCTGCGAGCGGCCGGGCGGGGAGCCCCGTCCGGCCGCTCGCGCGACCCGCGATCGACGTCACGCGGTCGCGAAGAACGCCCCCGTGATCTTCGCGAGCCCGAAGAGGTCGTCGACGTGCGCGAGCTCGCGGGCGGAGTGCATCGAGAGCAGCGGCACCCCGACGTCGACGGTGCGGATGCCGAGCCGGGTCGCGGTGATCGGGCCGATCGTCGACCCGCAGGGCACGGTGTTGTTCGACACGAACTCCTGGGTCGGCACTTCGGCGGCCGACCCCAGCCGGCTCCAGAGCGCCGCGCCGTGGGCGTCGCTCGCGTACCGCTGGTTCGCGTTGATCTTGAGCATCGGGCCGCGGCCCGCGAGCGGCCGCACTCTCGGGTCGTGCTTCTCGGAGTAGTTCGGGTGCACCGAGTGGCCGGCGTCTGCCGAGAGGCACCAGGAGCCCGCGAGCGCGCGGGCGGCGTCCTCCGCCGAGGCGCCGAGCCCGGCGCGGAGCCGGTCGAGCACGTCGGAGAGGAAGGGCCCTGCCGCGCCCGAGCGCGTGTTCGATCCGAGCTCCTCGTGGTCGAACGCGGCGATCATCGAGATGGTGCCCGGGTGCGGCTCGGTGTCGAGCAGCGCCGCCAGGCCCGCGTACGTGGAGCTCAGGTTGTCGAGCCTCGGCGAGGCGAACAGCTCGCCGTTCGCCCCGATGCGCTGCGGGGCCTGCGTGTCGTAGAGGCGCACGTCGATGCCGGCGAGGTCTTCGGGGGTGAGCGCTGCGCGCGCCGCCGAGCGCGCCGCGGCGCGGCCCCGGCCCGAGCCGGTGCGGCCGCCCCCGAGCTCGCGCACGAGCAGCGCCAGCACCGACAGCTCCTCCCCCGCGAGCCCGATGACCGGCTGGGTGTGCCGCTGCCGGTCGAGGGTGAGGCTCTTGTTGGCGTCGCGATCGAGGTGGATGGCGAGCTGCGGGATGCGCGCCACCGCTCCGGTGCGCACGAGGTGCTCCGCGCCGTCGCGCGTCACGATACGGCCCGCGAAGCCGAGATCACGGTCGAGCCAGGAGGTCAGCAGGGGGCCGCCGTAGATCTCGACGCCGACCTGGGCCCAGCCGTCGGATTCGAAGTCGGGTCGCGGCTTCACCACGAAACCGGGCGAGTCGGTGTGCGCGCCGAGCACGCGCACGGGGCTGGTCGCGTCGATCTCGGCACCCGCGCGCCAGGCGATCACCGCTCCGTCGCGGCGCACGAACCCGCGCCCCGAGGCTTCGAGCGGCGACCACGCGGCCGTCTCGTCGTGCTCCGCGAACCCCGCCTTCGAGAGCGTCTCGCAGACGGCCCCGGCGGCGTGATAGGAGCTCGGCGAGGCCGAGACGAAGTCGCCGAACGCGCTGATGTACGCGTCGCGATCGTGCAGCAGTGAACGGGACACCGGGGTCATGCTCCTTCGCGGTCGGCTGCCGACGGGGTGAAGTGGGCGGCGTACTCGGCGAGCAGCCGGGCGCCGAAGCCGGTCGAGCCGACCGAGCGCCACAGATCGTCGCTCTCCGACTGCATCGTGCCGGCGATGTCGAGGTGGCCCCAGGGGGTGCCGTCGACGAACTCGTTCAGGAAGAGGCCCGCGAGGATCACTCCGGCGTACTGGCCGCCGATGTTCGAGAGGTCGGCCACGTTCGACTTGAGCTGCTCGCGGTAGCGGTGGTCGAGCGGGAAGCGCCAGATGTTCTCGTCGGTCGCGTCCGCCGCCGCCTGCAGCTGCGCGGCGACATCGTCATCGTTCGCGAGCATCGCGGCGGTGCGGGTGCCGAGCGCTGCCATCGCGGCACCGGTGAGCGTGGCGATGTCGACGATGGCGTCGGGCCGGCGCTCGTCGATCGTGCGATCCTCGGTCGCGAGCACGAGGCCGTCGGCCATGACCAGCCGGCCCTCCGCGTCCGTGTTCTTGACCTCGACGGTCTTGCCGCCGCGGATGGTGAGCACGTCGCCGAGCTTGGTGGCGCTCCCCGAGGGCATGTTGTCGGTGCACATGAGCCACCCGGTGACGGCGGTCTGCACACCGAGGTCGCGCAGCGCGATCATCGAGGAGAAGACGGAGCCGGCGCCCATCATGTCGAACTTCATCGCCGCGTGCATCGCATTCGACGGCTTCAGGCTGATGCCGCCCGAGTCGTACATGATGCCCTTGCCGATGAGCGCGAGGTGCCCCTCGGGGTCGGCCGGGCGGTACGAGATCTTGATCATGCGGGGCTCCTCGACGCTGCCCGCGTTGACGCCGAGCAGGCCGCCCGCGCCGAGCTCGATGAGCTGCGCGCGGTCGAACACCTCGGTCTCGAGCCCGAATTCGGGCGCGAGACGCTCGACGACCTCGGCGAACTTCTCCGCGCTCAGGTGGCGCGGGGGCGTGTTCGCCAGGTCGCGCGCGACGCTCGCCGACCGGGCGAGGATCAGCCCGCGCTCCACGCCCGTGCGCGCCGCCTCGACGTCGGCTTCGTCTGCGGCGAGCGCGAGCGACGCGAGTGCGACGGTGTTCGGCTCGCCCTTCAGCGCGTCGTAGCGGTAGCGGGCGAGGATCGCGCCCTCGGTCGCCGCGAGCGCCGCGTCCGCGGCGCTGATCCGCTCCGCGCCCGCGACCGCTTCGCGCAGATCGACGGCGAGGTCGGCGACCTCCCGGGCCGCGCGGGTGAAGGCGGCCACTGCGTCGCGCAGCTGCGCCGTCGACCCGATGCCGTCGCCGGTGCCGACGAGCACCTGCAGGCGCGCGCCGGGCAGCGCCAGCGTCTGGTGCTTCGCCCCGGTGAAGCCCGCCGCCGCGAGCGCCTCGCGGGTGGTGTCGCCGAGCCCCTCGGGCAGCTCGCCCTCGCTCGTCACGAAGCGGGCCACCGCGGTGCCGGGCTCGGGCTCGGCACCGGTGACGACACGAACCGAGACCTGTTCGGCGAGGGAGGGGACGGGGTCGAATGCAGGGTCAATCACAACGCTCATGGCGTCAAGACTAGCCCCGACCGCCGACATCGCCGGGCTCAATCCGCTGCCAGCGCAGCTACGGGCGAGAGGCGGATCGCGCGCCGCGCGGGCACGGCGGCGGCCCCCACGGCGAGCACCGCCCCGAACACCACGACGCCCGCCAGCACCGGCCACGGAATGGTGGGCGCGGCGAGCCCGACCTGCGACCCGAGGAGCGTCTGAGCCGCCAGCCAGCCGTAGCCGATGCCGAGCACGAGGCCGAGGCCGAGGGCGGCGAGCGTCATCTGCGCGCTCTCGGCGACGAACATGCGGCGCACCTGCGCTCCCGTGAATCCGAGCGTGCGCAGCAGGCCGAGCTCGCGCGTGCGCTGCAGCACGCCCAGCGAGAGCGTGTTCACGAGACCCACGGCCGCGATGACCGCGGAGAACCCGACGAGACCGGTGAAGATGCCCGTCGTGATGCTGAGCGTCTGATCGAGGGCGCTCGCCATGTCGGGGTCGAGCTCGAAGGCGAGCAGCGTCATCGAGCGGTAGCTGTCGAGGGCCACGGCGAAGAGGGTGACCAGCGTGACGCCGATGACGAGGCCGATCGTGGAGCGCGCGCTGCGCTCGGGGTAGCGCACCGCGTTCGCCGCGGCGAGCGCTCCGGTCGGCCCGCGCCCGATGACGCGGCCCGCGAGCCGCAGCACCGGCGGCATGATGAGGTGCGCGCCGATCGCGATGCCGGTGAACGAGGCCAGCCCGCCGAGGAAGGCGACGAAGAGCGCGATCGGGGTGAGGAAGCCGAGCACGAGCCCGAGCGCGATCAGCGCGCAGCCCGACACCATGAGGATCACGGCCCAGACCGAGCGCCCCGAGCGGCGGCGGGCCGCCTCGGGCCGCATCTCGACGGCGGCGCCGGTCGCCGCGATGGGCGAGACACCTGCGACGCGGCGGGATCCCGCCCACGCCGCCGCCCACGTCGTCAGCGCGACGACCGCGACCGCGACCAGCGTCAGGGGGTCGAACAGGGGGTAGTCGCGGCCCTCGGGCAGCCAGCCCAGTGCGGGGCCGAGCCTGGTGATGGCGAGCGCGAGCGCCTCGGCGAGCACCCACCCCGCGACGGCGCCGGCGGCGCCCATCAGCAGCCCCTCGGCGGCGACGCGGCTGCGCACCGAGCGGGCGGTGGCGCCGACGAGCCGGAGCAGCGCGATCGTGCGGGTGCGGCCGGCGATCACCGTCGCGAAGGTGTTCGCGGTGACGATCGCGCCGACGTACAGCGCGATGATGATGAAGATGACGCTCACCATGAGGAGCATGAGCCGGAAGGTGCCCGACTCCTCGATGAGCGCCGGGTCGAGGGCGGCGGTCAGAATGCCGGTGCCGAGGATCAGGGTGACGGCGAACAGCGTGCCGAGCGCTGCCACGACGATCGTCGCGACGTGCTCGCGCACCTTGCCCGTGGCCCCCGCGATCGCGCTCATGCGCGGCTCCCGCCGCCCGCGACGGCGCCCCGCTCGAGGCCCAGCATCGTCTCGGAGATCTGCTCGGGCGACATCGCGCCCCGATCCGCGACGATGCGGCCGTCGGCGAGGAAGAGGATGCGATCGGCGTGGCTCGCGGCGATGGGGTCGTGGGTCACCATCGCGATGCTCTGCTCCGACTGCGCGACCGCGGATCGCAGCAGGCCGAGCACCTCGCGGCCGGTGCGCGTGTCGAGCGCGCCGGTGGGCTCGTCGGCGAAGATGATGTCGGGCTGCGTGGCGAGCGCCCGTGCGATCGCCACGCGCTGCTGCTGGCCGCCCGAGAGCTCGTGCGGTCGGTGCGAGGCGCGATCGGCGAGCCCGAGGGATCCGAGGAGCGCGTCGATGCGCGCGAGGGTCTCGCGGTCGGGCTTCACCCCGTCGAGGTGGAAGGGCAGCAGGATGTTGCCCCGCACGTCGAGGGTGGGCACGAGGTTGAACGACTGGAAGACGAAGCCGATCCTGCGGCGGCGCAGGCGGGTGAGGGCGGCGTCGCCGAGCCCGGTGATCTCATCGCTGCCGAGCCACACCCGCCCGCTGGTGGGGGTGTCGAGGCCGGCCATCACGTGCATGAGCGTGGATTTGCCCGATCCCGACGGCCCCATGATCGCGGTGAACTGGCCGCGCGCGATCCCGATCGACACGTCGTCGAGGGCGCGCACCCGCTGCTCGCCCGCGCCGTACTGCTTGCTGAGGTCGGCGACGAGCGCGACCATTTCTCTTGCGCCAGGTGTTGTCTGCATGCTCCGAAGGTACGAGCGAGGCGGCGTCGCGCGGATCGTGCCGGGGTACGAAGCGGATGGGACCCCGGTGCCGTTCGCGGCGCACCCGGGTGCCGGCTGCGAGACCAACTGTATGCGCGGGAATATATCTGCCGCACCCGAGTTGTACCGGGCATGAAAGCATTCGGATTCCTCTCGTTCGGGCACTACGGCCCGGTACCCGGCTCGCGCGTGCGCACCGCGGGCGACATGCTGCGGCAGACCGTCGAACTCGCGGAGGGCGCCGACGAGATCGGCGTCAACGGCGCATACGTGCGCGTGCACCACTTCGCGCGGCAGGCCGCATCGCCGATCCCGCTGCTCACCGCCATGGCCGCCCGCACGCAGCGCATCGAGGTCGGCACCGGCGTCATCGACATGCGGTACGAGAACCCGCTGTACCTCGCCGAGGAGCTCGCGGCGCTCGACCTCCTCGCCGACCAGCGGATCGCGATCGGCATCAGCCGAGGATCGCCCGAGACCGCGCTGCGCGGCTACGAGGCGTTCGGGTACGGCGATCGGACGACCCCCGCGGCGCCGACCTGGCCCGCGACAAGTTCGACGCCTTCCTGCGCGCGATCGACGGCGAACCCGTCGTCGACAGCGACCCGCAGATGGCTCCCCCGGGCAGGCTCGCCATCGAACCGCGCTCGCCCGGTCTGCGCGACCGCATCTGGTGGGGCGCGGGATCGCGCGACTCCGCCGAGCAGGTCGGCCGCATGGGCGTGAACCTCATGAGCTCCACCCTGCTCACCGAGGCGACCGGTCAGCCGTTCCACGTGCTCCAGCGCGAGCAGATCGACCGCTACCGGGAGGCGTACCGCGCCGCCGGGCACACCGGCGCACCGCGCGTGTCCGTGAGCCGCAGCGTGTTCCCGATCGTCTCCGCCGAGGACGAGGCGTACTTCGGCCTCCGCTCCCGCGAGAACATGGACCAGGTCGGCATCATCGACGGGTTCCGCTCGACCTTCGGCAAGACCTACGCCGACACCCCCGACCGGCTCATCGAGCAGCTCCGAGGCGACGAGGCGGTGATGGCGGCCGACACGCTCATGCTCACCATCCCGAACCAACTCGGGCCCGAGTACAACCTGCACGTGCTGCAGGCCTTCGCCGAGCACGTCGCGCCCGCATTGGGCTGGCAGCCGAACACCGAGGGGCCGGTGCGGGGCGACACGGTCTGAGGGCCGCGCACGTCGCGCCCGCCCGGGCCGTCAGCCGCGGCTACGGCGCCGCGGGGGCTCGGGGCGGCCGCGATCCCGACATGGTGCGCGCCTCCCGCGGCGCGCCCCTCGCGCCCCCTGCTTCTGCGGCGCTCAGCGCCCCGAGCTTCTCGACGAGCGGCATGTGGGCTGCCGGCACGCCGAATCTGCCGTGCAGCAGCGTGAACGCCAGCAGCCCGACGAAGCCGGTCAGCAGCTTGTCCATGATCGACGTGATGATGTTCGCGGAGAAGACCGATGCCATCATCGGCACTCCGAGCGACTCGAGCGAGAGCACCGCCGAGACCGAGGCGTGCCCGTTCTCGCCGCCGAACGCCGCGACCACGATCGGCGCGGCCACGAGGGAGCAGCCGAGCGCCACCGCGAGGTTGAGCGAGAAGAAGCGCGTGAGGCTCGCTCCGAGGCGGAGGCGGCGAACCCCGTATCCCCAGATGAGCGCGCCCGCGATGTTCACCGGAGTGAACTCCCACGTGTGCAGATCGCCGGTGACGAACCCGAGATTGCTCGACAGCAGCGCCACCGCGACCCCGTGCCACGGGCCGAGCACGAGCGAGGCGATCGCGGTGCCCACCATGTCGAGGTAGACGGAGAGCTTGAAGACGGCGGTGACCCAGAGACCGAGCAGGTTCAACGCCACCCCGCCAGCCAGCAGCACGATCACCACGCCGGCCCGAGGCGCGGAGCGCGACGGGGGCGGGGCGCTCGCGTCGCGCGCGAGCGCCCGATGCTGCCCCTCACCCCGCGGCACTGCGGCGCCGGACTCCGCGGCGCTCCGAGCGCGCCGGCACCGCTGCACCCACGCATCCGCCTCCCCCGGCGTCGCTCCCAGGGCGATCACGATGTCGCGCAGCAGTTCCGTGTCCATGCGCGCCCGACCGGTGGTGAAGGCGTTGTACACGGTGGAGCGGGCCAGGATCGCGGCGGCGGCGGGCACTCCCCGCTGCACGCGCTGGTCGGCGATGCGCCTGACGATCTCCGCGTACGAGACCGGCCCGGCGTCGAGCCGGAGCGCCTGCAGATCGCGAGCGATGCGGTCGAACGACTCCGGCTGCAGCTGCGGGGCGCGGCTCGGCTCCGGCATCCGTCTCCCCTTCGTATGGCCACCGCGGCATATGGCCGCGAGCGCGTTCCTCCACGATACCGCCGAGCGCCCTCGAACTGTGCAGAGTTGTGCGAGAACCGCAGAACGGCACGGTTGAGCAGCGGTGCTCCATTAGCGTGACCTCGGAGACGGCGCCCGCCGCTCACACGGCACGACGGAAACGAGGAGCACCGTGCGACTTCGACACACGCGACGCTGGGCATGCGCGCTGGCTCTCGGGCTGAGCAGCGCGATCCTGTTGACCGGGTGCGGCGCGCAGCCGGAGCCGCCGAGCACGCCGCCGGCGAAGACCGCCGACGCGAACCCGCCCGTCGAGGAGACGAAGCCGACCCCGGAGCCCATCGTGCTCCCCGCCTGCGGCGCGATGAACGCGACCGCGCAGCAGGAGTACGAGGAGTTCGGCGTCGAGATGTTCGCGGAGCCGGCCGGGGAGACGGATCTCGCCGCCTTCACCGAGTTCAGCGGGCCCGTCGCGCAGGAGGCGATGGCTGCGGCCGAGCAGCAGCGCGGGTGCCGGTGGCCGATCCACTCGCAGGGAACCGTCATCGAGTACGTGGCCGAGCTGCCGCAGGCCGCTCAAGCGCCGCTCGTCGCCGCACTGCGCAGCGATACGACCGTGACCGAGGCCGCGCTCGACGCGGCGGCGAGCTTCTCCTACGAGAGCCCCGCACCGAACGGCTACATGAGCGCCACCGAGATCACCCATCTCTTCATCGGCGATGTCTGGATCGCGGTCTTCGACACCGCCGGCGACCGGGCGTACGCGCCCGCCGCACTGGAGGCCGTCATGTCGGCGAACCCCTCACTCGCCGACGCCGCCGCTAACGCCGACGCCGGCTCGGATGCCGATCCCGATGAGCCGCAGGGCGCCGCTGAAGCCGCGGGCGCGTGCGCGAGCAGCGACGGCCTGGCGATGCTCGCGGCGAGCGCACCGAACGTGCCCGGCGGCCCCTGGGACGTCACCGGTCAGTTCTCCGATGTCAGCGGCTACGACCCGTGCGCTGCGCTCTCCTGGATCGTGCTGCGCCCCGAGCCCTGCTGCACCCGGTTCTCGATCACGCCGGTGCTCTTCTTCCATCAGGGCGAACTCGTGCCGAGCGCGACCGTCGCCCAGTACGCGATCGACACCACTGCACCGCCCGCTCGGGCGTCCGAGAGCAGCGTGGCGCTGAAGTTCATGTGGCCCGGATCCGACTTCGCGGGGCCCGCGAATACTGCGACCTCCACCTTCACGTGGGATGCGGCGACATCGAGCGTCGTGCGCAGCGGCGACCTGCCCCCGAGCTGACGCCCGCCCGCGGTGGCGGAAGCCCGGCAGCCCGGAAGCCCGGCCGCACGGCCCCACTGCCGCTGCCGCTGCCCTTTCTCCCCCGCCCCGAATCTCCGGCGGTTCCCATCCGGCTCCCAGCTCACTCTTCCCGAAACGGCATTCCCATGCTCGACTCCCTCTCCGACAATCGGCGGCTGACCGCCTCGATCCTCTGGATTCCCTTCAGCTGGCTGGTGCAGGCTCTGGGCCTCGCGCTCGTCGCCACGGCGATCACCGCGCTGCTCGGCTTCCGCGGCTCGGTCGAGCCCGGCACCGCACTGCTGATCGTCGGCGCACTCCCGATCATCGGGCTCATCGTCGCCGCGCTCGCCGCACTCTTCGTCACGCGATCCTCCGACGAGAGCGGGAGCAGTCGGCTCGCGCGGGTCTCGCGAGCGTTCTTCCGCATCTTCAGCCTCCCGGCGCGCTGGTGGGTCTTCGGCTTCGGATGGGTGGTGAAGATGATGGTCGTGTACGCCGTGGCGGTCATCATCGGCTTCGTCGGCCTGCTGATCACCGGGTGGGCGATCAGCATCTTGATCGACATGGGGGCCAACGGGCTGCTCGTGATCCTCGTCGGCGTCGCGCTTCCCTTCATCACCATCGGAGGCGCCGCCTGGGGCAACCAGTACGGCAGCGGTACCACCGGTGGAATGCCGTCGGGCATCATCATCGCGATCGCCCTGGCGATCATCGGAGGGTTCTTCTGGTTCTGGCTGCTGATCCTCGTGCTCGCACTGTTCGCGCTCCCTGCGTCGATCGTGCTCTTCGCCTTCAGCGGCGGTGACTTCTCGTCGCCGAGCTGGGAGCCGCACGAGTTGGCGATCGCCATCGGCGCGTTCCTCGCACTGACGGTGCCGCCGATCATCGTCGAGCGATCCGGCGAACTCGGAACGGCGTTCGGGGCGCTCGCCGACCGGATTCCGTATTTCGGGCCCCGGCGGCGGGCTCGGCGGAACTTCGATGCCGCGGTGGCGGAGAGTCGGCGCCGCCAGGCCGAGGAGCAGAGAGAGGCGCGGGCTCGCGCCGAGGTGGAGCAGCTCCGCCAATCCGTCTGGGCGCCGGCGAAGGCCCGAGCCTTCCCCGATTACGCCGATGCGGCATCCTTGCCGATTACGGAGTGGGGGCGCGCGCGGCTGGAACTGCAGCGCGTCGAGCTGCTCGAAGCCGAGGTGCGGAGGAGGTTTCCGCTCGGTCTTGACGGAGACGCGAAGCGGCAGCTGATGCAGCAGCACCCGTGGGCGAGCAGCATCATCGAGCAGTTGGCGTAGCGATCCCGCGCACCCGTCGCGCAGGGGCATACTGTTCGCATGCAGATACGCCCTGTTCGACCCGCAGACGCCGATGCCGTGGTGGCGCTCTGGGAGGTGGCCGGCCTCACGCGCCCGTGGAACGACCCGCGGAAGGACATCGCGCGCAAGCGCGAGGTGCAGTCGGAGCTGTTCGTCGTCGCGGAGAGCGCAGACGGGCGCGTTCTCGGGTCGGTCATGGCGGGGTACGACGGGCACCGGGGGTGGATGAACTACCTCGCCACGCACCCCGAGGCGCGCGGCACCGGGGTGGCCCGTGCGCTCGTGGAGCACGTCGAGCAGGCATTGCTCAACCTCGGGTGCCCGAAGCTCAACCTGCAGGTGCGCGCCGACAACGCCGACGTCGTGGAGTTCTACCGGCACCTCGGGTACGGGATCGACGAGACCGTCTCTCTCGGCAAACGGCTCATCGCCGATTGACCGCGGGCGGGCGTCAGGGCTGGTCGGTCGTCCCGACGGTTCGGCTCCTGCGCCCACCGGGGCCGTTGGCCGGTTCGGCCCCCTCGATCTCCATCACCTCGCGGATCGCAGCATCCGGATCGCGCAGCAGCTCGCGCCGGTCCGGGTGACGCAGGTAGAAGAGGATCAGCTCCGCGACGTAGTAGGGGTTTGACCCGACGTGGACTGGCATGACGGAATAGTCGGGGCCGGACTGGAACTCGAGCACCACCGTCAGATCCCGCTTCACGGGCCGAAGAGATACGCTCTCGAGCTGATGCCAGGGAATCGTGTGCTCGATGATCCCTTTCCGCACTCGAAGCGCATCCTCTCCGATCTTGATTCCTGTCGGCAGGAACGGTTTTATGGTCCCCGCGACGACGCAACCGGCCCCAGAGATCAGGAAGACGAGTGGTCCACCTCGTCGACCGCCGTTTCCGAAGACCGGCGGCACCCCGAAGCGCGCGCTCAACCAGGCATCGGCGAACACGACGCCGATGAGACAGAGCCCGGCGAGCACCGTCAGCGAGCCGCCGTACTTCCCGCCGATGAGATGCAGTGGTCCCTGCGACCGAATCCGAAATCCGTTCCATACGATCCGCAGGTTCGCTCGCACCGATACGAAGAGGAGCAAGTCCAAGGCGGCGACCATCAGCATCAGCGATGTGGCCATCGGGCGCCAGTCGTCCTCACTGAACAGCACCCACGCAAGCGCGGCGAAGAACAGGACAGGCATCACCCAAAGTCGCCGCGCCAGGAGCTTCCAGGTGACGCCTCCCAACCCCAACGTCCTCGGATGAAGCAGGGGCTGGTCGCCCACTCGGGCGACCACGACGACGCGATCCCCCCTGGCAGCACCCGATGGCAGAGAGCCCTTCGATCTCCTCTCAGGCAACCTCCATCACCTCGCGGATCGCAGCATCCGGATCGCGCAGCAGCTCGCGCCGACCCGGGTGACGCAGGTAGTAGAGGATCAGCTCCGCGACGTAGTAGGGGTTCGATCCGAAATACATAGGCCTGACCGAGTAGTCCGGACCTGATTCAAAACTGAGCTCGAGCGCTAGAGCTTTTCCGCGCATTTTCAGAGCAACGTCTTCGAGCTGATCCCAAGGCATTCGGTGCTCGATAATCCCTTTACGCACCCAGACCGCGTCCTCGCAGATTCTGATCCCCGAAGGCAGGAACGGCTTGACTATTCCGAATGCCACGCAGCCGAGTCCGACGAGTACGAAGAAAAGTGGGCCTCCCCTACGCCCGCTGTACCCGGAGCTTGGTGGCATGCCCATATTTGCTCTCAACCAAAACTCCGCAATCACCGAACCCACGAAACAGAGTCCGACGAGCACTGTGAGTGGACCCCCGTACTCCCCTCCGACGAGATGCAACTCTCCCCCAGAACGCACTCGCAGCCCGGTCCAGGCGATCCTGCGGTAAACCAACACTGATACGAACATGAGTGAACTCATCCCGGCAAATACGAGCGTCGTACTGACAGCCAGCGGACGCAGATCGTCCTCGCCGAGGATTGCCCCTGCAAGGGCAACGAGAGACAACAATGGAAGCAAGCAGAGCGGACCCTCGAGGCACTTCCACGACACCCCGCTGAGCTCGCAGGAATTCGGGTGAGAAAGCATCGGCCTGAGGACCCGCGTGATCTGCACTACGGACTTACGTGAATACATAGCCGAAGTCCCCTGAATCGATCGCTTCGCACGCGTCGTCATGGCGCATCAGGCCCTTCGATCTCCATCACCTCGCGGATCGCAGCATCCGGATCGCACAGCAGCTCGCGCCGATCCGGGTGACGCAGGTAGAAGAGGATCAGCTCCGCGACGTAGTAGGGATTCGACTCGTAGTAGATGGCGGGAAGCGACAGGTGGTTTCCCTCCTCGCCCGCGATGTCGAGAAAGGCGTGTCTGCGGCGGATATGCAGGGTTACGCTCTCGAGTTCGCTCCAACGAAAGCAATGTTCGCTGATCCCCTGGCGCACCCGCACTGCTTCCGCGTCCATCTTGATGCCGGACGGATAGAAGCGTTTGAGAACGACGACGCTCAGCGTGCCGAGCCCCATGAAGGTGAGCAGGAGCAGCCCCCCGGTGCGACCGACGGGACCGGTGATGGGGATCTCACCGGGGGTGACCCACGTCCATATGATGATGGCTGCCGCACTCGTGAAGCACAGCCCCGCGAGTGCGGGCGATACGCCGGAGAATCCAGTGCCGACGAAGTGCATCTCGGTGCCGGATCGGAGCCGAAAGCCGTCCCACACCACGCGCCTGAGCATGACGAGCTCCATGACGACGAGGAAAGTGACCCCCAGGAAGAGCAACGTCACCATCACCGCGAAGGGCCGGTCTTCTCGGTCGGCGAGTATGGCGAACGCCAGGCACCCCATACTGACAGCCGTGAAGAGCACGCTTCGCCATGCTGCTGGAACATGACTCGACCTCATCACTGCATCGAACGAGGCCGGCGCATCGACGAGTGGCCGCCGCACCCGGTCGACCCTCAGAACATGCTCACGTGAAGACATAACCGAAGTCCCCCGCGTCGATGGCCTCCCGAATGTCTAGGGGTACCTGTGACTCCCACACCTTCTCAGACACCCAGCCCACGCCAGCCGCGATCGCAGCAACAATGAGGGCTGCGACACCCGGAGAGAGGGCAGTAGCTGCAAGGATCGCTGCACCCGCTGAACCACCTGCAGCGCTACCGGCGAGCCCCACCCCCGCAGATGAGACCGATCCGCCGTTCGCCACGTCCGCGCTCGCCGAGACGATGTCGATGACCAGCCCGGAGCCGGGGATGATGATCTTCGTGCCGACTTTGAGCTGCCCGACGCGGTCTGCGAGCACGTCGGCGACGGCGCGCACCTCCGCCTTCGACGTGCGCTGCAACGGCCCCGAGACCGACGGATCTCCCGAACGGAGTCGGTCGGCGAACTCGTCGGCGGCCGCCTGGGCCGTCTTCGCCTCGCTTTCGAGCGCCCTGAGCTGCTCCTCCCAGGCACCGGCGCTCAATGCAAGGGGAACCGACCGGGCGAACTCGGTCGCCGCCTGCAGCTCGTCCATGTAGTCGGTGAGCGGTGCGAAGTCCGTCGCGCGTGCCATGAGCGGAACGATCTGCTCGTTGATCCAGTTCTCGAGCTCGCCCCACCACGTGCCCACGCTCTCGCCGATCTCGTCGAACAGTCGGCACGCCGCCTCGTACTCCTCGCCGCTCATCGGGTCGAGGCACACCCCGCCCGGCCCGCGCTCGATGGGCGTCGCCTGCCCGGGCGCCGTGATGTAGGTCTTCGGCGGCATGGGAAGCGCGATCGTGTCGCCCGCGACGATCAGGGCCGAAGCGACGGCCTCGTCGCGGTACCCTGCGAATTCCTCCCGTCCGCGCTCGAGCCGTCGCGCGTAGGCGCGGAACACCGCTGCGGCCTCGCCCGCGAACTCGCCGATCGGCTTCACGCCTTCGGCGATCGTCTCGGCGTTCGCGCGAAACCGGTCTCCGGTGCGCCCCTGCCAGAACTCGTGCGAGTCGCCATCCGTTTTCTTCAACGACGCCTCGATCTCCTCCGCCGAGGTGACGACGTTCGCGTCGAGCCAGTCGGCCAGGTCATAGATGCCCGAGGGCTGGCCGGGAATCGTGAGGTCGATCGCGACCATCAGCCGAAGTGCTCCGCGGTGATCGCCTGCAGGGATGCGAACACCTCTGCTTCGTCGCCCAGCTGCCCGGTGACGGCCGCCCGCGCGACTGCCGCGAGGCCGTTGGTGGCGTCTGCCGCGAGCTGCGCGGCCTCGATCGCCATGCGCACGATGAAGGCGATCTTGTCGCTCGCGATGCCCCCATCCGCGGTGATCGCGAACCCGCCGAGGGCCGCCGTTGCGTCGGAGGCGACGTTCTCGGTTCGACGCAGCAGCACCTCCATCTGGTCCGGTTCGACCGCGATCCGGCTCATCGCGCTCCTCCACCGCGCCGAGCGTGTCGATTCACGCGAGGATCGAACGCGACCACGTCGAACGGCTGCGCGTCGCGCACCTCGCCGAGCGATTCGACGGGCATCAGCACCCAGCCCTGCTCCTCGCCGAGTTCCGCCACGAGCCGTTCGAGCGCGGTGAATGCGAGGAGGGCATGCCGTCCGTCGCCGCGCATGCGAACCTCCGCCGCGGGCCGCCCCGCTTCGTCCACGCGCACCGGAAGATACAGCACCGGCGGAATGATCACCCCGTCGCGCTTCGACAGCGGAGCAGGCCGATCGACCTTCGACATCACCTGCTCATAGGCCAGATCCTCGTCGAAATCGAGGCCTTCGTCGACGAACGGCTGACGGCTGCGGGACGCGGTGCGGTCTCGCGCGGGCGACCAGTGGTGCATTCGGGGCTCCTGTTTCGGCGTGGCCCCCCAGCGCACCATCAATCTACAAGGCCGCCGCCACCGAGTGCCCACGCTTCCCGTTCAGTGGGAGCGGGGCCCGCCGCGCTCAGACGCTGAGGCGCCCCGCGAGCACGCCGACGCCGTCTCCCGAGAGCTGCGGCAGAAACGCGCGCCGCCCCGCCATCACCATGACGAGCGCGAGGATCGGCCCCCGCACCGCCGGGCCCGCGCCGTTCGCGAAATCAGCGTCGCTCGCCTCGAGCGAGACTCCGCGCACCATCTTCTTGCTGTTCACCGCGAAGTCGCGCGTCGAGAAGAACCGCGCGATCTCGAGCACGCTCTGCGGGTCGGGATCGAGCGGGATGCCGAGCGGCTGCGCGATGTCCTGCCCGTGCACTACGACCTCGCCGAGAAACGCCGCGTAGTCGCGCGTCGGGGTAACCCGGCTCGGCACCGCATCGCGAAAGCGGGCGAGCGTGCCGGTCGCATCAGCCCCGCGGTAGCGCTCGATCATGCGGTCGTTGTGCTTCGCGGCGTCGAACCCGGAGCGCACGATGCTGAGCAGCCACGCGGCGGTGCCGGTGCTCGCCGCCGCCGTGAGGTGCGCGACGACCTCCTCCACCGTCCAGCCGTCGCAGAGCGACGTCGCCTGCCACTGCTCCTCGGTCAGCCCGCAGAGGCGGCGCTCCAGACCGGCGCGCTCGGCGCGGACGAGGGTCTCATACGCATCGCGTTGCATGTGCGCCTTTCGGTGAGGTGCCGCTGCGCCCGAGGCGAGCGTCGCTGAGTACTGAGTAGTCTCGCACGGCTGAGCGGCACGCTCGCACGCTCACGCGCTCGGGTACCGCAGCATGAAGCGCTCGCAGATCACCGGCATGTCGGGAGCAAAGCCGCGCTCGTTCTCCGAGTAGCGACGCCAGTAGCGCTCGTGCGTCTCGCGCCAGTCCGCGAGGGTGCGATCCCCCTCGCCCTCGGAGTGCGCGTGCTCGGCGGTGACGTCGCGGAACGGGACGATGTCGATCCGCGTCGTCTCGAGCACTGCCCGCGGGGCGCCCGATCCGTCGATGATGACGCTCAGGTCGCCGACGGCGGGCACCGGATCGCCGCTCGCCTCGTAGTCCCAGAGCGATGAGGCAGTGCCCGTCTTGATGCCCGCCAGCACGAGATCGAGCAGCGCGTCGGCGTGCGCCGGGGTCGCCCCGAACGCCCACACCTCGGGCAGCGCCTCCGGCAGTGCGGGGTCTGCGCGGCGTCGTTCGTTCCAGAAGCTCTCGACAGCCGGGTCCGCACTCATACCGAGTAATCTACCGCCCGCGCGCGGTCACATCGCCAGATACGCCTCGCGCAGTGCCGGGTAGTACTGGTCGAAGCCGGGGCGCTCGGTGCCCTCGGTCGCCGCGACGAGCAGGTCGAGGTAGTACTCCCAGCCGGGCCCGATCTCCCCCACGGCGTCGTCGGGTGCGAGGTGATGCACGAAGGTGAGCAGGGAGTCGTCGCCGTCGGGCTCGAGGTGCAGCTCGAGTCGCCACGATCCGATCTCCTCGTCCGACAGCAGCGCGAGCGCGCGCGGCGGCTCACACGCCAGAATCTTCATCGTGACCGCGGGCTCGTGCTCCTCGAAGCGCATGCGCACGCGCACTGCGCCGCCCACCCGGTGATCGCCCTCCCACGGGCCGAACCACTGCTCGGTGAGCTCCGATTCGGTGAGGTACGCCCACGCCTCCGCATCGCTGAGCGCCAGAGAGCGCACCAGCACCAGGTCCCGGCCGCGCTCCGTCGCGACGACGCGCCCGCTCGCCTCGGTCATGTCGGCCTCCACCCTGCTCCACGCTGCTCGATGCCGGATCGCCCGGCCCCCACCAGCCTAGAGCGCGCAGGCGCCCCCGCGCAGAGTTCGCCGCGCCGAACTCGCGACACACCCCGTTTCGAGGTCTGATCCGGGCTTCTCACGATCACGCGAACGTTGCTACGGTTGCTGCTCGTGCGCCGCCGCGCACCGCACGACTGGAGCACACATGAGCGAGTACAACATCGCGAAGCCGCACGACTACGACCACCGTCACGCCGACGTCAGCGCCGGCTGGCTGCGCGCCAGCGTCTTCGGCGCGATGGACGGCCTCGTCTCGAATCTCGGCCTCATCGCGGGCATCGCCGCAGCGGGCGCGGCGCCCGGCATCGTCGCCATCACCGGCATCTCGGGACTCATCGCGGGCGCCATCTCGATGGCCCTCGGCGAGTACACCTCGGTGCGCACGGCCAACGAGCAGCTCGACGCCGAAGTGCGCATCGAGCGGGAGGCGCACCTGCGCAACCCCGAGGGCGAGATGGCGGAGCTCACCGCCCTCCTCGAGAACCTGGGCGTCGAGCCGCGCATCGCCGAGACCGCCGCCGAGCAGGTGCACGCGAACGCCGATCAGGCCGTGCGGGTGCACCTGCTCTCCGAGCTCGGCGTCAGCCCCGAGGAGCGGCCGTCTCCATGGGTCGCCGCGTTCTCATCACTCGCGGCTTTCGGCATCGGCGCGCTGATCCCGATCCTCCCCTTCATCTTCGGCTTCGGCACCCTCGGCTTCGGGCTCGCGTTCGGCGCCGGCGGGCTGCTGATCGCGGGAGGTCTCGCCGCACGGTTCACGAAGCGCAACTGGCTGATGGGCGCCGCGCGGCAGCTGCTGTTCGGCGGCATCGCCGTCGCGGTGACCTACACGATCGGGTCGCTGCTCGGGGTCTCGGTGGCGTAGCCCGGAGCGACGGCGGCACGACCGGACGACGCGGTGGCATCGCGCCCGAGCGCGTAGGCTGATCACATGCCCAGCGCCGAATTCGTCGAAGCGGTGCTCGACGTCGTCGTGCGCATTCCGCCGGGGCGCGTCATGACGTACGGCGACGTCGGGATCGCGATCGGCTCGTCCGCTCCGCGCGCCGTCGGCCGCGTGCTCGCACTCTACGGGCACGCGTCGCCGTGGTGGCGGGTCGTGCCCGCCAGCGGCAAGCCCCCGCAGGGCCACGCCGCGCTCGCGCTGCCGCACTACCTCGACGAGGGCACGCCGATCCGCCCGACGGGCACCGCCCGGGCGGGCACCGCCCGGGCGGGCACCGCTGCGGCGGCGAGCGCACCCGCTGCGCGTCGCGCTGCCCTCTCGGGCGATTACCGCATCGCGCTGTCGGCGGCTCGGCTCCCCTACACCCATGACATCTACGGAGAGGTGGCGCTGTGAGCGACACGACGACCGCACACGACCCCGGTGCGCCGAACGATGCGGGATCGGCGCCCGCGCCGATCCGCCTCGGGTTCGCCCGCGGCATCGCCCCCAGCAAGTGGGCCCGCCGCTGGAAGGCCGCGACCCCCGGGCGCAAGCTCGAACTCGTGCCGCTGGAGGTCGCCTTCGGCACGGCGCTCGACGCGCGGAATCGGGAGACGGCCGCCGCCGCCGCCGGCTGCGACGTGCTCATCGAGCGCACCGCCCCCGATGCCCGCCCGAGCGGCTCCGACGGCCCGGAGAGCACCCGCCGCGCGATCCGGCTGTACGCCGAATCGATGGCGCTCGTCGTGCCCGCCGACCACGAACTCGCGCAGCAGGAGTCCGTGAGCCTGGCCGAGATCGCCTTCGTCGAGCTGCTCGACCACCCCGATCACGACGCGGGCTGGCCCGCCGCGCGCTCGTGGGACGACCCGGAGTGGATGCCGAAGGGGCCTCGAGCCGCGCTCGCGCTCGTCGCGACGGGCGCCGGGGCCGTACTCCTGCCGGTGCCGCTCGCACGGCACCTCATCGACAAGCGCGAGCACACCGTGCTGCCCATCCGCCCCGAGGCGGGCGAGCAGCCCCTCGACGGCCCCGTCGTCTGGGCGGTCTGGAACGCGGAGCGCGACGACGCGACGGTGCAGCACCTCGCCGGCATCCTGCGCGGGCGCACCGCCAACAGCTCCCGCGAATCCGCGCAGGAGGAGACGAAGCGCACTGCGCCCGCGCCCCGAGTGCAGGCGCAGCCGAAGAAGCAGGCCCCGAAGCTGAAGCCGAACTCGCGCGGCGCGCAGCTCCAGGCGGCCAAGGAGAAGGCGGAGCGCAAGAAGGCGGAGGCCCGGCAGGCGAAGCGGCGGAAGCGCCGCTGATCCGCGTCGCCCTACAGGTCTGCGGCGCTCACGTCGAACGTGCCGCAGGCCGTGGGCCCCTCCTCGTAGCCCGTCATGAACCACCGCTGCCGCTGCTCCGAGCTGCCGTGCGTGAACCGCTCGGGGTTCACGTCGACGCCCGCCGACTCCATGATGTGATCGTCGCCGACCGCAGCGGCTGCACTCATCGCATCGTCGATCTGCTGCTGGGTGACCGGCTTCAAGAACGTCACGCCCTGGTCGTCGGTGGTCGTCGACGCGGCCTGCACCCACGCGCCCGCGAAGCAATCCGCCTGCAGTTCGAGGCGTACGGACCCCGAAGCGGGGCCCGTCTCGCGACCCGTGCTCTGCAGCGAGCCGATGAGGTTCGAGATGTGGTGGCCCCACTCGTGCGCCAGCACGTACATCTGGGCGAGCGAGCCGTCTGACGCGCCGTACTCCCCCGAGAGGGTGTCGAAGAACGCGACGTCGATGTAGATGGTCTCGTCGGCCGGGCAGTAGAACGGGCCGGTCGCGGCCGATGCCGCGCCGCAGCCCGACTGCGTCTGACCGTCGAACAGGATCACGGGGCCGGGCGAGCGGTAGTTGCCGACCTCGCCCGCCCAGAAGCGATCGAGCGAATCGGCGGTCGCGTTCATGCGGCACTCGTCGTCGGTGTTCGCATCAGCCCCGCTCTTGCATGCGTCGAGCACCACCTCCGACTGCTCCGACGTCGTGCCGCCGCCCACCGCCTGCTGCACCGCGGGGGCGAACGGGGTCAGGTCGAAGCCGAGCAGCTGCGAGCCGAGCGCGAGCAGCAGTGCGATGCCGATGCCGCCGCCCGCGACCATCCCGCCGGTTCGTGCGCCCCGGCGCTTGCGCACCTTGCTGTTGTCGATGCGCACGTTGTCGTTGAACGTCACGGCTGCTCCTGTGGGTACTCGGGGATGTCGGTGCGCGTCGGAATCACGCGGATGTTCCGACGGCGGTGTGCTGCCGATGATAGTGAAGCATCGGTACGTTCGCGGGCACCTTGCGCAGCGGGGCCGCATCTGAGATGCGGCCCCGCCGCCGCATCGGATGCGTGAAGGGCGGCGCGACCGACCGGCGCCGGTGCGGAGCGGCGCGGAGCGCAGCCGCCTCCGCGAGCGGGGTCACTTCGGGAGGGTGTTGCGGGCCCGCACCCGTGCAACACGCTCCCGAAGTGACCCCGCTCGCACGACCGCCGCTCGCACGACCGACCGCCGCTCGCACGGCCGGCCGCCGCGGCGCGCCCCTCCGAGCGGCGGCCTAGAAGATCGACCAGCCGGTGCGCGACGTGAGCTCGTCGAGCGCGGCCATGCCGATCAGCGAGTTGCCCGACGAGTCGAGCCCCGGGCCCCACACGCAGATCGAGCACACGTCGGGCACGACCGCGAGAATGCCGCCGCCCACGCCAGATTTGCCGGGCAGGCCGACGCGGTACGCAAACTCGCCCGCCGCGTCGTAGAAGCCCGAGGTCAGCATGACGGCGTTCATCCGCTTCGTCTGGTTGCCGCTGAGCAGCAGCCTGCCGTCGGCGCTCTCACCGCGTCGAGCGAGAAAGGCGCCCGCGGCGGCGAGGTCGGCGCAGCTCATCGCGATGGAGCACTGGCGCACGTACCGGTCGAGCACCGCGTCCACGTCGTTGATGAGGTTGCCGAAGCTCCGCAGCAGGTGCGCGATCGACGAGTTGCGGTCGGCGTGCGCGAGCTCGGATGCCGCGGTGAGCGCGTCGATCGAGATGTCGGGGTTGCCCGATTCGGTGCGCACGAAGTCGAGCACCGGGTCGTCGGCGTCGGGCGTGAGCGACAGCAGGTGGTCGGCGACGACGAGCGCGCCGGCATTCATGAACGGGTTGCGGGGAATGCCGCGCTTGTACTCGAGCTGCGCCAGCGAGTTGAACGCCGCGCCCGAGGGCTCGCGATCCACGCGCTGCCAGATCTCGTCGCCGTCGCCCGCGATCACGAGCGCCAGGGAGAAGACCTTCGAAATGCTCTGGATGGAGAATTCGACATCGGCATCGCCCGACGAGCGCTGGGTGCCGTCGGTCATCATGACGGAGATGCCGAAGTGGTCGGGGTTCACCGCCGCGAGGCGCGGAATGTAGTCGGCGACGCTGCCCGAGCCGATGAGCGGGCGCACGGCCTCGTGCACATCGTCGAGGATCTCCTGCAGGTCGAGCGGCATCTGAGCGCTCACGCGGCGAAGCGATCGGTGGCGCGCACGAGCGCGTCGACGATGCCGGGCTCGCTCGCCGCGTGCCCCGCGTCGGGAATCATCTCGAAGTGCGCTTCGGGCCAGGCGCGGTGCAGATCCCACGCCGTCTCGGGCGGCGTGCACGCGTCGTAGCGTCCCTGCACGATGACGCCGGGGATGCCGGCGAGCTTCTCGGCTGCATCGCGGATCAACTGACCCTCCTCGAGCCACCCCGCGTTCGAGAAGTAGTGGTTCTCGATGCGCGCGAATGCGACGGCGCTCACCGTGTCCGCCCGCGCCTCCGCGATGCCCTCGAGGTCGGGGAGGAGTCTGATCGTCGAGTTCTCCCAGACGGTCCATGCCACCCCGGCGGGCACGTGCACCGCCGGATCGGCGTCGAAGAGGCGGCGGTGGTAGGCGGCGACGAGGTCGTCGCGCTCCGCCTCGGGAATGACCGCGAGGTACTCCTCCCACATGTCGGGGAAGAGGTGCGACGCCCCCTCCTGGTAGAACCAGCGGATCTCGGCGGCGCGCAGCGTGAAGATGCCGCGCAGCACGAGCTCCGTCACCCGCTGCGGGTGGGTCTGGGCGTATGCAAGCGCGAGGGTCGAGCCCCATGATCCGCCGAAGACCTGCCAGCGTTCGATGCCGAGCGACTCGCGCAGCCACTCGATGTCGGCGACCAGATGCCAGGTGGTGTTCGTCGAGAGATCGGCGTCGGGCGCGCTCGCGTGCGGCACGCTGCGCCCGCAGCCGCGCTGGTCGAACAGCACGATGCGGTAGCGCTCGGGATCGAAGAAGCGCCGATGATCGGGCGCGCAGCCGCCGCCGGGGCCGCCGTGGAGGAACACGACGGGCTTCCCGTCAGGATTACCGCACGCCTCCCAGTAGACGGAGTGGCCGTCGCCGACGTCGAGCATGCCCTCCGCGTAGGGCTCGATGGCGGGGTACAGGTCTCGCAGCGCTTCGCTCATGCCTCCACCCTAACGAGCGGCGGGCGGCACGGGCTCAGCTCACCTTCGCCTGGCCCGCCGCGCGGCGCTCGGCCTCCTGCTGGCGCCGGCGCAGCTCCTTCTCGTGCACGGGCCAGGTGCCGGCGGCGCGCTGCGCCTCCACGTAGTCGTGCGCCTCCTGCTGCCGCTCCGCCTCGATGCCGGTCGCGATCTCGGCGCGCAGCAGTTCGGGGGTGAGCCCGAACGGCTCGATCAGATCGAGTGCGTGCGGGCGCAGTCGCGAGATGAGGCGGTCGACGTAGGCCGTCACCGATTCGGCCCGGTGCGGGGAGATCCGCCCGGCGGTGAGGTACCAGGCGGCGTTGCGCTCGATGATCCCGAGCCCGAAGAGGTCTCGCATCCAGGTGAGCACCTGCCGCGACCCGGCGTCAGTGATCTTCTCGAGCGCGTCGGTGAACGCCTCCCACTGCAGCAGCTCTCCGTGCGCGCGAGCCGCCTCGATGAGCTTGTACTGCTGCGCGTTGAACGCGTTCTCGTTCGCGATCGCGCGGGCACGCCGATCGTCTTTCGGGATGCCCTTCGTCGCGTCGCGCAGCGCGAGCGCGATCTCGCCGATCATGGTCTGCACGCGATCCGCGAGCAGCTGCCGCTGCGCCTGCGGCGAGCGCATGCTCTCGATCGAGCGGGCGACCTGCCCGAAGTCGGCGATGCTCTGCCCGACGACGCGCAGGCCGAAGCGGCTGACGCGGTTGCCGATCTGGCTGGCGGCGGCGCGTGCGAGCGCTGCGCGATCGGCGTTCTTGAACTGCGCGGCGTAGTCGCTGAGGAGGCGCTTGCCGACGAGTTGCAGCAGCACGTTGTTGTCGCCCTCGAAGGTCACGTAGATGTCGAGGTCGGCGCGCAGGCCGACGATGCGGTTCTTCGCGATGAACCCGGCGCCGCCGCAGGCCTCGCGGGCCTCCTGCAGGGTGTCGAGCGCGGCCCAGGTCGATAGCGGCTTGAACGCCGCTGCGAGCGTTTCGAGGTCTTCGCGGTTCTCGTCGGTGTCCTTCGCCCCCGAGAACACCTCGTCGAAGACGGTGAGCAGGCGCTCGTCGGCGAACTGCATGGCGTAGGTCTGCGCGAGGCGCGGGATGAGGCGTCGCTGATGCAGGCCGTAGTCGAGCAGCACGGTCTCACGCCCGGATGCGCCGGGGAACTGGCGGCGCTCGCTGCCGTACCGGATCGCGATGCCGAGGGCCGCCTGCATGGCGCGCACCGCCGATCCGTCGAGCGAGACGCGGCCCTGCACGAGCGTGCCGATCATCGTGAAGAAGCGTCGGCCGGGGCTGTCGATCTCCGAGGAGTAGGTGCCGTCGGCCGCGACGTCGCCGTACCGGTTGAGCAGGTTCTCGCGCGGTACGCGCACCCGCGTGAAGTGCAGGCGCCCGTTGTCGATCCCGTTGAGACCGCCCTTCACGCCGTCGTCCTCACTGCCGACGCCGGGCAGCATCTCCCCCTCGGGGGTGCGGATCGGCACGTAGAAGGCGTGCACGCCGTGGTTCACCCCGCGGGTGATGAGCTGCGCGAACACCACGGCGGCGCGCCCGTGCAGGGCGGCGTTGCCGAGGTAGTCCTTCCACGCGCCGGCGAACGGCGTGTGGATCTCGAACTCCTCGGTCTCCGGATCGTAGGTGGCCGTGGTGCCGATCGATGCGACGTCCGATCCGTGCCCGATCTCGGTCATCGCGAACGCGCCCGGCGTCTGCAGGCTGATGACGTCGGGCAGCCAGCGCTCGTGGTGCTTCGCGGTGCCGAGGTGCAGGATCGCGGCGCCGAACAGGCCCCACTGCACTCCGCTCTTGATCTGCAGCGAGGGGTCGGCGAGCACCAGTTCCTGGAAGGCGGCGATGTTGCCGCCGTGGTTATCGCTCCCGCCGGCTGCTGCGGGGAACGCGCGCTGGATCGCGCCCGCTTCGACGAGGATGCTCAGCTGTTCGAGGGCGCGCTCGCGGTGGTCGCTCATCGACTGCCCGGGGATGGTGTGGAGCCGCGGGTCGGCCGCGAGCCTCCGTGACTCGAGCCGCTCGGTCTTCCACTTGCCGAGCAGCGCGTCGCTCACGACGGCGGGATCGATTCGGGGGTGGGACGATGCGCTGAGGTCGGCCATCGGAACTCCTTCGAAGGTGACGAGCGGGGCGGCCCGGGCCTGCCGGGCCCCGAATTGCTGTCAGCCTAGAGACGCGCGCCGACACTGCCAAGCGATGGGCCGTGCAGCCACAAATCGGCGCCCGGTGGTCACGGGTGCGCGTTGTGAGCTTCCTCTAAATCGAGGCGCCTCGCGCTGGCGGGTTCGTCAACCGCGGGTCGCTGCACCGGCGGAGACCGGCGCGGCCGGGCCGAAGAACGAAGCGCTGACGCCCGCCTCCTCGAGCAGCTGGCGCGTGCGCGGTTCGCGCGAGGGCGGGATCACGAGCACGGCGCTCCCCGCCTCCCCCGCGCGACCGGTGCGGCCGGTGCGGTGCAGGTACCCCTTCGCGTCCTCCGGCGCATCGGCCTGCACGACGAGGTCGACGCCGTCGATGTGGAGGCCGCGCGCCGCGACGTCGGTGGCGACGAGCACGCTCGCCCGGCCCGAGGTGAACTTCGCGAGGTTGAGCTCTCTCCGCGCCTGGCTGAGGTTGCCGTGGAGCGCGGTCACCGTGATGCCGGCGGCGCCGAGCATCTCGGCGACCTGCTCGGCGGATGCGCGGGTGCGGCAGAACACGATCGTGCGCCCTCCGCCCGCGGCGAGTTCGACGAGCACCTCGTTCTTCTGCGCGCGCTGCACGACGAGCACGCGGTGATCGACCGGCATCGCCGCGGCCTCCTCGGCCTCGTGCACCGCCGGGTCGGAGAGGAACTCCCCGATGAGCGCCGACACCGACGCGTCGAGCGTCGCGGAGAACAGCAGCCGCTGGCCGCCGCGCACCGTGTGCCGCAGCACGCGCTGCACGGGTTCGAGGAACCCGAGGTCGCACATGTGGTCGGCCTCGTCGATGACGGAGACGAGCACCTCGCGCAGGTCGAGACGTCGACGCGCGACGAGGTCTTCGACCCGCCCCGGGGTGCCGATGATGATGTCGGCGCCGCGCTCGAGGGCGTGGATCTGCGGGTCGACGGGCACTCCGCCGACGAGCTGCGCCGTGTAGAAGCCGACCGACCGGGCGAGGGGCTGCACGGTTCGGTCGATCTGCAGCGCGAGCTCGCGGGTCGGTGCGAGGATCAGCGCCTTCGGCTTGCGGGTCGCGCCCCGCGTCTCGCGCACGCCCCGCTGCTTCCGCGCCTGGGCGGGCTTCGGGTCCGACGCGAACGCGCCCTGCCCCTTCAACCGCAGCAGACGCTCGACGAGCGCCGCGCCGAAGGCGATCGTCTTGCCGGATCCGGTGCGCGCGCGCCCGAGCACGTCGCGGCCGGCGACCGCGTCGGGGATCGTCGCCGCCTGGATCGGGAACGGCTTCTCGGCCCCGAGCTCGCCGAGCACCCGGATGAGGTTGCCCCCGAGCCCGAGGTCGCCGAATGCGAGCCCGGCCGCATCCGCGGCGGTCGTGCGCCGGGCTTCGAGTCGCTGCGGCGGCGCGGCGGCGCGGGGGGTCTCGCGCCGGTTCGCGGCGGATCGCGATGCCGTCGCGTCCGTTCCCGATGCGCGCCCCGCTGTTCGGGCTGACTGCCGCCCCGGCGCAGCCCGCTGCGACGGCTCGACGCGATCCTCCGTGGGCGCCGCCGGTCGCCCGCGGCGCGGCTCGGCGCTCCCGGCGCGCTTCGGCTTGCGGTGGGGGTCGTAGTTGGCGGGGGGCTTGAACCCGCCGCCTCGCTTGCGCGCCACGATCAGCGCGCGTTCCCGGGGAGCGTTCCCGGCGTCGCATCCGGGGCGTCGCCGGCACCCGGGTCGGTCTTCGGGCTCGCGGCGTTCTCCGCTTCGTCGACCTCCTGCGTGGCCTGCCACATGAGCTGCTCCCAGTCGAGCTCCCCCGTGATCGGAGGTGCCGGTTCGGCCCGCTCCGGCTCGGCCTCGGGATCGCTTGCGGGATCGGGCGTCGGGGCGTGAGCCGGTGCCGATGCCGGGCCGGGTTGTGGCCCGGCATCCGGTTCGGCGTCGGCCGCGGGCTCCGGCGCCGGTTCGGGCTCGGGCGCTGCCGACGCGGTCGGCGCGGATGCCGAGACCGGTGCCGAGACCGGTGCGGGGATCGACTCGGTCTCTCCGGGCGCGGCCGACTCCGGCACGCGCGGGTCGTGCCCGGTCGAGGCGGGGTCGTTCGAGGCGGGGTCGGTCGAGGCGGGGTCGATCGAGGCGTCGCCTGCGGCGACCGGCCCGTCGGCGAAGAGCGGGCTCACCGCGTGATCCGCGCCGCGGCGCTCCTGCGACGCAGGCTCGGGGCTCGGGTCGTGCGCCGGTGCTGCGCCCTCCGCAGGCTCATCGAATCCGAGATCGGCGAGCGGGTTGTCGTCACCCGTGAAGCCGAGCTCGTCGAGGGCGAGCGACATCTGCTCGGTGGCCGGCCCCATGGGCTCGTTCACCGCGGCGGGCTCGATGGTGACCGGGTCGGCCTCCGCCGCGTCGAGCTGCTCCGGCTCGCCGGCGACCGGTTCGTCGACCGGGGATTCCGCAACGGCTTGCTCCGCCGGGGCATGCGCGACCCTCGGCTGCTCCACCTGCTCCGGAATGCCGTGAGCGGGCGTCGACTCCCGCAGCACCGGCGATTCGATCGCCTCCTCCGCCGCGGCGGCCCCGCGCGGAGCCTCGGGCTCCGCGCGGGGCTGCTGCGCGGGTGCGACGGGCTCCTGCGGCGCCGGCAGCACCACGGGCACCGCGGGCACCGGCGGCACGGCCGACGCGGACGGCACCGGGGGCGCGGGTGCGGCGGGCGCCGGCACCGCGGGAACAGGTGCAGCCGGCGTCGGCGGCTCAGCGGGGTCCGCGGCATGGGTGGCATGCGCGGCGCCCACCGAGTCCACGTCGGTCTCCGCGTGGGCGCGGGCGTCGCCGGCCGCTCCGGCGCCGCGCCTGCGGCGCACTCCGAAGACGGAGCCCGCGCCCGCCGCGGAAACGGCACCCGCTGCAGCGCCCGATCCCGATGCAGCGCCCGTACCCGCACCGAGGCCCGCACCCGTGACAGCACCGGCGCCGGCACCCGCGAGCGCGGGCCCCGCGTCGGGCCTCGGGCTGCGCCGACGACGCACCGGGCCGCCCCGCTTCGGGCCGCCCTCGCGGCGGCGCTCCACGAGGTAGTAGAGGGTGGGGAGCACGACGAGGGTCAGCACCGTCGACGACAGCAGTCCGCCGATCACGACGACGGCGAGCGGCTGCGAGATGAAGCCGCCCTTGCCGGTGATGCCGAGCGCCATCGGCGTGAGCGCGAGAATGGTGGCGAGCGCCGTCATCACGATCGGCCGGAGTCGCTGCAGGGATCCGTGCAGCACGGCGTCGCGCAGCGCGTCCCCGCGCATCCGGTACTGATTCACGAGGTCGATGAGCACGATCGCGTTCGTCACGACGATGCCGATGAGCATCAGCACGCCGATGAGCGAGGCGACGCCGAGCGGGATCCCGGTGACGATGAGCAGCAGGATCGCCCCGGTGGCGGCGAACGGCACCGAGATGAGCAGCAGCAGCGGCTGCAGCAGACTGCGGAAAGTCGCGACCATCACGACGTAGACGATGAGAATGGCGGCGAGCAGCGCGATGCCGAGCTGCTGGAATGCGTCGGCCTGCTGCGACAGCACCCCGCCGACGCTCGCGCTCGCCCCGTCGGGCAGCTCGAGCGATTCGAGGGCGGCGGTCACCTCGGCGCTCGCGGTGCCGAGGTCGTCGCCCTTCGGCAGCGCGGAGACGGTGACGGATCGCACCCCGTCGGCCGTGCGCACCGTCACCGGCCCGTCGGCGACCTCGACGGCGGCGAGGCTGCTCAGCGGCTGCGAGCCCGTCGCGGTCTGGATCGGCAGCGCCGCGACACCGGCCTGGTCGGTCGGGGCGGTGGCGTTCGCGAGGTACACCGAGACCGTCGTGGCGTCCATCGAGATCTGCCCGATCTGCGCGGGCTGCATCTGCTGCGTGACCTGCCCCGCGACGCCGGCCTCGCTGAGGCCGAGTTCGGCGGCGCGCCCACGGTCGACGGCGATGCGCAGGAACTCGCGCGACTGCCCGAGATCGCTCTCGACCTGCTGCAGACTCGGCTCGTCCTGCAGCGCGGCGACCACGGCGTCGCTCGCCTGCGCGAGCGTCTCCTGATCGGGAGCCGTGACGTCGACCTCGATCGCGCTCGACGAGGTCACCCCGCCGCCCGACTGCCCGATGGAGAACTCCCCGGCGCCCTCCAGCTGGTCGACGGCGTCGCGGATGTCGTCCTGCGCCTGCGCCTGATCGGCGTCGGGGTCGGTGGTGATCGAGTAGTTCACCGTGCCGTCGCCGCCGCCCCCGAAGAGCGCGGCGGCGCCGCCCGCGCTGCCGATCGTCACCTGCACGCTCTCGATCGCCGGCACGTCGTTCAGCGCCTGCTCGACGCTCTCGGCCTGCGCCAGCTGCGCGTCGAGGCTCGTGCCGGGGGCGAGGCTCTGCACGAGCCCGACGGAGTTCTGCTCGTCGGATCCGAGGAAGCTCGTCTTCATGAGGGGGCTCGCCGCGACGGTGCCGCTGAACACGACGACGGCGATGAGCAGCGTGATCGCGGGCCGGCGCAGCGTCCACTCGATGACGGGCCGGTAGCCGCGCTGGAGCGCCGTGGGGTGCTCGTCGATCTCCTCGGCGGAGCTGCGCGACGAGGCCTCGGCGGCCTCGCCCTCCGTTCCGCTTCCGGCGGTCACGAAGCCCCGGCGGCGACGCGAGGGACCGGTGCGCAGGAACCAGTAGGCGAGCACGGGCACGATGGTGAGCGAGACGAGCAGCGACGCGACGAGCGCGATCGTCACGGTGAAGGCGAAGGGGCGGAACAGCTCCCCGACCATGCCGGCGACGAAGGCCATCGGCAGGAACACGGCGACGGTGGTCACGGTCGAGGCGGTGATGGCGCCGGCGACCTCGCGCACCGCGCGGATGATCACGGCGGCCCGGTCGCCGCCGTCGGCGAGGTGGCGCTTGATGTTCTCGATGACGACGATCGAGTCGTCGACGACGCGGCCGATGGAGATGGTGAGCGCGCCGAGCGTCAGCAGGTTGAGCGTGTAGTCGGCGAAGTTCAGCCCGACGAAGGCGAGCAGCACCGAGGTGGGGATCGAGATCGCGGTCACGAGCGTGGCCCGGATCGACATGAGGAAGACGAGGATCACGAGCACCGCGAAGACGAGGCCGAGCAGCCCCTCCGTGGTGAGGGTCTCGATCGACTGCTCCACGTACGGCGCCTGGTCGAAGATCACGGTCAGCTGCGCGCCGCCGAGCTGATCCTGCAGCTCGTCGAGCTGATCCTGCACCGCGTGCGACACGTCGACGGTGTTCGCCGCGGAGGTCTTCGTGACGCCGATGGTGAGCGCCGGTGCGCCGTCCACTCGCGAGATGCTCTGCTCGGGGCCGGGCTCGAGGCGCACCTCGGCGACCTCTCCGATGGTCGCGGGGGCGGCGGGCTCCGGCGGCTCGATCTCGAACTGGCCCGGGATCTCGGGCTGCTCCTGCGGGGGCGCGAGCTGCTCGGCGCTCAACGCGATCGGCAGCGCCGCGATCTCCTCGGCCGACTGCAGCTCCGTTCCGGCCTGCACGGCGAGTGTGCGATCCCCCTCGGTGATCGAGCCCGCGGCGATCAGCACCCCGCTCTGCTGGAGCGTATCGGTGATGGTCTGCGGGCTGAGCCCGCGCTCGGCGAGCGCATCGAGATTCGGCTGGATCGTGATGCGTTCGGGCCGCGCTCCGCTCAGCTGCGCGTCGCGCACGCCGTCGATGTCGGAGAGTTCGGGCACGGCGACGCGCTCGACGAGGTCGGCCGTCGACTGCAGGTCCTCGCCCTCCGCGGGCGTCACCGCGATCTGGATCACCGGGAAGTCGTCGATCGTTCCCGAGAGCACCTGGGTGTCCGCCGCCTCGGGCAGGGTCTGCGAGATGCGGCTGATCGCCCGTTCGACCTTCTGCTCGGTCGCGGCGAGGTCGACGCCGTAGGTGAACTCGGCGAGCACCGTCGAGGTTCCCGTGCTCGAGGTCGCCGACGACGATTCGAGCTGCGGCACTCCGCGCAGCGCGGTCTCGATCGGCGTCGAGACGTCGTTGTTCACCACCTCGGGCGAGGCGCCGGGGTAGCTCGTCACGACCGCGATCGTGGGGAACTGCACGGACGGCATGAGCTCCTGTTTCAGCGAGCCGACGCCGATCACCCCGAACACGGCCGCGACGATCGTGACGAGCGCGATCAGCGCGCGGTTCTTCAGGCTCAGCGCCGTAAGGAGGTGCATGGGCTCGATTATCCCATGCGGCCGCTTCGGCGACGCGGTCGTCCGCTGGCCTCGGCTGCGGTGCAGAGGGGATAATACTGGAATGCCGCAGCCCCGCACCCGCCGAACGCTCGGTGCCGTCTCCCCCGCAGACTTCCAGCGCCTCGACGAGCTCAGGCGCATGCAGGCGATCGCGGTCGGTCTGCTCATCGCGATGGCCGTGGTGTTCGTGGTGTCGTTCATCTTGCAGGCGCGCTACCCGGGCTGGGGCTTCGTGCGCGCCGCGAGCGAGGGCGGCATGGTGGGGGCGCTGGCCGACTGGTTCGCGGTCACCGCCCTGTTCCGGCACCCCCTGGGCCTCAAGATTCCGCACACCAATCTCATCTCGCAGAAGAAGGACGACATCGGCGAGGGGCTGGGCTCGTTCGTCGAGGAGAACTTCCTCGCCGACGACGTGGTGCACGGCAAGCTCGCCGAGATCAGCGGCGCGCGGCGGGCCGGCGAGTGGCTGTCGGATCGCCGCAACGCCGAGCGGGTGAGCGCGATGGCGGCGTCGGCGGCCCTCGGCACGCTGGCCGTGCTCGACGACGACGACGTCCAGGAGCTCGTGGAGGTGCTCGTGCGGCGCCACGTGATCGACCCCGAGTGGAGCCCGCTGCTCGGGCGAGCCGCCGAGTCGTTCGTCTCGGGCGGCCATCATGAGGCGCTGCTCGACATCGCGGCGGAGCGCCTCGAGGGGTGGCTGGTCGAGCACCCCGACGCGTTCGACCGGGTGGTGTCGTCGCGCCTGCCGTCTTGGGTGCCGGGCATCGTCGACCGGTTCGTCGATCACCGGCTGCACGCGGAGGCCGTGCGCTTCGTGCAGAGTGTGGCCGCCGAGCGCGATCACCCCTTCCGCGTCGCGGTGAGCAAGTTCCTCGCCGATCTCGCGGGCGACCTGCAGACCCAGGAGCGGCTGCAGGGGCAGCTGGAGGCGTTCAAGCACGGCGTATTCGACAGCCCGCGCATCCGCGCGCTCGCCCAGAGCACGTGGCAGACCGCCCGGGCGGCGCTCGTCGAGATGCTCGAGGATCCGGAGAGCGATCTCCGCGTGCGCATGGTGCGCGCCGCACAGGATTTCGGCGGCAAGCTGCAGGGCGATGCCACGCTGCAGTACAAGATCGACGTCTGGGTGATGGAGGTGGTCGAACGGCTCGTGCGCACCTACCGTCACGATCTCGCGAACGTCATCTCGGAGACGGTGCAGCGGTGGGATGCGCGCGAGGCCGCGGAGAAGATCGAGCTGCAGGTGGGCAAGGATCTGCAGTTCATCCGCATCAACGGGACGGTCGTCGGCTCGCTCGCCGGTTTGACGATCTACGCGATCGCCACGTGGGTGGTGGCTCCGCTCGCGGGCGTCGCCCACTGAGCGTCGCGCGCGACGACTCGCGCCCGCGCGGTGCGCGTCACCGGTAGACGATGGGGAGCAGCATGTCCTGCACGCGGTCGGCGCTCGCGGTGTGGTCGGCGCGGGTGGCGATCGCGCATCGCGCCTGCCGGCAGTCGAGGCCCTCACCGCTCGGGTCGGGCATGGTGAGCGCAACGGAGAAGCTGCCCGCGTCGGCGTCGGTGTACCGGTGCGTGGCGAAGCCGCGCCACGCCCAGTCGTCGGTCACCCACGCGCTCGTCAGCCGACTGGTGTCGACGTCTCCCGACTCGGCGCCCTCCGGGATCCCGCCGAGGCAGGGGCCCGGCTTCTCACCCGCCGTTTCAGGGACGGCGCAGACCGCGACGTATATGCCGATCCCGGCATCGAACCCCGTTCCGTCGATGCGGATCTGCTGCCCCGGCTCGATCGACCCGAGGTCGGCGGGTCCGTCCTCGTCGCTCGCCGTCAGCGTTCTGACCCGGCCGTCGGCGCCGCGCGCGGAGGTCTCCGACACGGTGCTCGACGGCACCTCCTGACCCGACCCTCCGGCGCTGCGGTGCAGCAGGATGGGAGCGGCGACGGCGACCGCCGCGATGAGCGCGAGGGCGGCGACGACGAGGAGCGCGACGAGCACGATTCGAGTGGGACGAGCGCGCATGGATGGCATGCCCACATGCTAACGCGCTGCATCCGTGGGGCGGGTTCATCATGCTAGAATCTGCACCATACGTCTATGAACTGGTATCTGCCTCGGGGGTGAACTCGCGGGGCCCGACTGTGTAAGGGGGTCACGCATGGGGCGCGGCCGTCAGAAGGCAAAGCACACCAAGGTCGCCAGGGAGCTGAAGTACTTCAGCCCCGACACGAACTATTCTGCGTTGCAACAGGAACTGTCAGCAGCAGAGGCGTCGCGAGTGCGCGAAGAAGACCCGTGGGCGGAGTACGCCAGCAAGTACAACGCTGACGACGACGACGAGGATTGACGCTCCGCGCATCGTTCGCCGCTTCGTCGCAATGAGTCAGGGCCCCTCCACCGGAGGGGCCCTGACTCATTGCTGTGCGGGCGCTCGGCTCAGGCGCCCTTGCCCTGCGCGGCGACGGCGGCGGCCCCTGCGGCGGCGGCCTCGGGATCGAGGTACCGGCCCGGTCCCGTCGGCGTGCCGTCAGCCGCGATCTCGTAGACGAGCGGCATGCCGGTCGGAATGTTCACGCCCGCGATGTCGGTGTCGGAGATCCCGTCGAGGTGCTTCACGAGCGCGCGCAGGGAGTTGCCGTGCGCCGTCACGAGCACCGTGTTGCCGGCGTTGAGGTCGGGCAGGATGCTCTGCTCCCAATAGGGCAGCATGCGCTCGATCACGTCTTTGAGGCACTCCGTCCGCGGGCGCTCGCCGTCGATGTCGGCGTACCGGGGGTCATTCGCCTGCGACCACTCGCTCGCGTCGTCGAGCGCGGGCGGCGGAGTGTCGAACGACCGGCGCCACTCCATGAACTGCTCCTCGCCGTACTTCGCGAGCGTCTCCGCCTTGTCGAGACCCTGCAGCGCTCCGTAGTGGCGCTCGTTGAGCCGCCACGATCGGCGCACGGGAATCCAGAGGCGGTCGGCGCTGTCGAGCGCGAGGTGCGCGGTCTGGATCGCGCGGCTCAGCAGCGAGGTGTGCAGCACGTCGGGAAGCAGGCCGGCCTCGGCGAGCAGTTCGCCGCCGCGAGCCGCCTCGGTGCGCCCCTGGTCGGTGAGGCGCACATCGACCCACCCGGTGAACAGGTTCTTCTGGTTCCACTCGCTCTGCCCGTGACGGAGCAGGATCAACGTATTCGTCATGCGCCCCAGTCTATGGGGAGACGGGCATCGCCCGCCGTGCCGCCGAGCGCCGCCCGGCGCCGCTCAGATCCGATTCAACCGCGGCACGGCGCGGGCCGCACCCGCGGTGGCGGGCACGATCACCTCCTGCACGGCCGCGATCGGCTCGCCGGGCTCCGCCTGCGGATCGTTCCCCTCGGCGCCGCCGCGCACCTCGAGCGGCGCGTCCTCGGGCACCGAGCGCTTGAGCAGCGCGAGCGCGATGCCGCCCCACTCGTGGTGCAGGGCGGCGCGCGTGATGCGCCCGACGGGCCGCGCGCCCGGCTCCGTCGCCGATCCCGCACCGGCGAAGACGAGTGCGCCGGCCACCGGCAGCTCCCCGCCCGTGCCGTCGAGGTGCAGCAGCGCGAGCCGGCGCGGCGGGTGGCCGAGGTTGTGCACCTTCGCGACGGTCTCCTGCCCCCGGTAGCACCCCTTCGTGAGGTGCACCGCGGTGCGCATCCAGTCGAGCTCGTGCGGAATGGAGCGCTCGTCGACATCGCCCGCCTGCGACGGGCGCCACGCGCGCACCTCGAGGGCGTCGAGTGCGAGCAGCCCGGCGGCGCGCACGGCCCCGGAGCGCACGAGCCCGACCACATCGTCCAGGCGCTCGCGCGCGAAGACGAACTGCACGGCCGACCACTGCGCCCCCGCATGCTCCGTCTCGGTGCGCGCGTACTGCACGCCGCCGCGGGCGACCTCGGCCCAGGGGTCGCGCCATTCGGCCTCGGGCCCGAGCGCGCGCACCGCGTCGGCGGCCGGGCCGTCGAACGCCAGCACCGCCGCGTGCGTGCCGCTGCGATCTTCGACCTCGACCCGCAGCGCGAAGCGCATGCGGGTGAGGAAGGCCGCGAGCGGCTCCGCCGATCCGGCGTCCACCAGCAGACAGGTGCGCTCGCCGTCGTCGACGACGCGGGCCGCGTGCTCGATCCGTCCGTTGGCGTCGAGCAGCAGCGTCTCCGTGCTCTCGCCGGGTCGCAGGGCGAGGAGGTGCTGACTCGTCATCGAGTGCAGCCAGCTCAGGCGATCCGGCCCCGACACCACGACGATGCCGTGGTGCGACAGATCGACCACCGCCGCACCCGCTTCGAGGGCGCGCTGCTCGCTCAGCGGCTCGCCGTAGTGCGACGCGACGCCGGCCTCGGGGTCGGCGATGCGACCCGGGAGCGCGGCGAACGGGTTCGCGGGATGCTCGACGCCCCCGGCCCCGATCTCGCGAACGCTCAGCGCTGACCCTTGTAGAGCTTGTAGATGACCGTGCCCGACACCCACGCGATCGAGAGCGAGGCGAGGCCGAGGAGACCGAGGTAGAAGAGTTCGAGTGCGAGAAGCATGGGGCCAGTCTACATCGCCCGCGACGCCGCGTCTCGGCTAGACGATCAGCCCGATGACGTCGATGATCGCGATGATGACGACCGAGCCCGCGACGCTGAACGAGACCCGGGTGATGAACCCCTCGCGCTGCGCCGTGCCCAGCTGCAGCGCGAACGTGATGAGCGTCGAGACCCCCACCGCGAGCACGAGCCACGAGAAGCGGTCGTCGTCCGCGGTGAGCAGCGTGACGAGCACGCCCATGACGGCCGCCGCCGCCCACGCCGCGATCAGGCGCGGCACATGCCAGGAGTGCGCCTCCGGCGTCTCCGCGGCTTCAGGGGTCGTCTCGGTCATCAGGCCATTCTTCCACACGCGCCGCGCGCTGCGACCGCCGTGAAACACGCGCGAAACGGGGGCGAAACAGGCCGCGCAGTACTATTTGGTGCAGGCCACGAGACGAGGGAGTGACGACGATGCAGCTGCTCTGCCTCTCAGACCGGGATCCTGCCGATTCGCTTCCCGGGCTCGATCTGCTGCCGCACGACGTGCGCACCTCGCCCCTCTCGCTCCGCGTGCCCGAGACCATGGCCGATCGCTTCGACGCCGTGCTCATCGACGGCACCCTCGATGCGCGACGCGCGCGGGCCGCATGCCTCAGCATGGTGGACGGCAGCGAGACCCCGCGCGTCGTCATCCTGCCCGAGGTCGCGCTCACGGCGCTGACCCCCGACTGGGGCGTGCAGGAGCTGCTCCTGCCGACCGCGAGCCCCGTCGAGATCGAACTGCGACTCCGGCTGCTCGAACGCCCGCAGGCCGCGCCGCAGCCCGCGGCCGTGCAGGCGGCCGGCGTGATCATCGACGAGTCGAACTTCACCGCCCGCCTCTTCGGCCGCCCGCTCGACCTCACCTACAAGGAGTTCGAGCTGCTCCACTTCCTCGCCGGCAACCCCGGCCGCGTCTTCACCCGCGAGCAGCTGCTCAGCGAGGTGTGGGGCACCGACTACTTCGGCGGCACGCGCACGGTCGACGTGCACGTGCGGCGTCTGCGTGCGAAGCTGGGCGAACACGAGGGCCTGATCAGCACGGTCCGCGGGGTCGGGTACGGCTTCGCGCGGGCTCGCATCGAGGAGGAAGAGCCGGAATGACGCATCTCGAGTCGCACGCCGCAGCCCGCCCGTCCGACTTCGAGCTCGCCCGTCGCGTGATCGCGGCGGCCGAGGAGCACGACGGCAGACCCCCCGTCTCCGATCAGGCGATGCTGGCCGCCGTGCAGGGCGAGCGCGCTCTCCTCCTGTTCCGCACCGGGGCCGACGACGCCGCGGTGGCGGTCGGCATCGCCGGCCAGGGCGAGATCGACCTCGTCGTGCGCCCGGACGCCCGCGGGCGGGGGTACGGCTCCGCCGCGCTCGCCGAGCTGCTCGCGCGCACCGACGGTTCGGCGCTCGCCTGGGCGCACGGCGAGAACCCGGCGGCCGAGGCGCTGCTCGCGCGAGCGGGCTTCGCCCCCGTGCGGTCGCTCCACCGGATGGCGCTCGATCCGGCACGGCTGCCGCCGCGCGACGCGCAGCTGCACGCGCTCGACGTTCCCGCGGGCTTCGAGCTGCGCGCCTTCGACCCCGAGCGGCCCGACGACGCGGCGCGCTGGGTGCGGGCGAATGCGGCGGCGTTCGCCGCCCACCCCGAGCAGGGGCGCGTCACCGAGGCCGACTTCGCCCTCATGCGCGCCGAGGAGTGGTTCGACCCCGACGATCTGCTGCTGCTCATCGACGAGACCGGCGAGGCGGCGGGATCGACCTGGGTGAAGACGCTGCGCGGGCCCGAGGTCGAGACCGAGCTCTACGCGGTCGGCATGCGCCCCGAATACGCGGGGCGGGGGCTCGGCGCGCTGCTGCTCGACGCCACCCTGATCCGCATGGCGCAGCACCGGCCCAGCCGTGTCACGCTCTACGTCGACGGGGAGAACGAGCGCGCGGTGCGCATGTACGAGCGCGCGGGGTTCACCATCGATTCACGCAGCCGCCAATGGAGAAGGGCCCCGGAGTCGGTGCCCGGTGCCACAATGGACCCATGAACGATGAACCGCGCGACCACACCGATGTGCTGTCCGGGCTTCCCGCAGATCGGTACATCGACCGAGAGCTGAGCTGGCTCGACTTCAACCAGCGGGTGCTCGAGCTCGCGGAGGACGCGTCGACGCCCGTGCTCGAGCGCGCGAACTTCCTCGCGATCTTCGCCGCGAACCTCGATGAGTTCTTCATGGTGCGCGTCGCCGGGCTGCGCCGCCGCATCGTCACCGGCCTCGCCGTGCCGACCAACGTGGGGCGCGCACCGACCGACGTGCTCGCCAACATCAACCGCAGGGCGTACGAGCTGCAGCTGCGCCACGCCGAGTGCTTCCGCGGCCAGGTGCAGCCCGCGCTCGCAGAGGCCGGCATCAAGATCGTCGAGTGGGAGCAGCTCGACGACGCGGATCGCGAGATCCTCACCGACTACTACGAGCAGCGCATCTACCCCGTGCTCATGCCGCTCGCCGTGGACCCGGCGCACCCGTTCCCCTACATCTCGGGGCGCGCGCTGAACCTGTCGATCCGGGTGCGCAACCCGAACACCGACAAGATCGAGTTCGCCCGACTCAAGGTGCCGCAGATGATCCCGCGCTACGTGCGCGTCGACGGCCGCGAGAGCGTCGACGACGTGCGGTTCATCCCGCTCGAGGAGCTCATCGCGAATCAGCTCGACGGCCTGTTCCCCGGCATGGAGGTCATCGACCACCACGTCTTCCGCGTCACGCGCAACGAGGACGTCGAGATCGAGGAGGACGAGACCGAGAACCTGATCCAGGCGCTCGAGAAGGAGCTGCTGCGGCGCCGCTTCGGCCCGCCCATCCGCCTCGAGATCTCCGACGACATGGACGAGGCGACGCTCGACCTGCTCGTGCGCGAGTTCGACATCGACGAGCAGCAGGTCTACACGCTCCCGGCGCCGCTCGACCTCAGCGGGCTGTTCGCGCTGACCCGCGTGGCCCGGCCCGACCTGAAGTTCAAGCCGCACATCCCGGTGACGCACCCGCAGTTCCGCGTGAACACGCCGAGCGACAAGCTCGACACGTTCTCGGCGATCGCCCGCCGCGAGGTGCTCGTGCACCACCCCTACGAGTCGTTCGCGACCAGCGTGCAGGCGTTCGTCGAGCAGGCGGCCACCGACCCCGACGTGCTCGCGATCAAGCAGACCCTCTACCGCACCTCGGGCGACAGCCCCATCGTCGCTTCCCTCATCAAGGCGGCCGAAGCGGGCAAGCAGGTGCTCGCGCTCGTCGAGGTCAAGGCGCGCTTCGACGAGGAGGCGAACATCACGTGGGCCCGCAAGCTCGAGCAGGCCGGCGTGCACGTCGTCTACGGGCTCGTCGGGCTCAAGACGCACTGCAAGCTCGTGCACGTGATCCGCGAAGAGGGCGGCCGACTCGCGCACTACTGCCACATCGGCACCGGCAACTACAACCCGAAGACCAGTCGCATCTACGAGGACTTCGGCCTCTTCACCTCCTCGCCCGAGGTCGGCCGCGATGTGACGAAGCTCTTCAACGTGCTCTCCGGGTACGCCATCGAGACCGATTACGACCGGCTCCTCGTCGCCCCTCTGCAGCTGCGCAGCGGGCTGCTCGAACGCATCGAGCGGGAGGCGGAGCACGCGCGCGCCGGCCGCCCGAGCGGCATCCGCCTCAAGGGCAACTCGATGGTCGACGAGGCCATCATCGACGCCCTGTACCGCGCGAGCCAGGCCGGCGTGCCGATCGACGTGTGGATGCGCGGCATCTGCTCGATCCGCGCGGAGGTTCCGGGGCTCTCCGACACCATCCGCGTGCGCTCCGTGCTCGGCCGCTACCTCGAGCACTCGCGCATCTACTCGTTCGAGAACGGCGGCGAGCGCGAGGTGTTCATCGGCAGCGCAGACCTCATGCACCGCAATCTCGACCGCCGCATCGAGGTGCTCGTGCGCCTCGACGAGCGGGAGCATCTCGAGCGCATCTCGCGGTTCTTCGACTACGCGTTCAGCGACGACGTCTCCTCGTGGCGCATGCTGCCCGACGGCAGCTGGCACCGCACGGTGACGAACGAGGCCGGGGAGCCGCTGCCCGACCTGCAGGATCTCGTCATGCAGGATCGCACCGAAGCGCGCCGTGCGCGGAGAGCCCGGTGACGGAGGAGGTATTCGCGGCGGGCACCGTCTGCTGGACTCGAGAGACCCGCAGCGACGGGAGCGAGCGGGTGCTCGTGCTCGTCATCCACCGACCGAAGCGCCGCGACGTCTCGTTCCCGAAGGGCAAGCTCGATCCGGGCGAGAGCCTGCCGCAGGCGGCCGTGCGCGAGACCCGCGAGGAGACCGGGCTGAAGGTGCGGCTCGACCAGCACCTCGGCACCATCCATTACGACCTCAGCGGCAACCGCCGCAAGACGGTGCAGTACTGGGCGGCGCACGTGCCGCAGCGCACCGTGCGCGAGCTCGCGTTCCAGGCGAACGCCGAGGTCGACGCCATCGCGTGGGTGCCCGTCGACGAAGTGCGCGACCAGCTCACGTACGCCGCGGATCGGGAGCTCTTCGACGTCTTCCTGAAGCTCGCGGCCCGCGACCTCATCGACAGCTTCGCCGTCACCCTGCTGCGGCACGGCAAGGCGCTCCCCCGCGCGCAGAGCCACGAGCCCGATCATCTGCGCCCGCTCACCGACTTCGGCCGGGCGCAGGCCGCAGCGCTCGTGCCCATCCTCGACGCCTTCGGGCCGCGCCGTCTTCACACGTCGACGGCCACGCGCTGCGTCGACACCATCGCACCGTACGCGCAGCGGCGGCGCAAGCCGGTGCGCCAGACCGACGCCATCAGCCAGGACGCCTGGGACGCGGGCGAGCTCGACGGCCTGCGCGCGCTCGTCGCCGCCGTCGTCGCGCGGGGCAAGGACGCGCTGCTCTGCAGCCACCGGCCCGTGCTCCCCGACCTCGCCCGCGAGCTCGCCCTCGCGACCGGAAGCGAGCTCGGAGCCTACCTGGAGGAGGCGGCGACGCTGCCCACCGCCGGTTTCTCAGTGTTCCACCTGTCGCGGCGCCACCCCGAGGCCGGCATCCTCTCCGTCGAGACGTATCCGCTGAAGCACTGATCCGCGCACGCGGCGGACCGCGCGAGTTCACCTGTTGTTCACCCTCTGGCAGACCCCGCGTCATGCAGGATGCTTAGCGTGGTGCTGTGGTCGTTCGAGGCCATCACCCCATCCGTTTCCAGATTGGATCAATCTCAAGTGAAGCTCTCCGCATTCGCCAAGATCGCCGCTATCGGCGGTATTGCTGCACTCACGCTGACCTCCTGCGCCGCCAATGAAGGGGGCAGCGCCTCCGGAAGCGAAGACTCGGGTGCCACCTCGAGCCTCTCGGGCGAACTCGTCGGCGCCGGCGCCTCCTCGCAGGGCTCGGCGCAGGAGGTCTGGGTCGCCGGCTTCCAGACCGCCAACCCCGACGTCACGGTGAACTACGAGCCCTCCGGCTCCGGCGCGGGCCGCGAGACCTTCCAGCAGGGCGCGAGCGCCTTCGCGGGCTCCGACCGCGCGTTCAAGACGGATGAGATCTCGGCCGGGCCCTTCGACGGCTGCGCCACCGGCGACATCGTCGAGTTCCCCGCCTACATCTCCCCCATCGCCGTCATCTTCAACATCGAGGGCGTCGACTCGCTGAAGCTCGACGCACCGACCGTCGCGAAGATCTTCTCGGGCGAGATCACCAGCTGGAACGATCCGGCCATCGCCGACCAGAACCCCGACGTCGAGCTCCCCGAGAGCAACATCACCGCCGTGCACCGCTCCGACGACTCGGGCACCACGGGCAACTTCACCGAGTACCTCGCAGCCGCGGCCGCCGACGACTGGACCGTCGGGTCGATCGAGACCTGGCCGACCGAGTTCGGCGGCGAGGGCGCCCAGGGCACCTCGGGCGTCGTCAGCGCCGTCTCCAACGGCACCGGCACGATCGGCTACGCCGACGCCTCCCAGGCCGGCGATCTCGGCACCGTCGACATCAAGGTCGGCGACGAATACGTGCCGTACTCCCCCGAGGCGGCAGCCGCGATCGTCGACGCGTCGTCGATGGAGGAGGGCCGCACCGAGGGCGACCTCGCGATCACCCTCGACCGCACCTCGACCGAGGAGGGCGTCTACCCGATCGTGCTCGTGAGCTACCTCATCGGCTGCGCCGAGTACGAGGACGCCGCCAACGCCGAGCTCGTGAAGTCGTACTTCAGCTACATCGTCAGCGAGGAGGGCCAGACCGCGGCTCAGGAGTCCGCGGGCAACGCCCCGATCTCCGAGGATCTCCGCGGCCAGGTGCAGACCGCGATCGACTCGATCAGCTGATCGTGCAGGCGGGTGGGGGCGCGGTCGCACCGCGCCCCCACCCGCCGCTGATCGCCTCCCGGCGATCCCACCAGAACCCCTCCCAGACCTCGGAGACTCAGTGACCGTCACTTCCGCCCCCGCCAAGCCGGTGCTCAGCCTCGGCGACCGCGTCTTCTCGCGCTCCGCGGTCTTCGCGGGCAGCATGATCCTCGTCACGCTCGCGGCCGTCGCGATCTTCCTCATCGTGCAGAGCATCCCGGCGTTCGTCGCCACCGACGAGAGCGCGTCGCTGCTCACCAGCAACTTCTGGTCGTACGTGGGCCCCCTCGTGTTCGGCACCATCTGGGCGGCCGCCCTCGCGCTGCTCATCGCACTGCCCCTCGCGATCGGCATCGCCCTCTTCATCTCCCACTACGCCCCGCGCCAGCTCGCGCAGGTGCTCGGCTACATCGTCGACCTGCTCGCCGCCGTGCCGAGCGTCGTCTTCGGCCTCTGGGGCATCGGCGTGCTCGCCCCCGCCGCGCGGCCCGTCTTCGAGTGGCTCAACACCTACCTCGGCTGGATCCCGCTCTTCAGCGGCACCGTCAGCGGCACCGGCCGCACCATCCTGACCGCCGCGCTCGTGCTCGCCGTCATGATCCTGCCGATCATGACGGCGATCTGCCGCGAGATCTTCCTGCAGGCCCCCGTGCTCCACGAGGAGGCGGCGCTCGCGCTCGGCGCGACCCGCTGGGAGATGATCCGCATGGCCGTGCTGCCCTTCGGCCGCCCCGGCATCATCTCGGCCGCCATGCTCGGCCTCGGGCGCGCCCTCGGCGAGACGATGGCCGTCGCCATGGTGCTCTCGGCCACCGGCCTCGTGACCTTCAAGCTGCTCACCTCCGAGAACCCCTCGACGATCGCGGCGAACATCGCCCTCTCCTTCCCCGAGGCCTACGGCGAGAACGTCAACGTGCTCATCGCGACCGGCCTCATCCTGTTCGTCGTCACCTTCCTGGTCAACGCGCTCGCCCGCTGGATCGTCAGCCGCCGCGCCGAGTTCTCGGCGGCGAACTGATGCTCCAGCAGACCGAATCGAAACAAGAGGGGACCACCTCCGTGGCCATCACCGTCCGCCCCGTTCGCGCGGGATCCTCGCTCGCCGGCAACCGGCTGACGCGCCCCACGCCGTGGTTCGTGCTCGCCGGCTGCCTCGCCGCGTCGTTCGCACTCTTCGGCCTGCTGGCCGCCTCCTCCGGCGACGAGCTCTCCATCGTCGGCTCCGTGCTCATCGCCGCGATCGCCTACGTCATCGTGATCACGATCATGTCGGCCGCGGTCGAGGGCTCGCGCCAGGCCATGGATCGCTTCATCACCGCGATCGTGACCGGCGCCTTCCTGCTCGCCATGGTGCCGCTCGTGTCGGTCGCGATCACCGTCGTCTCGAACGGTCTGGCGCGCTTCGACGCCGAGTTCTTCAACTCCTCGATGCGCAACGTCACCGGAGAGGGCGGCGGCGCCCTGCACGCCATGGTCGGCACGCTGCTCATCACGCTCGCCGCCACCATCATCTCCGTGCCGCTCGGCCTCATGACGTCGATCTACCTCGTCGAGTACGGGCGCGGCCGAGTCGCGAAGACCATCACCTTCCTCGTCGACGTGATGACCGGCATCCCCTCCATCGTCGCCGGCCTCTTCGCCTACGCCGCCTTCGCGCTCTTCCTCGGGCCGGGCGTGCGCATGGGCATCGTCGGCGCCGTCGCGCTCTCGGTGCTGATGATCCCCGTCGTCGTGCGCTCCAGCGAGGAGATGCTGCGCCTCGTGCCCAACGAGCTGCGCGAAGCCTCGTACGCGCTCGGCGTGCCCAAGTGGCGCACCATCACCAAGGTCGTGCTGCCCACCTCGATCGCGGGCATCACCACCGGCATCATGCTGTCGATCGCCCGCGTCATCGGCGAGACGGCGCCGCTCCTCATCACCGCCGGCTTCACCGCGTCGATGAACTACAGCCTCTTCTCCGACCGCATGCAGTCGCTGCCGGTCTACGTGTACACGCAGTTCATGAACCAGGGCAATCCGGCTCAGGCGTTCGTCGACCGCGCCTGGGCCGCCGCGCTCGCCCTGATCCTCATCGTCATGGCGCTCAACCTGTTCGGCCGCCTCATCGCCCGCTGGTTCGCCCCCAAGACCGGCCGCTGAGCCGCTCCCCTCCCCCGCATACTCCCAACGAAAGAACCACCATGTCGAAGCGCATCGAGGTCAAAGACCTCAACGTCTACTACTCGAAGTTCCTCGCGGTCGAGGGCGTCTCGATCAACATCGAGCCCCGCAGCGTCACCGCGTTCATCGGCCCGTCGGGCTGCGGCAAGTCGACCTTCCTGCGGACGCTGAACCGCATGCACGAGGTCATCCCCGGCGCGCGCGTCGAGGGCGAGGTGCTGCTCGACGGCGAGGATCTCTACGGCGCGGGCGTCGATCCCGTGCTCGTGCGCCGGCAGGTGGGCATGGTCTTCCAGCGCCCCAACCCGTTCCCCACGATGTCGATCCGCGACAACGTGCTCGCCGGCGTGCGCCTCAACGACCGCCGCATGTCGAAGGGAGACGCCGACGCCCTCGTCGAGAAGTCGCTGACCGGCGCCAACCTCTGGAACGAGGTGAAGGATCGCCTCGACAAGCCCGGCTCCGGCCTGTCGGGCGGCCAGCAGCAGCGCCTCTGCATCGCGCGCGCCATCGCCGTGTCGCCCGAGGTGCTCCTCATGGACGAGCCCTGCTCAGCGCTCGACCCGATCTCGACGCTCGCGATCGAGGATCTCATCGACCAGCTGAAGCAGGAGTACACGATCGTCATCGTGACCCACAACATGCAGCAGGCCTCGCGCGTCTCCGACCGCACCGCGTTCTTCAACATCGCGGGCACCGGCAAGCCCGGCAAGCTCATCGAGTACGACGACACCTCCACCATCTTCTCGACCCCCTCCGTGCAGGCGACCGAGGATTACGTCTCCGGGCGTTTCGGCTGAGCCGCTTCGGCTGAGCCACTGTGTCGCCGAGCCGCTGTGTCGCCGAGCCCGAGGGTTTCGCCTGAGACTGCCGACTTATTACGGTGGGAATCCCTCGCGATGAGATGAAACCCTCGGGCTCGGCGGGATGCGACAGCGGGCGGCGGGCGGCGCCCGGCCGGCGCAATCACGCCTCGTCGCGGTTCGGCATCTCGTCGGCGTGCGGCATCCGGTCGCGGTCGTACGTGATCTCGGTGTAGCCGTGCGGCACCGGAACCCCGTCGGGGCCGATGTTCACGAAGACGATGCGTTCGATCGAGAGGATCGTCTTCCGCGTGATCATGTTGCGCACCACCGCGCGCATGGTGAGCGACGTGCGGCCGAACTCCGTGGCGACGAGTCCCATCTCGATGAGGTCGCCCTGGCGCGCCGACGCCTCGAAGTTGATCTCGGAGATGAGCTTCGTCACCACGTGCGGGTTGCCGAGCTGGATGATGGCGTAGATGGCCGCCTCTTCATCGATCCAGCGCAGCAGGCTGCCGCCGAAGAGCGAGCCGTTCGCGTTCATGTCTTCCGGTCGCACCCACTTGCGCGTGGAGAAGTTGATGCCGTCTGCGTGCGCGTACTGAGATCTCATGCATCCGAGCTTAAGACGGGTGCGTTTCGAGAACGAGAACGGCGTGCGACGCGAGCGCCCGGCTCCAGAAGCGCCGCACATGAAAAGACCGAGCCGCAGAAACGCCTCTCGGCGGAAGGCCGCTCGAAGCGGCGAAAATTGGAGCCCGGGGTTACTGCGGCCCGGCGAAATCCAGTGTAGCGCAGGCCGGCGACGCCGCATCGGCGCGCCGTCAGCGGACGGCGAACGCCTACGACAGCGTGCCGTCGCGCCACCGTCGCGCGCCGGCGTGCAGGTCGCTCGCGAAGGTCGAGTAGCGCAGTGAGCGCGTCGTCAGCTCGGCGGCATGCGCGTCGTCGTGCAGGTCGCGCGCGTCGGCGAGGTCGGCGGCGCCGAGCGACATGATGCGGCAGTAGCTCGCCGCGCGATCCAGCGCTCCACCGAGATCCCCCGTGAAGACGCCGCGCAGGATCGTGTCGCAGAGCTCCGCGATCGAGCCGGGGGTGACGGGCTCGGCCGCGCCGGCCACGACCGGGTCGATGGTCGATGCAGCGGCCGCGCCGCGCCTGAAGAGGTCGGCTGATCCTTCGGGATCCGAATCGACCACGCGGCGCAGCAGGTACAGACGCCAGAGCGCACCGGCGAGCGAGTGCGCGCTCTCCCCCGCCCAGAGCTCGGCGATGTCGTCGAGCCCTGTTCCCGAGGCGAGCCCGACGACGCGCTCGACCACGTCGGGATCGGCGACGCTGCGCACCCGGTCGAGGAGCGCCCACGACGTCTCTTGAGCGAGGCGGCGGGCGGCTTCGGGCTCGTCCGAGCCGATGATCCAGTCGAAGGTGAAGCTGGGCTGCAGTATGGGGCGCAGGTGGTCGCGTGACATCGGCCTCTTTCGCGGTGGCTCGGTGTGGGTGATGGGGTGGTGCGGGGTGCTGCTGCGGTCGCGGCGGTCGGATGGCGGGCGGTCGGGTAGCGGGCAGTCGGGTGGCGGAGGGCTGCGGGATCGCGAGCGCGGATCGCGGACCACGCGAGTCTACGCCGCCGCTCGCCGGCCCGCGCACAGCGAACCCGCGGACCGCGGGCGTATTCTGGAGGCTCTCGATGATTCACACTCCGCAGCGGATGCGCAACCCCCTCGGCCCGGCCGGCCGAAGATGGCACTGTAGATCGTGTTCCCGATCTTTCGGGAATCGGCCCCAACATCGAAGGAGGATTGCATGAGTGCATCGGACAAGATTTCGGCAGCAGGAGACAAGCTGAAGGGCAACGCCAAGGAGGCCGCCGGCCGGGTGACCGGTGACGACAGCAAGGTCGCCGAGGGTAAGCTCGATCAGGCCAAGGGAGACATGAAGCAGGCTGGCGCGAACGCCAAGGATTCTGCGAAGGATGTCTTCGACAACTAGACGTCGCAGTACCGCGAAGGCCCGGCACCCCGTGAGGAGTGCCGGGCCTTCGTGCTGCCGCGCTGCCGTGTTGACGCATCGGCGCCGCCGCGCTGGCGTGCCGCCGCGCTAACGCGCCGCCGCGCTGGCGCCGACGATCGTCAGGTCAGGCGGAGATCGGTGATGCACGTCGGCCCGACAGCGGCCGTGCTGAAGCGCGTCTCCCCCGCGAGACCGCCCTGCCGCACCGTGACGACGTGTTCGCGATCGCGCGGAAGCCAGTACCCGATGAAGCCGTTCGCGTAGGTGGTCGCAGTCTCGTTCACCACGACCTCCCCGGTCGCCGCGTCTGAGATCGTCACGTCGATCCGCTCGTCGCCCATCTCTCCGAGGCACGTCGTCAGGCTGTGGAAGAAGCACTCGTGCGTCTCGGTCACGTAGGGCGCGAGCGAGACGTAGGTCAGGTCCGCGGGCATCGGAAGGCTCGCATCGCGCCCGCCGCTCGCGAGCACGAGCTGATCGGATCGCACCGACGCCAGGAGTTCGCTCGGGCGCCCGTCGAGGGGCAGCTCGTCGAGCCGATCGATCACTTCGACCACGTCGTCGCCGGGCAGGCCGAACTGCTCGATGACCGCTGCCGCATCTGGCGCATCTGCAACGTCTGGCGCACCGGCCGAGTTCGGCGTCGGAGCGCTGATCGCGCATGCCGACAGCGACAGGGCGATTACGACGGCGGAAACGACGGAGAGGAAACGCAGCACCGGTCAGACCTCCATGCTCAGACTGCTCGGCGTCGCCCTCGCGGCTCGCCCTGGCCAGTCTGCCGCACCCGCCTCAGAGACCCGTGTGCACGGCGGCTTCGGCTGATCCGGTGCGCACTCCGCGTGCGGAGCCGCGCGCGATCGTGCACCGCATGCATCGGTGCCCCCAGTAGGGATCGAACCTACGACCTGCGGATTAAAAGTCCGTAGCTCTACCGCTGAGCTATAGGGGCCAACCCGATCAGCTTACCGGATCGCGGCACCGCGGCTCATCGCCGGCGGGCCCCTGGTCGGGGGTCAGTGGATGAAGAGCAGGAGCGCCGCGACGCCCACGAAGAGCGCCCCGAACACCGAGTTGAGCACCCGCTGCCCGCGAGCCGTCGCGGTGTAGCGCCGGAAGGGGCGCGCGGCGACCGCGAAGAAGCCCCACATCACGATCACGTCGACGCCGACGGCGGTGGCGATGAGGATCAGGTACTGCGGCAGGATCGGGGCGTCGACGTTGATGAACTGCGGGATGAAGGCCAGGAAGAACACGATGGCCTTCGGGTTGAGCAGGTTCACCCAGAATCCGCGGCGGAGCATCGCGGACCGGGTGGTGGCGCGGCGGGCGCCTTCGGCGTCGGCGGCCGGGGGCTGCGGTTTCGTGAAGATGAGACGCACGCCGAGGTAGACGAGGTACGCCGCACCGATGTAGCGGATCGCGTTGAACAGCGCGGGGGTGTTCGCGACCAGCACGCCGACGCCCGCCGCGACGATCACGATGTGGGCGAGCAGCGCGAGCTCCTGACCGAGCACGCCCCAGATGGATCGACGCCAGCCGACCGCGAGCGCGTTCGACATGGTGTTGATGGCGCCCGCTCCAGGGGTGATGCAGATGACCACGGTGGCCGCGAGCAGGGAGAGCCAGATCGCGGGAGCCACCAGCACAGTGTAGCGGCGCGCGGGTGCTCGATTTTCGTCGGGCGCGGTTCGCCTGCTAGACTCAGACGCTGTCAGGGTCTGTGGCGCAGTTGGTAGCGCGTCTCGTTCGCAATGAGAAGGTCAGGGGTTCGATTCCCCTCAGATCCACCGAGCAAGGTCTCGACTCCACGGGAGTCGAGACCTTTTGCGTTGCGGCCCCAGTCAGCCGCCGCCCCCGCGCTCACGCCATGGCGTCGACCTCCCGGCGCAGGCCCTCGGGCGCGACGCCGACGGCCCACGCGGCGACGTCGGTGACGAAGTGGCGGAAGGCGGGGTGGGCGAAGTCCTCGAGGTCGTTCGCGTAGGCGCCGACGCCGTCGATGGCGATGAAGATCCGGATGCAGGCGACGAGCGGATCGGGGCACGCGAATTCGCCGCTCGCGACGCCCTCGCGGAGGATCGCCACCAGTGCGTCGCGGTCGAGCCGCTCCTGCTCGGCGACGGATCGCGCGAGTTCGGGGCGGAATCGCGAGAGGTTGCGCGCGTTGAGCCAGAACCTGGCGAGGTGGATCGCGTCGCCGCTCTCGACCCGGCGGATCATCGTGGCGAGACGCCGGGTGGGCGAGCCGGCCGAGTCGAAGAGACCGCTCCGCTCGCTCGCGATCGCCCGCTCGAACGCTGCGATGACGAGCGCCTCCGAAGACGAGAAGTAGTGGTGCACGAGGCTCGGCTGCACGCCGAGGGGCTCGGCGACCGCGCGCAGGGTGACCGATTCGAGGCCGTGCGCGATCGCGATGCGGGCGGCGTGGTCGAGGATCTGCTCGCGCCGCCGGGCGGGCGTCTCACGGCTTCTCGACGTGCCCGCGCGTGCCCCCATGCTCCGCAGTCTACGAGATGCCGATTCCCCGCGCTATTGAAGTGTGTTTCAATAGTGGACGGAATCTCCCGACCGAAAGAGGATTTCAATGCCGAAATCACCCCCGCTGCAATCCGCCGACCGGGCCTCGCGCCCCGAGACCCGCGGCATCGACCTGGTGCCCGAGACTGAACGGAACGGCCGCGCGCGCAGCTTGTTCGCCGTCTGGGCCGCCCCGAACGTGAGCGTGCTGAGCTTCACCATCGGAGCGTCGCTCACGCTGCTGCTGGGCCTCGAGGTCTGGCAGGCCATCCTCATGATCGTGGCCGCGCAGCTGCTCTGGGCGCTTCCGGGAGTCGTGGCGATCAGCGGCCCGGCGGCGGGCACCTCCGGCTCCGTGATCCAGCGCGCGATCTACGGCGTTCGCGGCAACAGGATCGTGATCGCGGTGTACGGCTGGTTCATCTCGGGAGTGTTCCTCGCCCTGAACTGGGTCGCCTCGTCGTTCATGGGGGCGGAGCTGCTCATGCGATGGGGGTTCCCGGATCGGCTGACCGCACTCATCCTCGTGTCGATCGCCGTCTCCGCCTGCACGGTGCTCATCGCCGTGTTCGGCCACGGGCTGATCCTCCGCGCGTACACCTGGGTCACCACCGGGCTCGCCCTCGTCTTCATCGCGGTGACGGTGTGCATCCTGCCGCGGATCGACCTCGCCTTCGTGCAGCCCGAACCCCTCTCGGGCGCACCGCTCTGGTCGAGCCTCTCGATCGGGTTCGCGATCCTCGCATCGACCCCGCTCTCGTACTCGAACAGCGCCGACCTCGCGCGCTACCTGCCGCGCGACACGCCTGCGCGCAGCATCATCGCGGCGACCGGTCTCGGCGGCGCGCTGCCCAGTATCGTCCTCGTCTCCGTCGGCGCGCTCCTCGGCACCATCGTGACTCCGGCTGCGGCCGAGCAGGGCATCGAGTACGTGCTCCTCGAGCTCCTGCCCGGCTGGCTCGGACCGGTGTTCGTGCTCGGCGTCATCGTCAACACGATCGCCCTCAACGGCATGACCACGTACACCGCGAGCATGGCGTTCCAGTCGATCGGGGTGCCGATCCGGCGCATCCCCTCAGCGATCCTCATCGGCGCCCTCGGCACCGGCTTCACGATCGTGCTCGTGCTCTCGACCAGTCTGCTCGGCGCGGTGAACCTGATGCTGCAGTTCCTCATCGTGATCTCGGCGCCGACGATGGCGGTGTACGCCACCGATGTCGTGCTGCGCCGCAACCGCTACGACGGCCTCGCCCTCTTCGACGAGCGGCCCGGCGCTGCCTACTGGTTCCGCGGAGGTTTCGGCGCGGCGGGGCTCATCGCGGTGGTCGCGGGCGGCATCGCGGCAGCGCTCTGCGTATCGACCGACGTGTGGACGGGCCTCATCGCCGTCGCGCTCGGCTTCGTCGACCTCTCGGCTCCGGTGGGCGTGATCGTGTCCGCGGCGCTGTACGCAGCGCTCGCCCGTCGCGGAATACGCCGGGAGCGTGCAGCGGACCGCTGAGACGTCAGCGGATCGCTGCGGGGCTCAGCCGGCGTTGCGCCGCCGCCGCAGCACGGCGTCGAGATCGGGCATTCCCGCGGCGGTGTCGCCGACCACGCCCATGCTGCGGAGCCGGTTGCTCGCCTCCTGCTGCTGAGCGCGAAGCTCGCGCTGACGGGCCTGCTCGCGCACCCGAGCCTCATCCGCCGCCTGAGCCTGCTGGCGCGCCTGCTCCTCGGCTGCGGCCGACGCCGCCGCCGCTCGCGGGTCGGGGGCCGCCTCGGCGGCCTGCGCGAGCTGCTTGCGCACCTCGCGGAGCAGCATCGAGTCGGTCTGGTTCTCCTGCGGGGCCGGCCGTTCGGCGCGCGCCCGGGCTCGGGCGCGGGCGAGCTCGATGCGCTCGGCGGCGGCGCGCTGCGCCTCCGCGTGCGCCGCGGCTGCGGCCGCCTCCGAAGCCGTGTCGGGTGCCGCGACGTGCTGCGGCGCCGACTCGACGACCGCGGTCGCGATGGCGGAGGTGACCTGCTCGGCCGGCACCGCGCGCACGCGGGCGCGGCCGGGGGCGAGCAGCACGAGCGCGCCGCTCGAGGCGGCGAAGAGCAGTGCGGCGCCGATCAGCAGCGAGGCCCCGCTCCCCCCGATCGCGAAGCCCGCCCCGACGAGCAGCCCCACGAGCCCGAGCAGCGCACCGAGCGCCGCGGTCGCGCGCACGCGCCGCGCCACCGGCCTGCGCAGTTTCGCCGAGCGCTCGACCGCCGCCTGCTTGCGCTGCATCTGTCGAGCGCGAATCTCCGCACGCACCTGTTCTGCCTCCGCTTCTGCGAGCGCGGCTCGACGCTCGGCATCCTGACGCTTCTGGGCGCTCCGCAGCAGCCGCTCGTGCGCGAGCGCCTCGCGAGCCGTCGCCTCGAGCCGCACCTCCTGCGGCACCTCCGTGGTCTCTGCGAGGAGACGCAGGGTGCGCTGCAGCCGGAGCGCGTTCTTCTCCGCGGCGCGGAACTCGCGGCGCCTCGCCCAGTTCGGAACGAGCACGGCGCCCCACAGCAGTGCGGCGATCACGAAGATCACGCCTCCGCCCAGTACGCCGCCAGTCATGGGGATCACTGTACGGCGTGCGCGAGGGGCGCCATCCCCGGCGCGCCGCGATCACGATCAAATGGTCTCGGGGCGGGCCGGCGTCGGCAAGGGAGGGCAGGCGTACGCCGCGCCGCCGGCCCTGATGCCGTCACCGATGCGCCAGCTGCGCCACGTACCCCGCCGCGGTCTCACCGCGCAGCGCGACGAAGACCTCGTGGTCGCGCCAGGCGCCATCGATGTGGATGTACGCGGTGCGCGATCCCTCGTGCCGCAGCCCGAGCTTCGCCACGACGCGGAGCGAGGCGTCGTTCTCGGGCCTGATGCACACCTCGACGCGGTGCAGCCCGAGCGCCCCGAAGAGGTGGTCGATGACGAGCGCCGCGGCGGTCGTGGTGACGCCCCGGCCCGCGACGTGCTCGGAGACCCAGTAGCCGATCTGCGACGACTGCAGGGCGCCTCCGCTGATCTCGGAGACGCTGAGCTGGCCGACCACGGCCCCGTCGTAGAGCACGACGAAGGGCATACCGCTCCCCGCGCGCAGCTGCTTGCGCAGGGTGCGCACCATCGGCCGCATCGACACCGATCCGGGCACCACGCTGCGGCCCGAGGGGTGCGTCGCCTCCCAGCGCTGCAGCCAGGAGCGGTTCTCGGTCAGCAGCGAGCGCAGCGGCTCGGCGTCGGACCACCGGATGATCCGCACGGCCACCCGACCGGCCGAGAGCGTTCCCGGATCGTCGATCTCGCGGCCGAGCGGCACCGGGGTCAGCCCTCGGAGCGCTGCTCGCGGAGGCGATCCGCGAAGTCGACGATCCAGTCGGAGATCTCTTCGCCCAGCTCGTCGTGGTCGACGCCGAGCAGCACGTTCGCCTTGATCCAGTCGGCGCGGTCGCCCGTGTCGTACCGGCGCCCGCGGAAGATGACGCCGTAGACCGGGCCCTCCCCCTTGCCCTCGGCCAGGTGGTTGAGGCCGTCGGTGAGCTGGATCTCCCCGCCGCGCCCGGGCGGAAGCTCGTCGATCACGTCGAAGATCTCGGGCCGCAGCACGTAGCGGCCGATGATGGCGAGGTTCGAGGGCGCCTCCTCGGCCGACGGCTTCTCGACGAGGCCGGTGATGCGCACGACGTCGGGGTCGTCGGTCTCCTCGACCGACGCGCAGCCGTACAGGTGCACCGACTCGCGGGGCACCTCCATGAGCGCGATGACGGTGGCGCCACGCGCATCGTGCTCGGCGATCATGCGGTCGAGCAGCGGGTCGCGGGGATCGATGAGGTCGTCGCCGAGCAGCACCGCGAACGACTCGTCGCCGACGTGGCAGCGCGCCCGGCCGACCGCGTGCCCGAGCCCGAGCGGCTGGCCCTGGCGCAGGAAGTGGACCTCGGCGACCTCGCTCGACTCGCGCACCTTGTCGAGCTTGCCCTCGTCGCCCTTGCGCTCGAGCGAGTACTCGAGCTCGGGAACGCTGTCGAAGTGGTTGAGCAGGTTGTCCTTGTTGCGGCCCGTGATGATCAGCACGTCGCCGAGCCCGGCCGACGCGGCCTCCTCGACCACGTACTGGATCGCGGGCTTGTCGACGATGGGGAGCATCTCCTTGGGCATCGCCTTCGTCGCCGGGAGGAAGCGGGTGCCGAGCCCCGCGGCCGGCACAACGGCCTTCGTCACCGAACGGCTCTGGGTCGCGTGCTTCTCAGTCATAACGTCAGCCTATCCTTTGCGCCTGAGGCAGCAAAGTCATGCGGATGGGCTCGCGTCGCACCTATGCTGGGTGCTATGGCTCGGGACGCCCGCTCGGAGAAGATCGCGGTGAGATCGGCGGTGCGGGCCCGCCGACTGGGCCGGTCGGCGGCGGAGCGCGCGCGGCGCAGCGCTGGGTTCGCGGAGCAGCTCATCGACCTCGTCTCGGCCTCCGGCGCGCGGTCGGTGACCGCCTACGCGCCGCTCGTCGGCGAACCCGACGTGAACGGCTTTCTGCGGTGGGCGCGCGAGTCGGGGGTGCGCGTACTGCTGCCCGTCTCGCTGCCCGGGCACCGCATCGCGTGGGCGGTCGACACGGGCGCGCGCGTCGCGGGCCTCCACGGGATCCCGGAGCCGAGCGGCCCCCGGCTCGAGACCGGCGCCGCGGCCGAGGTCGACCTGCTCATCGTGCCCGCGTGCGCGGTCGATGCGTCGGGCACCCGGCTCGGCTGGGGGCTCGGCTACTACGACCGGATGCTCGGATCGCTCGATCGGAGGCCCCCGGTCTACGCCGTGGTCGATGACGAGGACGTGTACGCCTCGCTGCCGCGCGATGCGCACGACGTTCCGGTGACGGGCGCCGTCACCGCCTCGCGCGTGCTCCGCTTCGCCGTCGGCGGCGAGCGATAGCCCGATCGCCCTGCCCGCGCAGCCGCCCGGCACGACCGGGTATCATTGATGCTTGTGCCTACGTACGCTTACCGTTGCTCCGACTGCGGCCACGCCTTCGACATCTACCAGGCGTTCTCCGACGCCTCGCTGACCGAGTGCCCCGAATGCGGCGGCACGCTGCGCAAGGTCTTCGGCTCGCTGGGGGTCACCTTCAACGGGTCGGGCTTCTACCGCACCGACTCGCGGTCGTCGGGCGGATCGGGATCCGGATCGGCGTCGAAGTCGGGCTCCGGCTCGTCGGGCTCGGGCTCGGGCTCCTCGGGATCCGGCTCCTCGAGCTCCGGATCGAGCTCGTCGTCCGGCTCGTCCGCGAGCTGACCGGGCCTCTCCTCGGCACTCTCCGCGGCGCCCTCCGCAGCACCCGCCCCCGGCACGCTCGCCCCAGCGCCTACCCCCAGTGGGGAGGCCGGTCGCGTTCGAGCGCCTCGTCGTGCGCGGAAGCGGTTCCCGGCGCGGTCGCCCGCCCGCCCCAGCCCTCCGGCCGATCCTCGGCGGCGCGCCCCGTCAGCGGGTGCCGCGAGGGGTGCTCGTCAGCGCCCGGCACCGCCGGCCGCGTCGCACGCCGGGGCCGACGACGGCGCGGCTGATCCTCGTCGTGCGCGCTCATGCGCGGCCCGATGCGGCCGCGCCCTCCCCCGCGTCGTACCCGACGATGCGCGCGATGCGGAGCGCCACCTCATCGGGATCGGCGAAGAGGTCGAAGCTCTGCACCCGGTGGTAGTGCCAGCCCAGACGGCGCAGCACGGCGGGCCGCAGTCGCAGCGTGTCGCGCAGGCTGTCGCCGCGGTACTCGCCGGACGCCCCGAGATCGAGGTCGATCGCGATCGCGCGATCCTCGAGCGACGCGGCGAGCGGAATCGCCCCGCGGTAGTCCATCGCGACCGTCAGGCCGAGCGCTTCGAGTCGGTCGGCGAGCTCGCCGAGCATCGGATCGCGCTCCGCGGGCAGCGACGGCGTCGTGGGCTCCGGGTGCTCGAACGCCAGCAGCTCGGCGAGTTCGACGACGCCGTGCTTGATGCGCGCGCGATCGAGATCCTCCGGCTTGAAGCAGCTCACGATCGTCATCGCCCGCCGCGCGCGCGTCATGGCGACGGCGAGCAGGCGCTCCCCTCCCGGGCGGCCGAGGCCGCCGAAGTTCGAGAGCACCCGGCCGTGCGGGGTGCGGCCGAACCCGATCGAGAAGATGACGCGGTCGCGGCTCTGCGCCGTCGCCTGCTCGAGCGTGAGCACCGCGAACGGCTCGGCCCGCTCGCCGAGCAGGAAGTCGCGGTACTGCGGAAACTTGGAGAACGCCTGCAGCACCGCCTGGTACACGCGCACCGCATGGCGCTCGCTCGCGGTGATCACCATGAGCGACTCGCTCGACCGGTCGCTCGCGTGCTGCAGCACGAGCTGCACGACGCGCTCCACCTCGGCGTCCGTGCTCTCCACCGCACCGGTCTGCTGGTCGGGCAGCCCCTGGCCGCCGCGCACGAACTCGTACGTCAGGCTGGAGTGGTGAAGGAAGCTGCCGGCCCACGGCAGCGACTGGATCGCCCCGCCGTAGAAGCGGGTGTTCACGAGATTGGTCAGATCCTCGCCGCCCGCCCGGTAGCTGCGCGTCAGCGTCAGCGTCGGCAGCACGTCGCCGAGCTGCGCGAACGCCGAGCTGCGGTGCAGCGCGTCGGCGTCGACCGTCTCGCGATCCTCGTCGGACGCGCCCACGGCGATGTCGAAGTGCGACGGCGTCTGCGTCATGGTGTCGCCGAACGCGACGACCTGCTCTGCGCGCCGGATCGCGCCGAGGTTCTCGGCGAGCGTCGTCGCTCCCGCGTCGACGACGAGCACCGCGTCGAAGCGCATCGTGTCGGGCAGCATCGCGACCTCGTAGGGCGACATGGCCCACACCGGGGCCAGCACCCCGAGCAGGTTCGGAGCCCGCTGCGCGAGCGACTGCGGCGACACGTACCCGCTGCGCAGCGCCTCGCGCATGGCGAGCGCCTCCTGCTTGTAGTCGAGCACCGCGATGCGCCACGCGTCTGAGAGCGACGCGGCCAGCAGGGCGCCGTTGGCGCCGGCGTGCGCGTCATCGACGAGACGGAAGTCGGCCTCAAGCCGCTCGATCACGCTCGTGTTCGCGCTCAGCAGCGCCTCGTTGCTCTGCAGCATGCGCTCGAGCACCGACTGCCACCAGGCGAGCTCCAGCTCGTCGGCGACGTCTTCGGCCGGCACGTGGCGCGCCGAGAGGTCGTCGAGCAGGGGCTCGAGGTGCGCCGAGCGCATGCGCTCGACGATCGCCGTGCGCTCCTGGATGTTCTGCAGCACCTCCGACTCGCGGGCGAGATCGGAGATGCGGCTGGCGAGACGCGACAGGGTCTGCGTCTTCAGGCGATCCGCATCGGCCGTCGTGCCGAGCACGCGGTCGAGCGCATCGAGATCCTGGTACGCCGACTGGAACGCGACGACCACGTCCGAGATGCCGAGCGGCACCTCGGGCCGGGCGCCCACGACCGTGGTGTACCGCTGCCAGAGCACGCGCTGCTGCTGAATCTGCACCAGGCGGGAGTACATGTCTGAGATGTGCACACCGGGGCGCACGTATTCGCGGGCGAGCTTGCGCAGCCGGCGCTTGTTGGCGGCCGACATCTCGTCGTCGCCCCGGGGAGCGTGCGCGGCGATGACCTCCGTGAGCGAGCGGTCGTACACCTCGGGCGTGAAACGGTCGAGCGTCTCGCGAATACCCATGAGCAGGCGCAGGTACACGCCGAGCTCGGCGATGGTCTCATAGGGGCGCATCGAGGTCTGCCCCACGAGCTCGTTCGACATCGAGATCAGGCGCGGCAGCTGCGACTCGGCGAGGTCGACCGCGGTGCCGTACGCGGAGCGCGCCTCCTCCGTCGTCGCGAAGCTGACGCCGTACCACGGCGAATCCTCGGGCCCGTACTGGAACTGGCCGAGTCGGGCGACCTCGGTCAGCGCCTCGGCGACCGAGGTGCGGTCGAGCGTGAGCTGCCCGAGCGCCTGGTCGTCGAGCCGCACCGTGGTGCTCGGCGGGCGCTCCTCGAGCGAGAGCGCGGTGAGCTTGCGCAGCGCGTCGAGCGGCGAGACGCCGAATCGCTCGTCGGGGGCCGAGAGCGCCGCCTGGTAGTCGAGCAGCACGCCGCGCAGCCGCACGAGCGCCTCATCGACGTCGCGCAGCCGCTCCGTGCGGGCGTTCTCGTTGCGGCTGATCGACTCGACCAGGTTGCGGCGGAGGCGGCGGGGGCTCACCGCCATGCCCGCGAGCCCCACGCGCGTCAGCCGGTGCGCGATGCCGTCGAGCGTGGCTCGGCGCGGCGAGACCACGAGCACGCGCTTGCCGGCGCGCACGAGGTTGCCGATCGCGTTGACGACGGTCTGCGTGCCGCCCGTGCCGGGCAGCGTGTGCACGACCAGCGAATGGCCGGCGTCGATCTGCGCGAGCACGTCGTCCTGCTCGGCGTCGGCGTCGTAGAGCGTCCGGTCCGTGTCGGGCGAGCGCTCGTCGGGCGGGGTGGCGGTGACCGGACGGTACGCCGCCGCGAGCTGCCGCTTCGCGGGCTCGTTGCCGCAGACGGCCGCGAGCACGGGAGACGCGAGCTCCTTCGCATCGGCCACCATCGACTGCGCCACGTTGTGGAACGACGAGACCACGAGGCGGGGCTGCACGACGAACCCCGGAACGCCCGCGGCCATCTGCCGCAGCCGATCGATCACGGGCTGCGGCTTGAACACGCCCTCCGACTGCGACAGCTCGATGAGCGTTCGCGCGTCGACGCTGATGCCGAACTGCTCGCGCATTGCACGGATCAGCTCGGAGTTGACGACCGGGAACTGCTTGAGCTTGAGCTCGAAGTCGCGGCCGTAGCGGCGGATGGCGAGGGGGCGCAGCAGCACGGGGGCGCAGAACTCCTCGCCCTCGTACTCCCACTTCGCGATGCCGACGCCCAGGTTGACGGTCTCGAGCCCGCGCACGGTGCGCATCTCGATGGCCTTGTCGGTCACGCGGCCGGCCGCCGCTCGGGCGTGCCTCAGAGCGAGGTCGTCGCGGATGAGCGCGGAGAGGAGGATCTTGTTGCCGGTGATGAACTGCGGCAGACCGCCCGGGTGGGTCGTGGAGAGCTCGATGCGGTTCGCCGGGCGGTCGTCGAAGTGCAGCAGCGGGTTGCGCCCCCCGATGCTCGCGAGTTCGCGTCGCCAATCGGCGTGCTCGTCGGCGTACGCGTCGACCAGCGACACGGGCCCGCTCAATTCGGCCGCCAGGTCGGGTTCATCGCGGGGCGCCTGCGCGGGCGCCTTGGCGAGCGCCCCCTCGTTCAGGGGCTGCTGAGCGGCCGCCGGGGCCTCCGCGCCCGCTTCCGCCTCCACGCCGTTCGCGCGCGTGGAAGACGACTCGGCGCTCTCCGCGCCGCGGCCCTTTTCGGGTCGCCGTAACCGATCTACACTCCACACACCGCCACCCTACGCAGAACTCCCGGGAATCAGCGCTGATTTCCCGGAGTTTCGCGGCGCGTCGCCCCGCTCAGTCGCGCGATGCCCCCGTGACGACGGGGTCGGCCACCTGCATCTCGCCGCCCCGCAGCTTCGCGAGGCCCCGCATGACGTGGTAGACGGCGACGGCCGCGATCGTGCCGAGCGCGATGCCGTTGAAGAGCACCGACCCGATCTGCAGCGTGAAGTCGGCGATGCCGACGATGAGCGGCACGGCCGCCGAGAACTGGTTGATCGGCTTCGAGAAGTCGACCCCGTTGTCGATCCAGATCTTGACGCCGATGAGCCCGATGAGGCCGTACAAAGCGACCGTCACCCCGGCGAGCACGCCGGAGGGCACCGAGAAGATCAGCTCGCCGACCTTCGGCGAGAAGCTGAGCACCACGGCGAAGACGCCGGCGACCCAGTAGGCGGCGGTCGAGTAGACGCGCGTGGCGGCCATCACGCCGATGTTCTCGCCGTAGGTGGTCGTGCCCGATCCGCCCCCGAAGCCCGCGAGCACGGTCGAGACGCCGTCGGCGAGGAGCGCGCGGCCCGTGAGCGGATCGAGGTCGCGCTGCACCATGAGGCCGACGCTCTTCACGTGGCCGACGTTCTCGGCGATCAGCACGAGCACGACGGGGAGGAAGGCGGGGAGCAGGCCCCACAGCGTCGGGTCTGCGAACGGGTTGCCGACGGCGTGGAAGGCGGGCAGGCCGAGCCAGGGGGCGTCGCCGACCTTCGAGAGGTCGACCTCGCCCATGAGCGCCGCCGAGACGTAGCCGACCGCCATGCCGAGCACGATCGAGAGCCGCCCGAGCAGACCGCGGAAGAGCACGGTGATGAGCAGCACGGCGGTGATCGTGATGAGCGCGACCCACCCCGAGAGCTCCGTCGCGTTCCAGTTGTTCTTCACCGCAGGCGCGAGGTTGAAGCCGATGAGGGCGACGATCGCGCCCATGACCACGGGCGGCATCAGCGCGTTGATCCAGCCCGAGCCGAAGCGGTGCACGATGAGGCCGACGATGGCCATGAGCACGCCGATCGCGAGGATGCCGAACGATGCGCGGCCGAGGTCGGGGTTCTCGGGGTCGCCGCTCGCGGTCGCCGCGAGGATGGGGGCGATGAAGGCGAAGGAGGATCCGAGGTAGCTCGGCAGACGGTTGCCCGTGATCAGCAGGAAGAGCAGGGTGCCGAGCCCCGAGAAGAACAGCGTCGCGGTCGGGCTGAACCCGGTGAGCAGCGGAACGAGGAAGGTCGCGCCGAACATGGCGACGACGTGCTGAGCGCCGAAGCCGATGGTGCGCAGCCAGCTCAGCCGCTCCTCGGGCAGCACGATGGCCTCCGGCGCGACGCGCGTTCCGTCGCCGTGCTGCTTCCAGGTCAGTGCCATCGGTGCTCCTCGGGGGTTCCGGATCGCGATGTGCCGCGCAGCCACCCCTTCGAGCGCACAGCCAAGCTCATATCTTAGTGCTCGGCGGGCGCCCGCGGACCCGACGTGCGCGGCGACCGGGTCAGTCGTCTGCGGCCTCCCGGCGTCTGCGGCCTCCGGGCGTCTGCGGCCTCCGGGTCAGTCGCCCTCGGCCTCGGCGACGTACACCTTGCGGATGTGGTCGCCCACCGTCCACCGGGTGCGAGTGCCCGCGATTAGTCGCATCACGTCGCCGGCGGCGACCTCTACGACGCTGCCCGCCGCCCCGGGGTCGCCCGGTACGTCGAGCAGCTCGATCGACGCGGAGCCGCTGAGCACGATGAAGAGCTCGTCGACCTCGGTGTCGGTGACCGTGCCGCCCCGGAGCTCCCAGATGCCGAGCTCGGCCCCGGCGATGCCCCCGAGCTCCGCGATGCCCTGCTCCGGGCTCCCGGAGACGGTGTCGGCGGGGTCGACGGCTTCGAGCTCGACGTCGATCCCGGTGCCGCGCACGGCGACGTTTCGGCCGTCGGGCAGCAGACCGCTCACGAGTCGAACCCGAAGCCGACGGCGTCCATCGTCTTGAGGAACAGGTTGCGCTTGCCCTCGTTGCGGTCTGCGCGGTCGAACGACCAGCGGAAGAGGTTCACACCGATGGAGGCGGCAGGCTCGGGCGGGAACGGCAGCGGCATCTGCCGCACCATCTCGAGCTCGGTGCGCTCCGTCACGCGGCCCTCGAACCGATCCACCATCACGTCGGCGGCGAAGTGCGTGGCGCCTACGCCGAGACCGGTGAAGCCCGAGACGTACTGCACGCGGCCGCCGTGCGCCTGCCCGAAGAACGCGCAGAAGCGGGTGCTCGAGTCGATGGCGCCCGCCCAGCGGTGCGAGAACTTGACGCCCGCGAGCTGCGGGAAGGTCGTGAAGAAGTGGCTCGCCAGCTTGCGGTGGCTCTCCATGCGATCCTCGTACTCGCGCTTGATGCGGCCGCCGGCGTGGTACACCGCGTCGTAGCCGCCCCAGAGGATGCGGTTGTCTTTCGTGAGCCGCGAGTAGTGGAACTGGTTCGCGAGGTCGGAGAGGCCTTCGCGACCCTCCCAGCCGATCGACGCGAGCTGCTCGTCGGTGAGGGGCTCCGTCATCAGCACGTAGTCGTACACGGGGATGGTGTGGAAGCGGTAGCGTTTGAGGAGCGAGGGGAACACGTTCGTGCAGAGCGCCACGCGCTCCGCGACGAGCGTGCTGCCGTTCGCGATGGTGAGGCGGATCGGCTCCTCGGCAGAGCCGTCGAGCTTCTGCACGGGCGAGCCCTCGTAGATCTCGACGCCGATCTCGGCGGCGTGGCGCGCCAGCTCGAGCGCCAGCTTGGCCGGGTGGATGTTCGCGTTCTCCCGCGGCGAGAACTCGCCGCCGAGGAAGGTCGGCGAGGCGATGCGCCGCTGCACGCCGTCGCGGTCGAGCGTGACGACGTGCTCGTCCTCGCTCTCCCCGAGCCAGTCGACCTGGTACGGCTCGTTCGCGACCGACAGGGCGCCGTTGCGCTCGAAGTCGACGTCGAGGCCGTGCTCGGTGATGAAGCGCTCGATCGCGTCGAGGTTCTCGTAGCCGATGCGGCGCAGCGTGCCCGTCTCGTCGGGCCACCGCGATTCTGCGTTCGGCTCGCCGTGCGAGATGCTGGCCTCGCAGAACCCGCCGTTGCGGCCCGACGCCGCCCAGCCGATGCGCACGGCTTCGACGAGCACGACGCGGCGGTCGGGGTGCTCCGTCTTCAGCTTGATCGCCGTCCAGAGCCCCGAGAAGCCGCCGCCGACGACGGCGTCGTCGACCTGCTGATCCCCGCTGAGCTCGGGGTAGTGGGGCGCCTGCGCCGCGACGTCGTCGGTCCAGAAGCAGGAGAGCCTCGTGCCGGCGAGCGACGCGTCGATCACGTCGTCTGCGGGAGCCTGGGTTTCGAAAATGGTGGGGTGCATGGATTCCTCGTCCTCGATGTCCGTCACGATCCTCGCACATTCGTGCTGCCGTGTACACCACCAGAATCGCCGATAATCCACGCGATCGAATACCGCAGCGCGAATCGGCCACCGAATCCGCAAACCTTCAGGCGGAATCTCTGCGGAATCAGCAGGCCGCCCGACGCGCGGCGCTCGACGTAAGAGCGACAGCGCCGACCGATCAGCGCTGGTCGCTCGGCGGCTTCATGATGGCGCCGGTGGCGAGCCCCATCGCGAGGCCGGCGGGCAGCCACAGCCAGAACTGGGTGAGCGCCCCGAGCACCACGCCCATGATCGCCCCCATGACGAGGCCGACGATGATCTGCTTCCGCCGAGCCTGCGGCGACGGCGGCTCCGACGGAGGCGTGCTCCGATCGCGGGGGGTCGATCTCCGGCTCACTTCGCTTCTCCTTCCGTGCGCCGCTCCGCGGCGGCGCTCTCAGCGGTGCCCTCGGCCGCCGCCGCATCGGCGGCGGCGCGATCCGAGGCGTCGAGCGCCTCGAGCGCCGCGATCCGCCCCGCATCCGCGCCCGCGCGCCTCGCCGCGTCGACGAGCCGACCCGTCGCACGCGCGATCTTCGCCGCGCTCAGCGACGGCGCGGCCCCCGCGGCCCGCAGCACCGGCTCCACGAGGTCGAGCGCCGCACGCGGCGCGCCGGGCAGCAGCTCGGCCTCCCACTCGCGCCAGGCGCGAGCCACACCGGTGACGCGGTCGAACGCCTCCACTCGATCATCCGCCAGCTCGACGAGCTCCGCGCCCGCGGCATCCGCGAGCACGACGACGGTGCGCTCGGTGCTGAGCTCGGCGATCGGCGCGACCGCGTCGGCGGCTCCGCCGATCCGGGCTCGCAACTCCGCCCGCACCCCATCGGGCATCGCGTCGTCCAGCGGCCAGAAGAGCTCCTGCACCTCCGCCTCGCCGCGCTCCTTCAGATGCCACCCCGCATCCGACCCGCCGTGCCGCACCCGCAGCGCGAGGCCCCGACGCGCGAGATCCGCATCGCTCGTGTCGAAGTAGACCGCCGAGAGCTCGTAGGTGATCGGCGACGCCGCGGTGAGCCCCGCCTCGGCGAAGGCGGAGTCGGGCGGCAGCGGCAGATCCGCCGCGACCTCGTACTTCCGCTCGATCTCGAGCGACTGCCGACCCGCGTTCTCACTCATCAGACCAGTGTACGCCGATCAGCGTGCGCGACTCAGGGCGCGGATCCGGGCGGCCCCGCCGGCTCCGCGCCCGCGCCGCCGTCAGCCCCGCCGCCGCTTCCGCCGCCGCCCGCGGACCAGACGATGCCCGCACCGGCGAGCACCACGAGCACGACGCCGGCGAGCGCCACTGGCGAGAGCACCTGGCTCAGGAGCACCGCTCCGACGATCGTTCCGACGACGGGGTCGAACGCGAAGAACACGCCGAGCACGCGGGCCGAGGTGAGCCGGCCCGCAAGCGTATCGACCGTGAACGCCAGAGCGGTGCCGAGAAGCGCCGACGCGATCAGCGGCAGCAGGTGCGGAGGGGCGATGAGCGGAACGGCGGGCACCGAGAACGGCAGGGTGAGGATCGCGGCGACGACCACCGACAGCGCGACGCCCTGCAGCCCGCCGCTCGCGTGCCCCACCCGGGCGGCCAGCAGGGTGTACAGGCCGAACGAGGCGCCCGCGAGCAGCCCGAAGACGACGCCGAGCGCATCGAGCGGCCCGCCGAACCCCGCGATGAGGGCCACCCCCAGCAGCGCCACGACCGCGAGCAGCCCCTCCCGCGCCCGGCGCGACGCGAACAGCGCCACCGCGCACGGCCCGAGGAAGTCGAGCGTGGTGGCGATCCCGAGCGGCAGCCGGTCGACGGCGAGGTAGAGCATCGCGTTCATGGCGGCCATGGCGACGCCGTAGAGCACGATGCCGAGCCATTCGGCGCGCGACCGTCCGCGCAGCTTCGGCCGGAAGAGCGCGACCAGGAGGAGCGCGGCGATGGCGAGCCGCAGCGAACTCGTGCCGAGCACGCCGAGCGGCTCGAAGAGGCCGACCGCGAAGACGGCCGAGAGCTGCACGCCGGTCGCGCCGACGAGCACCAGCAGCATCGCGCGCACGATCGCTCCACGGCTGAATCGGTTGGCGACGTGCACGGAGCTCATCAGATCGAGCTTAGTGCGTGCCTGGCGCCGGAGTTACACTGTGCGGGTGCCCGAGACGCCCGATGCTCCCGCCCCCGCTCCGCATCCGTCGCCGGCCCCCGACGCCGCCGCGTCGCCCGGCTTCGCAGCGGCGGTGAGCCGGGCGCGCGACGCGTGCCGGGAGACCGCCGCGCGCCTCGACGCCGCCGGGGTGGCGCGCGAGTTCCTCGCCGAGTACGTCGCCCCCCGCCGCCGCTTCCTGGTGATGCGGCCGGCCGTCATGCAGCCCATCGGCGAGGTGTGGCGCGTCGGCTCGCTGCTGCTCAGCGCCTCGGGCGAGCTGCACGAACTGGGGCACGCGACGCGCGCGGCCGAGCGGGGGCGCCCCGGCTACCAGTCGGCTTCGCGCGAGGAGCGTCGGGAGATCGCAGCCGCGGCCCTGCGCGGCGGGTACGCCATCGGCGAGGCCGTGAACTACGACGCGCGCCCGATCCCGCTCGACGAAGCATCGGCCGAGACGCGATCCGCGCTCTCCGGCTCCGGGCCGGTCGGGTTCGACGCCGGAGAGGTGCGGGTGCGCTGGAGGGCCGGCGCACCGCTCACTGGTGCGCCGACCCTCGCGTCGTTCCTCGCGGAGCGGGCGGATCTGCTGATCTCTCCGCCGTTCAGCGGGGAGTGACCCCGTCCGCCCCGCTGGGGCGCGGTGCGGCCCGTTCGGGGCCGCGGCTCGATTATTCGGGGCCGCGGCCCGCGCCTACTTCGCGAGGAAGGCGGCGAGCGCCTCGTTCACCTCGTCGGCGTGGGTCCACAGCAGGCCGTGGGGCGCTCCCTCGACCTCGACGTAGTCGGCGTTTGGCACGAGCTTCGAGAAGCGGCGCGCGGTGGCGTCGATGGGGAGGATGTTGTCGGCGGTGCCGTGCAGGATGAGGGTCGGCTTGCCGCTCTCGCGCACCGCGTCGACGTCTCCGCGGAAGTCCTCGATCCACGTGGGCACGACGGCGTACGCCGCGACCGGGGCACTCGAGGTCGCCACGTTCCAGCTCGCGGTCACGGCCTCCTGGCTGATGCGGGAGCCGAGCGTGTCGTCGAGGTTGTAGAAGTCGGAGAAGAACTGCGTGTACCAGGCGTAGCGATCCGCACGCGCCGATTCGGAGATCCCGTCGAAGACGCTCTGCGGCACGCCCTCCTCGTTGTCGTCGGTCTGCACGAGGAACGGCTCGAGCGATGCGAGGAAGGCGAGCTTCGCGACGCGCTCGTGCCCGTAGGTTCCGACGTAGCGCGCGAGTTCGCCGGTGCCCATCGAGAAGCCGACGAGCACGACGTCGCGCACGTCGAGGGTCTCGAGCACGGTGTTGAGGTCGGCCGCGAAGGTGTCGTAGTCGTAGCCCTCGTGCACCTTCGACGAGTTGCCGAAGCCTCGGCGATCGTAGGTGATGACGCGGTACCCGGAGGCGAGGAGCTCGCGAGTCTGACGCTCCCAGCTGTGGCCGTTCAGCGGATAGCCGTGGATGAGGACGACGGGCTGCCCGCTCCCCTGATCCTCGTAGTAGAGCTCGACGGGCGCGCTGTTCTCGGTGCCGACGGTGATGTACCCCATGATGTGCTCCTCTCCCGGCGAGAACGATCGTTCTCACTCGTGGTTCACTGTACGAGAACGTACGTTCTCTGTCAAGTAGACTGTGCGCATGGATGACGTCGAGGCACGGGAGCGCATCGGGAGCGCAGCGGAAGAGCTCTACTACCGCAAGGGCTTCTCCGCCGTGGGCATGGACGAGGTGCGCTCGAGCGCGGGCGTCTCCCTCCGCCGCCTCTACGCGCTCTTCCCCTCCAAAGACGCCGTGATCGCCGAGGTGCTCGCGCGCCGGCACCGCGAGTGGGAGGAGGGCCTCTCGCAGCGGGTCGCCGCGGCGGGGCCGAGCACTCGCGACCGGATGCTCGCCGTGTTCGACTACCTCGACGGCTGGTTCCGCGATCCCGCGTTCCGCGGCTGCGCCTTCATCAACGCGTTCGGCGAGCTCGGCGGCACGCACGCCCACGTCGCCGAGATCGTGCAGGATCACAAGGCGTCGTTCCAGCGCTACATGTCGCAGCTGGTGCGCGACGCGGGGGGCACCGAACCGCTCGCCGCGCAGCTCTCGATCCTCGCCGAGGGGGCGCAGAGCACCGCCGCGATCGGCGACGATCCAGCGGCTGCGCGGCACGCGCGCGACGCGGCCGAAGTGCTCATCGCGCATGCGACGGCGAATCCGGGCGCGGCCTGACAATTCGGCAGCAATCGGGGCACTGTCGCCGCCGACCGATACACTTGTCGGGCGACTGCGGCGCTTCGGGCGCTGCGCGCGGCCTCAGCTTGGAGCCGTCGAACACGTCGCAGGAAGGCTCAGACATGAGCACGATCAGTCCCCCGAACACCGATATCGTTTGGGCGGAAGTAGAACACGGCTTCTACGTCGGAAGTCGAGGCGGAGAATTCCTCGGGTACGTCGACGTCGAACATGAGACGAGAAACGTCGTCTGCGACATGTACTCGCGACCGGTCGGCGAGTTCACCTCGCTCGCCGAGGCGATGCACGCACTCGAAACCCTGCAGCCATCAGAGGAAGGGGCAGCCAGCATTGCCTGAGTCACATCTCGCCACGGGAAGCATCCCCCTCCCCGAAGGCACCCTGCGCTCCCTCGTGTACTCGAGCGAGGCGGTCACCCGCTTCTACCAGGACGATCTCGATCAGCTCCTGGTGCAGGCGCGACAGCACAACGAGTCGGTCGACATCACCGGCATCCTGCTGTACAAGAACGGCCAGTTCATCCAGTTCCTCGAAGGCCCCCCGGAGTCGGTGGACGCCCTCATGGAGACCATCCGCCGCGACGGCCGCCACACCAACGTGCGCATCCTCATCGACGAGTTGACGCTCGAGCGGCAGTTCGACGAGTGGACGATGGGCTACCACCCCATGAAGAACCAGACGTCGGCGGCGCTCCCCGGCTTCCGCGACTCGTTCGCCGACATCGCGGAGTCCCCCGACGCCCTCACGACCGGCCGCGCGGCGAAGGAGCTCGCGCTGTGGTTCCGGGTGCGCTCCGCGAAGCGGGCCCAGGTCGCCGCCTGACCCGCTCGCACCCATTCGCAGCCCCTTCGCGCCCCCGGCGCGGAGGGGCTGCGCCGTTCCACGCCCGCCTCTGAGGGGGGGCTGAGCTTCGCGCGCGGCTTCGCGCTGCCCCTCGCGCGAAGCTTCGCGCTGGGCTGCGCACCGGGCTTCGCGCTGCCCCCTCGCGCGAGAGCGAGGGGTTCACGTGAGAGCGAGGGTTTCTGACGCTCCGATTCCCTCACGTTCGGCGCAGACCCTCGCTTTCGCGCGGGTGGGAGCGTGCGACGGCGGTGAAGGCGGCGCGGACGGCGGCGCGGACCGAGGCGCGGACCGCGAGCCCGCAGAGCCGCTCCGAGTGCTCACGGGAACCTCGCGGTGGAATCGGCCCGCCCTGCGGGATACGCTCGACGCATGACGGAGCACGAGGATGACGACCGCGAATCGTCGAAGAACGATGAGAAGCTCGCCAACTTCATCGCGTACGGCATACCGTTCGGATTGATCGCCGGCGTGATCATCGGCACGCTGACCGGCAATGTCGGCCTGTGGATCTCCCTCGGCCTCACATTCGGGATCCTGGGCGGCGTCGTCGCCCACTCCGCGCGGCGCAGCGCCGGCGCTGAAGACCCGAACGCCGAAGAGTGAGTGCTGTGCGCGCAACGCGCTGACTCTGCGACTGCGTCTCAGCGATGGTGCCCCGGATAGGAATCGATTCGAGAAAGACCGAATCAGCCACTCAACTTCCGCATGATCACGCCACTTTTGAGGGAGTGTGAGGGGGTGTCGAAGGGGGTCCGGGTTGCTCGAGTGTGGGCAAAATGTGGGCACGGCGGGCCTGATCGAGTGCCGATGCGACGAGGTCGAGATCGTCATCGAATAGGTCCGCGTAGACATCGAGGGTCATCGCCGCTGACGCGTGCCCGAGCATGCGCTGCACGGCCTTCACATTCGCTCCGCTCGCGATTGCCAGCGACGCCGCAGTGTGGCGGAGATCGTGCGGTGTGACCCTCGGGAAAGTCGGGTCTGCGGCCTGGCAGCGCTTCACGGCCTCGGCGAACCATCCACGCTTCGAAGCCGACACTGGAAGGTGAGCGGCGCCCGTCCCGAACAGCGGTGAGTCGAGTTCCTTCCCGACCGCGAGCTCGGCGAACTCCTCGCGAAGGAATGACGGGATCGGCACGGACCGGGCGCGGTGAGTCTTCGGAGTGCCGACCACGAGCTGCCCGGACACTGTGACGGCGTTCTGAGTCACACGGACGCGCCCGCGCATGAAGTCACAGTCGATCACGCGAAGGCCGGTGATTTCACCCCATCGCAGCCCCGTGTAGGCGAGCGCATTGACGAGGGTCGAGTGGGCGCGGCTCTCGCGCGCGAGGTGGGCGACCTGCGCGTGCGTGAGGTAAGCGTGGCTGCGACGCACTTTCCTGGGCAGTTTCACACCCCGTGCTGCATTCGACGAGATCAGTCGATCGCGCGCGGCGACGTCGAGGATCGATGAGAGCACCCCGTGTGCACGGTTGACGGTCGATGCTGATTTCGGCTTCCGCTCCCACTCCCCTTCACGCGCGCCGGGAATCCCGGTCGAGAGCTCCGCCACCCATGCCTGTACCTCGGAGAACGTGATCGATGCGATCTGACGCGTCCCCCACTTCGGCTTCACATGTGTGCGCCAAGACCCTTCCATCGCGACGCGCGACGCTGGCTTGAGGTGCAGCTGCGCTGCGATCCACGCGTCGCCGATCGCCGCGACTGTCGTTCGCCCGAGCGAGGGGTCAACGTAGTCGCCGGTCGCTTTCAAAACGGCGACCGTTGCAGCGAAGAGCTCGGCCTCGCGCTTCGTCTTGAACCCGCGCTTGTCCGTCTGGGTGCGGTCGGGCTTCCGGTAGCGCACTCGGTATCTGCGCCCCGAGGCTGTTTCGTACGGTGTGATCGTGGCCATGAGGCTATTTCTGCCGGGGCTTCTTGTGCCGCGCTGTGAACTCGCCAGCGTCTTTCGATCGCCCCTGCCTACTCGGACGGACTTGGCTAATCACCTGTGCACCGCCCCCGATGACACCTGTTACCGCAGCGATATACCCAGCTGCATCTTTCCCATTGATCAGCAGAAGCATTCCGAGGACCACAAGCAACGTCGGCAACAGAGTAACCACGGTAACCGCGAAACGATATGAGTATGCTTCGGCGCGGATCGGGAGTAGATCGGCATCGATCTGCGCCTTCTGCTCGCGCTCCGCCATTGCGAGAATTCGGCCAGGCATGGATGGATCCACTCGCTTGTAGCCTTCAAGGGCTTCGGGCGAATGGAGTTGCGGCTGCGCCTCGAGAAAGACCTGCGTGATCTCCTGCTGAACAGTCTGCTGAACGAGTGCGACTAAGCGATCTTCTTGTTGGCTATCGTCGCGGCCGTGCTCATGTAGCGGCCGGTTCTCTGCCACGCCAGTGCCGTGTATGGCTTCCGCCTCGACGCTTCGCTGAGGGCCCGCAGGCGCCGCGGAGTCGGGGCGAAGCTCGTCTTGACGGCCCGCTTCAAGCCCGTCACTGCTGCGTGGCTCGGGGTCGTGGTCATGGGACAACTGTACGTCCTTTCTGATGAATGTCGCATCCATGCGTCATTCAGGCTCATTTTCGAATTCAAACTGCTGCGAGCCCGCATGTCATGCGTCGCTCGGTCTTGAGGCTGTGGCGCAGGGAGTCCTCGAAGTAGTCTTCGTCCTCGAGTTCGCCGAAGATGTTGCGTGGAGCAGCGAGCGCATCGCGCTGCAGGTGGTGCTCCTGGTAGAGCAGCACGATCCGTCGCGTCGTGCGTAGCTTCTGAGCGATTGCCAGCGGGTGGGGATCCTCGAGCTCTGCGTTCCGGTACGCCTCGAGATTGACGAGCAGCTTCGCAGCGTAGATCCAGGCGCGCGCCTCCGCTTCGGGGCTGCTGCATCGATCGCCGTACTTGCAGTGGCCGAGCTCGTGGGCACACGACTCCCGCTGCTGCACGAGGTCGAGTCGGTCGTTCAGGAGAATCAGTCGCTGGTCGTCGAGGTACGCGCCGCGGCGGTGAGCGGGGAGCGACGCGAACGCAACTCCGACGCCGAGCCGTTGTGCCTCATCGAGCAGATCCTGCATGACTTCTCCTTACGGGGTTTCCTGTGATCGTTCTTGTTCTTCGTCGACGCCGGCCTCATCATGCGCAGCGAGCGCGTATCCGTCCAGTTCGACCTTCCCGAGGTGGGGAATGTCATCTTCACTTTGACCACCGACATTCGAGGCGTTTCCCGGGAGCGGATCGCTGAGCGAATCAACATCCATCGGCTCGGTGAGGGTCGAGGTCGCAGAGCTGTCCTGCACCCGACGCAAGATCTCTTTCGCCAACTGTTCATCGGTGGCGGTCACGAGCGCATTGGCGCCCGTCATGAACTTCGCCTCCGATTCTGTGATGAAGCCGATCGCGACAAGTTCTGGAAGCACCGGGATGCCGTACTCACGACAGATGCGGACGAGGAGTTCAGGGCGCAGTTCAGATTCGATCTGTCGTCCGATCGTGGTCGGCGCGACCCCGATGCGCAGGGCGATCGCACGCACGCTCTTTTCTCCGGTAATTCGCTTCAGGTAGTCAGACGCGTTCTCATTCACACGTTCATAATGATGCATCTTTGCATCATGCGCAAGCTGAACTGCCGCGTAATTACGCCGTTCCAAATTACAATGATGCAATTTGCGTTCATTTCGTGTTGCATTCGTTGCGTCCTGCGTGCATAGTTATCTCACCACGTAGCGTTCACGCAACAGAGAGGAACAGCAATGACGATGACGATCAAGATCAAAAAAGATCTTCTGAAGCGCATCCGCGAAATTCGCTCCATACCGAGCGAGGAAGTGCAAGCACGAATGATCGGTGTTGATCGGGTCACCCTGCGTCGAGTCGACAAGGGCAGCACCCCCTCGGCTGGCTTCATGGCCGGGGTTCACGAAGCGTTCGGACTGGGCCTCAGCGAAGCGTTCGACGTCGTGCCAGTTGAAGCAGTCGGTAGCAACAAGGCAGCGCAGGAAGCACCCGCAGCATGAGCGCCGCAGTCACGCCGATACGGAAGTCGGCAGCATCGCCCTCTCCGGTGTGGCTGTCCCCCGAGCAAGTCTGTGAGCGCATTCCCGGCATGACGACCACGATCCTCGCCGAACGCCGCAAGGCCAACCTCTCCCCCCGCTACTTCAAGCCGTCGAATAAGACGGTCATCTACGAGCAGGGCGAAGTCGACGAGTGGGTACGCGAGACCGCGTCCACTCCTCGCCACTAACGCACCGCTCCCGTTCTCGCCTCCGCCGACCTGGTGGAGGGCCGATTTGTCGTACCCGAAAACGAAGGAACTCCCCTCTCATGGACATCAACGTCATCGCCGGCGTCGCAGCGTTTCTCATCGCCGCGCTGCTCCTGCGGCTCGCTACTCACCGGTACGAGAAGGCGCTCGAACACCGCGCCGAGGCGGCCAACATGCTCGCCGAAGCGCGCGACGAGCGCGCAGACGCGGTGCGCATCAACGCCGAAACCGCCGGCATGCTCGCCCACGCACCCATCTCCGCAGACGAAGCGCGACGCATCTACGCGGACCTGGCTGATCCGCGCCGGGCCGAGGCGGGTGTGAAGTGAATGCGCAAGATCAGCGGCCCGCTCACCGTCGCGTGGCGCATCCTGTGCCTGCTCGCATGCACGTCAGCGCTGCTGCCATTCACGGCGGCGTGGTTCGTGATCGGCCCGGTCGTGCAGGGCGTCGCGATCTTGCTCTTCGTGATCTTCATGCTCGTCATCGCGCTAGCGGACTACGCCTCCTCCGCCGACTCGCCGCCGCGGTCCGCCGCGTCGCTCGAGCAGTCGGGATCGTGCAATGAGCGCCGGTAGTGCGCCGCGGTACGCGGTCGGCCTCGATCTCTCGCTCACCGGCTCCGGTGTCGCGGTGATCAGCCTGCACACCGGGCAGGTCGCCCTCGGCCTCGTCGAGACGAAGGGCACTGCGAAGGCTCGTCTCGACCAGACGCTCGACCGGTTGCAGGTCGCGCTCGCTGGGATCGCCGCTTACGTGCCCGCCGAGCGCAGCGTAATCGTGATCGAAGCGCCCTCGCTCGGCTCGCAGAACGGGAAGTCGCACGAGCGCGCAGGGCTCTGGTGGCGGACGGCGGGACTGCTGCACTCCCGCGGGCACATCGTCACCCAGGCGTATCCCCGCACCCGGGCAAAGTACGCCGCCGGCCACCTCCCCGTGAAGAGCACCCGGAAGGGCCCCGACAAGAACGAGGTCGTGGCCGCGCTCGCCGCCGAGCACCCGCACCTGCACCTCTCCAACGACAACATCGCCGACGCGTTCGCGCTGGCATGCATCGGCGCCCGACACCTCGGCGCCCCCATCGACTCCTCCACCCCGCAGCGGGTGCAGGCCACGGCCGCCGTCCGGTGGCCGACCACCGACCAGGAAGGAACCACCCGATGACCGTCAAACTCCTGTCCGCCCTGCCGAAGGACGACAAGAACGGGCTCGCCTCGATCGAGTCCACCCTCGCGGACCGCTACTACTCCGGCGGGCGCACCACCGCGATCGTCGTGCTCGAATCGCTCCGCGTAACGGACGAGGCCGGCGAGCGCACCCCCGCGGTGAAGGTCGTCCGCATCGAGCCCGTCACCGGCGAAGACGAGAATGCGGCGCTCGACCTGCTGCAGGGAGCGCTCGAGCAGCGCGTCGGCCGCCGCCCGGACACGCTCGACCTGTCCGACCCGGCTGACGAATTCGTCGACGTGCCCGCGTCGCCGTCGCTCGCGATCGAAGGTGACGTCGTTGACGCGGAGATCGTCGACGAGCCGGTCGCGGCGGCCGGGAGGACGTCGTGAGCGTCGCGCTCGGCAGCCCCGCGGCGTGGGTGCGGAACCTCCTCGGCGTCGACCCTGCAGGCGCGCCGGAGAGCACCACCGTGACCGGGCTGCGCAGCCCGCTCGGCGACACCATCACGGCGACCGTGTTCGACACCCCCGCACTGTCCGACGGGCACGACAACGCGCGCCTCGAGCTCGCCGAACTCGAGCGCGGCGACAACGACGCCGACCTCGGCATCGTCGTCTCCCCCGCCGGCCTCACCGGCATCGACGAAACCGCCCCCGAAGCGTGGAACGTCACCATGACGCTCCCCACCCTGCGCCGCATCCTCGGCCAGGACACCCACAACGAGAAGGAATGAGCACCATGACCACCACCACCTCCCCGCACACCGAGCAGACCGTCGACAACCTCGTACTCCGCCGCGTCGAACTCGACGACCTCATCGCCCGCGCCACCGAGGAGAAGCAGACCATCAACCTGCAGATCATCGAGAAGCTCGGCGACGGCACCCACGAGACGCAGCACGCGAAGGTCGTCATCGCGCGCCGCGGCACGCTCGACGCGAAGCAGCTCGAAGCCGCCTACCCGGCCGAGCAGTTCCCGCAGCTGTACACGACGTCGACGCGCCTCGACACCGCGCAGGTGAAGAAGGAGTTCGCGCCGACCGCGCTCGAGGAGTTCAAGACGTACTCCGCCCCGTCGGTCACGATCAAGTAGCCGCCGCCATGACCGAGCATCCCGTCGAAGCCCTCTACAAGGGGGTGATCGAGAACGCGATCGCCGCCCACCCCCGCTCCCTGCAGAAGCGCATCGGGCCCAGCGAGATCGGCATCGAATGCGACCGCCGCATCCTGTACAAGATCGCCGGCGTCGAAGAACCCCCGCGCCCGCCCGCGTGGAAGCCCGCAGTCGGGACCGCCGTGCACGACCAGCTCGAACGCTGGTTCGACGCAACGAACCCATCCGGCGACGTCGCGAAGACGGACTGGGTGACCGAGTGGGAGATCACCGTCGGGATGCTCGGCGCCGGCCCCGATGCGACACCGATCACCGGGCACAGCGACCTGTTCCACGTCCCCACGGGCACGGTGATCGACCACAAGATCATCGGCCCGAAGCAGCTCACGAAGTACCGCCTCCACGGCCCATCGCAGCAGTACCGCGTGCAGGCCCACCTCTACGGGAAGGGCTTCACCGAGACCGGCGGATGGGGAGACGCGAAGCACGTCGCGATCTCGTTCCTTCCCCGCGACGGCGAGCTCGGGAAGTCGTACTGGTGGCAGGAGCCGTACAACCCGCACCTCGCGCTCGACGCCCTCAATCGGCTCAACGCGCTGTACGGGCTGCTGCAGATCGTCGGCCTCGAGGCCGCGCTGCGCACGAAGGAGCTGTGCGCGGACGAGTGGTGCCCGTGGTGCTCACGCGAACGCCCGCAGCCCGAGCGGCGCAGCGTGTTCGAAGCCGGCACCGGGCCCGTGATCTCCCGACCGGCGACCCCGGCGCCCGCGCCGCCGGCCGCCACCCTCCAACCTCTGCCCGGCCTCGGGCAGATACCGCAGACGCCGCAACCGCAGCGCCTCAACCTCTTCCAATAACGCAACAACGAAACGAGGAAACACCATGTCACTGTTTGCAACCAGCACCGGTAAGGGCGTCAAGTTCAACGAGATCGGCGCCCGCATCACGGGGAAGATCGCGCAGCTGCCCTTCGAGAAGCAGGCCACGAAGTTCGGGTCGCAGGAACCCGACTACTGGCCCAACGGCGACCCGAAGATGCAGGTCGTCGTGCCGCTCACCGAAACGAACGCGCCCCGCGAGGACGGCAACGACGACGGCGACCGCACCCTGTATGTGTCGTCGACCGCGATGAAGAAGGCGATCTTCGCAGCGATCAGCGCCGCCGGCGCGCAGGACGTGCAGGTCGGCGGCACCCTCACTGTGCAGTACACCGGCAACGACCCCGCGAGCCAGAACCCCGCGAACCCGAAGAAGCTGTACCAAGCGCAGTACTCGCCGCCCGCGACCGGCCTCGCCCAGCCCGCAGCCGCACCCGCGGCACCGCAGGCCGCCCCCGCACCGCAGGGAGCACCTGCGCCCGCACCGCAGGCCGCGCCGGCGCCCGCCGCGTTCGCCCCGTCGCTGCCCGTCGGCGTCACCCAGGAGCAGTACGACAAGGCGAAGCAGCTGCTCGCGATCGGCAGCGAGAGCGCGCTGATCCAGACCGCGCTCGGCCTCACCGCCGAGCAGGTCCAGCACATCGCCGCCGGCACCTTCTAACCCCACCCGAACCGCGTGGGCGCCGACCACACCGGCGGCGCCCACGCCCCACCCCAGACAGGGAACACCATGCGCGACCTCGCACCCCGCCGCCTCATCCGCGCCGGCGACATCGTCCACATCAAGAACCAGGACGGCAGCTGGAAGATCACCCGCACCATGCCCGCCCAGGGAGGCGGCACCCGCATCACCGCATCCAGCCTCCACGCATACCCCCGCGTCGACATCACCATCGCAGCGTCGCGCGCCACCCTCGCACACCAGGAGTAACCCCTTGACCTACGCCGCCACCGTCGCAGAGCTGTTCCAGGCTGGCATCTCGGTCGTTCCCGTCGCCACCGACGGCACGAAACGACCTGCCATCGCATGGAAGCAGTACACGCAGCAGCGCGCCGACATCGACCAGCTCGACGCCTGGTTCATGCGCGAAGGCACCACCGTCGGTGTCGGCCTCATCACCGGACGCATCTCCGGCGCCCTCGAAATGCTTGAGCTCGAAGGCCGCGCCGCGCACCGCGTCCCCGAACTGAAAGCACTCGCCGACGCCACCGGCCTCACCGAGCTCTGGGACCGCATCACCACCGGCTGGTTCGAACTCTCACCCTCCGGCGGCGTGCACTGGTTCTACCGCCTCGCCAACGCCGACGTGCCCGGCAACACGAAGCTCGCCGCCGGCCCCGACCGCATCACCCTCGCCGAAACCCGCGGCGAAGGCGGGTTCGTCGTCGCCGCACCCACCGGCGGCACTGCGCACCCCTCCGGGAAAGCCTGGATGCGGCTCGCCGGCGGCCCCGCCACCGTCCCCACCATCACCAGCGACGAACGCGAGCAGCTGCACGCCCTCATCCGCACCATCGACGAAACCGTCGACACCACCCCCACCCAGCCCAACGGGCCCGTCGCCGCGATCTGGTCCACCTACCAGCAGCACGACGGCGACATCACCCCCGGCGACGACTTCGAGCAGAAGACCGACTGGGCCGACATCCTCACCCCCCACGGGTGGACCCTCATCCACCAGCGCGGCAACCTCCGCTACTGGTGCCGGCCCGGCAAGAAGGACGGCATCAGCGCGAGCACCGGCCGCGCCGACGACCGCGACCGCCTCTACGTGTTCACGTCGAGCACCGCGTTCGAACCCGAAACCCCGTACACGAAGTTCGGCGCGTACGCCCTCCTCGAGCACGGAGGAGACCACGCCGCCGCCGCGAAGCAGCTCGCCGCCGACGGGCACGGACACCGCGCACCCCGCCCGCTCGCACCCGCCCGCCACCTCACCGCCGTACCGCGCGCCGGCGAGCTCGCCGTCATCGACCACAGCAACACCGTCACCGCGCCCGCACCCTCACCGCTCGTCGGCTCCGACTCCGCCGACCTCACCGACGCCGGCAACGCCCGCCTCCTCGCCGCCGACTACACCTCGCAGCTGCGCTTCATCCCCGACGCCGGCCGCTGGGCCGAGTGGACCGGCACCCGCTGGGAATGGGCGCCCGACGACGCCCCCGCCCTGCAGGCAGCACTCGACATTGCCGACCGACTCCCCACCGATAACGACCAGATCCGCAAGCACCGCGTCCGCTCACTCAGCACTCGCGCCCTCACCCAACGTCGTCCGCCTCGCCCGCGCACTCCCCACCATGCGCACCGCCGCCGCCGAGTTCGACACGCACCCCTGGCAGCTCAACACCCCCGGCGGCGTCGTCGACCTCACCACCGGCGCCGTCACCCCCGCCACCCCACACCTCTACCACTCGAAGCAGACCAGCGTCGCACCCGACCCCGAACGACCCACCCCGCTCTGGACCCGGTTCCTGCACACCACCTTCGGCGACGACGAACCCATGATCACGTACGTGCAGCGCCTCGCCGGCCTCTCGCTCGCCGGCACCGTCGTCGAGCACATCCTCCCCTTCCTCCACGGCGCAGGCGGCAACGGCAAGACCGTCTACCTCGAAACGCTCACCACCCTCCTCGGCGACTACGCCACCGAAGCACCCCACGGGTTCCTCCTCGCCGGCCGCGACCGCCACGAAACCGAACTCGCATCCCTGCAGGGCCGCCGCTTCGTCGTCGCCGCCGAGATCAACGAGGGCACCCGATTCGACGAAGCCAAAGTGAAAGCCCTCACCGGCGGCGACAAGATCACCGCCCGCTTCATGCGGCAGGACTTCTTCACCTTCAACCCCTCGCACACGCTCTGGCTCATGGGCAACAACCAGCCCAAGGTCGAGTCCGGCGGCAACAGCTTCTGGCGCCGCCTACGCCTCATCCCCTTCACCCGCATCATCCCCGAATCTGAACGCATCGAGAACCTGCAGCAGCGACTCGTCGACGAAGAAGGCCCCGGCATCCTCGCCTGGCTCATCCAAGGATGCGTCGACTACGTCGCCAACGGCGTCCGCGAACCCGACAGCGTGCGCGCCGCCACCGCCACCTACCAGCAAGAGGAGGACCACCTCGCCCGCTTCATCGAAGACCGCTGCATCCTCGGCGGCGGCGAACACGCCCGCATCCAGACCTCCGAACTGCGCCGCGTCTACGACCAGTGGTGTCGCGACGAGAACGAGCGCGAGCTCTCCGGCCAGTCGTTCGGGCGACAGCTGCGGCAGAAGTTCGACATCGACGTCGCGAAGTCGAACGGTCGCCGCTACTACACCGGACTCATGCTCGCCGAGCACGAAGCCGAATCCGACGACCAGTCGCAGGGCGGCCTGTTCGGCACACACTGGGCCGACCGATGAGCAACCGGAGTAACGCGCCCTGCGATCGGTCCCTGCCCGCGGCCAACGAGGGACAGAAAGGGACCGAAAGGGACCGACCAAAATCAGCAACTGGCCCTGCCAACTTCGCTGAAATCACGGGACAGAACGCGACTCAGGGACCGATAGGGACCGATATTTCGAAGTACGCCAGCTCATTGATAGGTAACAGGGCAACAGAGGGTTCTGCCCCTACCTATACGCAGCCGATGCCAGTAAGCGCGAAATCGGTCCCTGACGGCCCTCGAGGCCGGCCATGAAACACCACGCCTTCCCCGCCGAATGCCCCCGATGCCACGCCCCCGTGCTCGCCACCCAATGGGACTTCTCCGACCTCATGCCCACCCACGGCACCCGACGAGCCGACCCCGTCGAAAATCCCCCGCCGACATCGAAGCCGCCTGCATCATCATCGGGCCGCCCCACCTACAACCTCCACCGACGAGCAGGCCGCCCACACTCACCCGCCGAGACCCCGAATGGCACCGCCGACACCACCACGGCCCACCCAACGCAATCCTCCCCGCCCACGAATGCGGCCGACCACTCCCCGGCACACCCCACCCCTCGAACCCGCCACCACCGAAACCACCGACACCACCGACACCACCCCCTTCTGAGAAAGGCACCCGACATGGCGAAGATCAGCCCGAAACTCGTCGACGAAACCGTCACCACCAGCGGCTACCGCATCACCCGCGCCAGCACCGTCGTACACATCACCGACACCCACGGCACCACCATCGGCGAAGGCACCCACACCGTCAGCGCCGCCTCCGCATCTTCATCAACCCCCTCAAGCGCCACGTCACCACCGTCACCGACCTCGGCGCAGCACTCGACGAAGTCAGAGCAGCACGATGACCACCTACGCGCCTCTCACCGAGACCGACCTCGACGCCCTCGCCCGCATGGGGCTCCCCCAACATCACTCGACCTCCCGAAGGAGCGGAGGTCGGCAGCTATCGAAGTCGGCCTGCTCCCGCTGCTCATCCGAGTGAGCACGAAGAGCAGAAAGAACACCGGCGCGAATGACAGCCCACAGCAGCAGCCAGAACAGCACGAAGCCGACGATCCCGGCGGCGATGTAGATGAAGAACAAGAGCTGCGCATTTTCCATGCGCACAGACTACCGAGAGGCGACACCATGACGAACCAGAAGGCCCCCGTGCAGGGTGGCGTACCCGAGGAACAGATTGAGGCGGCTGCACGTGCTCTCGCGTGCCTCGAGCCGGGCGAAGACTGGCCTACGAACGGCGAGCTCGGCGGGTCGCCGACGGGCACGCGCGACGACGAGTACCGGACCGCATGCGCGATCAAGCACTGCCGCTATGGAAGCTGCCACGGCGGGTCAGCGTCGGCGTCCCGCCGATCCAGCGGGCGAGCACCACGATGCCGAGGAGCGCGAGGCCGAGTGCGGTGCTACGGCGCGGGACGGTGTGACTGAACCGAAATGCCCCGCCTGCGAGGCCGAGTCCGAGGATCATGCGGCAACGGTAACAGGCGACCGCGAGAAGCTGACCGCGCGACTTCGGCACGGCGCGGAGGTGGTCGATTGGTACTCGCATGAGTGCGCCGACACGATGCGCGAAGCCGCTGACGCTCTCGCCGCTCCGGTCGAGGTAGACGAAGCGAAGCTCGCCGAGTTGGCCGACATGATCGACTCCCGCGAGTGGACGTGGTCGACGTTCGGCAACACCCTCGGTCGGCAGATAGCCGAACTCGTCGCCGAGTGGCTGCGAGGTGAGGGGCGATGAGCCGCGAGCTCGCCGTGATCGTGCACGCGGCAGAGGCGCAGACCCCGTTCGGCGACATCCCGTTCGGCTACGAGGCCCGCGTCGTGGACGGCACGATCGAGCGATACAACCCGCGCAGCATCGTCGACCTCTGGCGTCCGACCGCCGCGTGGGCGAAGGCCGCCGGCGACGCCTGGATCCGCCGCGCTCGTCGCCGCGAAGAACGAACCCGCCGTCGCGAGCAGCGCGCTCGCCGCGCCACCGGATACGAGGAGAAATCGCATGCAGACTGAGAGCTCATGGTCGGGTTCGTTCAAGTGGCACCTCGAGCAGGTGCCGTTCCAGCTCATGCACATGCGCGAGCTCGCGGAGAACACCCTCGCAGCGCAGGACACGAGCGCCGTCGTCGTGTCGGGCACGAGCGAGAAGGCCAGGCTTCCATACCGCGTCGACCCCGCCGACGACGCCGACCTGCTCTACGCAACCCTGATCATCTTCGGGCGCGAGGTCGCGGAGAAGATCGGCGGCGCCTCCCCACGCCCGCTCCGCGCCCGCATGTGGTCGGGACGCGACGAACCGCAAGGGCTGCCGCTCTGCACCCCGTCCGATGCGTTCGCGATGTCGACCGAGATCATCCGGTGGCTCATCGCGTGCACACACCAGATCGCCCATGATGCGACCTTGAACGACGCCCCCGAGTCGCTCATCGACCTCATCCGCGAAGTACGCGGACGCTACCCGCGAGCCGAGCCGAAGTTCCGCGCCTACCGGCGCAGACCGTGCCCAACCTGCGGAGAGCGCCTGATTCACCCCACGTACGAAGAATCGGCGGACGAACCCACCATGAGGTGTGACGGATGCCGGGACTCCTGGCCCTGGAAGGACTACCTCGAGGCATGAGCGAATGGCTGACCTACCGGGAGGCTGCCGAGCAGGTCGGCCGTTCTAAGCGTGCCCTGCAGCGCTGGCGACGACACGGATGCCGATGCAGCTCGACGCAGAGGGCCGACGGATCGTGCACGAAACTACGTTGTTCGCCTGGTATCGCAAGAACCTCAAAGCGTGGCCTGCACACCAGGCGAAGCTCCGCAGAATCATGCGCGACACGCCGGGTGGCACGGAGGCTTGACCGCCCCCTAGTGTCACCCCCTACCTTGAGTGTTGAGCAAGTGGCCGGAGCGCGATAGCGACCGGCCCTTTCTCATTCCTTCCGGGGTGCGCGGCTCACGGGCGGTGGTGCCGCGCACCCTCAATTCACGAGAACGTCTTCAAGACGCAGCAGCAACATTATGACGGTGACCGTCACTGCAGCCGCGGTCAATGCCTTCGCCGCCGAATCGAGCCGGTCGGCCAGGTGCGTTTGCCGGGCTTCGCAACCGTTCTTCTATGGAGCTTCCCC